>SABN01000005.1 GCA_009928955.1 Opitutia bacterium | reverse complement strand
TGGTTTGTTTTTCTTATTCATCCTTTGCCGAGTGGCAAAGAGCAGGACTTCAAACCAGCCTTTTTTTCATCCCCGCACAATTCCTATGGGACGGTAGTGTCTTTTTTCCACAGTGTGGAAACATTTTTTCCACGGTGTGGAAAACTTCGCGGCCTACATCCCCGCGGGGGCGGGCAGTGCTCGCAAGAAACGCTCGCAAAACAGGTGAAGAGGGCGTCGGCGGACCTTCCCGCGGTTCAGGCGGTGGCGGTGCCCTGGTAGAGGAATTTCTGGAAGCCCACGAAGGCGCGGGTGATGTCTTCTGGCTTGCCAAGGTCAGCGAGAGCATCGGCGATGGAGTCGTGATATTTCAGGCGGAGCAAGGGCGAGAGCTTCTCCGGATCAAGTTCTTCGACACCCTCGGAAACGTAATGGGCGAGGACGAAGTCGATGAACTGGCGCTGGCGATCGCCGAAGTGGACGCGGATCTTCTTTTGGGCGTGGCTGGCGCGTGTGGCGCGGGATATCGGGTCCACGGCATAGGCCACGTGCACCAGCACGTCGAAGAGGTCGCAATTCCGGGCATCGATGATCTTTTGCATTTCGGCGAGTTGGTCGGGGCCGAAGCCCTTTTCAGCCAAGCTTTGCAGCAGCTTCTTCCGGGTGTCAGGCAAACTCCAGATGGCGCGCAATTCAGCTTCGTCCTTGAAGAATTCCGGTATTTTGCCGAACAGCGCCTCCATGAACTGCAGCGCCGTCATCGGGGTGCCGTCCGGGTGCCAGAACGTGGTGCACATCATATGCTGGATGCGCCGGGCCTTGCCATCGGCCAGCTTGATCTTGACCTTTTGGCAGACGCACGGGCGCTGGCCGCACTTGGGGCACGGGCACACGCACGGGCGCTGGCCGCATTTGGAACACGGGCAAACGCAGGGCCGCTGGCCGCACGTGGGGCAGGGCGGCTTCTCGGCGCATTGACAGGGGTAGCAGCCGCATTTGGGGCAGTTTTCGGGATTGAGGGGCTCGCCATCCCATTCGGGATCCTTGAAATTCGCCTGGGCATCCACGAAATCGTAGATCGTGAAGTAGTCCTTGCCATCGAACAGGCGGGTGCCGCGCCCGATGATCTGCTTGAACTCGATGATGGACTTGATGGGGCGCATCAGGACGATGTTGCGGACGTTGCGCGCATCCACGCCGGTGGCGAGCTTTTGGGACGTGGTCAAGATGGTCGGGATGGTTTTCTCGTTGTCCTGGAACTCGCGCAGATGCTGCTCGCCCAGCTCGCCATCGTTGGCGGTGACCCGCTGGCAATAGTTCGGGTCCTTGCTGGTCTTCAGCTGGTTGACCGCGTCGCGCACGCCCAAGGCGTGGGCCTGCGAAGCGCAGAAGACCAGGGTCTTCTCGCGCTGGTCGATCTGCGACATGAAGATCTCGACCCGCTTCTTTTCGCGCTCCTTGATTTCGATGATCTTGTTGAAGTCGGCCTCTTGATACTGCTTCCCGTACTCGACGGAGCCCTCCAGCACGACGTCGTCCGGCATGTAGGTGTATTTATCGAGCGTGGTGGAAATCTGCTTGAGGCGGAACGGAGTGAGGAAGCCGTCGTTGATGCCCTCTTTGAGCGAGTAGACGTAGACCGGCTCGCCGAAGTAGCGGTAGGTGTCCACGTTGTCGCGCCGCTTGGGCGTGGCGGTCAGGCCCAGTTGCACCGCCGGGGAGAAATAGTCGAGGATGTCGCGCCAGGTGCTTTCGTCGTTGGCTCCGCCGCGGTGGCATTCGTCGATGACGATGAAGTCGAAGAAATCCTTGGGATAATCGCCGAAATAGGGCGAGGGCGTGCCGTCGTACTTGGGCGGGCCGCACATAAAGGTTTGGAAGATGGTGAAGAACAGGCTGCCGTTGGTCGGCACGCGGCCCTTCTTGCGGATGCTGTCCGGCGCGATCCGCACCATGGCATCCTCGGGGAAGGCGGAAAAGGCGTTGTAGGCTTGGTTGGCGAGGATGTTGCGGTCGGCCAGGAACAGGATGCGCGGGCGGCGGGTCGGTTCGCCGGACAGGTTCCAGCGGCCATGGAACAGCTTCCACGCGATCTGGAAGGCGATGAAGGTCTTGCCGGTGCCCGTGGCCAGCGTCAGCAGGATGCGCTTCTTGTCTTCGGCGATGGCTGCCATGACGCGCTCGACGGCGATGTCCTGGTAGTAGCGGCCCGGATGCGATCCGCCCTTGTCCTCGAACGGGACTTCGGCGAAGCGGTCGCGCCACGCGTCCGGCTTGGCGAAGGCGCGCGCCCAGAGTTCATCCGGGGTGGGGTAGCGGGAAAGCTCGCCTTCCTGGCCGGTTACCATGTCGATGCCGTAGATGCCTTTTCCGTTGCTGGAATAGGCGAAGCGCACCGCCATCTTGCCCGCGTAATCCTTGGCCTGCCCGACCCCCTCGGTGAGTTCTTCGTCCCACGCCTTGGCCTCGACCACCGCCAGCTTGTGGTTGCGGTATTCCAGGACGTAGTCGGCAAAGAGCGGCTGGCCGCGCCGGCCGTGGCCTTCGATGCGGCCCGGCGTGATGGGGAATTCGCGCCGGATGCGGCTGCCCTCGGCCACGCCCCAGCCCGCGGCCTTCAGCGCGGGATCGATGTGCTCGGCTCTGGTTTCGGCTTCGTTCATGGCTTTCGGTTCTCCAGCGGCAGGGTGCCCTTGCAATCGGGATAGGCGGAGCAGCCCCAGAACTGCGCGCCGGCATTGGCCCCTTTGCGCGCCGTGCGCAAGGCCAGCGGCTTGCCGCATTTCGGGCAATCGGGGGCCTTGGCCCCCGGCGGATTTGTCGGATCCGACGGATCGGTCGGATCCGTCGGGTTTCGTTGGCTCCGCTGACGCTCCGCGATGCGCGCGGCGGCCAGCTTTTCGCTGTAGCCGCCATCGCGGATGAAGCCGCGCTCCAGCGCGGCGATTTGCTGGTCGAGCAGATAGTTCGCTTGGTGGATCAGGCAGATCAGCGCGTTGGCGACCACGGCCGGGTCGGTGTGCTCCAGCCAGGGCGCGTAGCGCGCCCAACGTGCGCGGTCGCCTCGATCTGTCGGATCCGTCAACTCCGCCGGATCCGCCGGATGAGGGAAACCCAATTCGCGCACGGCCCGGGTCTCGGGAGCGTTTTTGTCCCACATGCGCAACTGGCGGTGGCGCAGGAAGTCCTCGTAGTCCAGCAGGAGCTCGTCGAGGCTGGCGCGGGCGACGTTGACCAGGCGCAGTTCGGTCTGGCTGGAGGCCGCCGCCGCGCGGCTGCCCTCGGCGATGTTCTGGCGTCCGCTGCGCGCCGCCTGCACCATCTGGTCCGTCGTGCGCGAACGCGGATCCACGAACCGCTCGCAAAATTTCACCGTGGCGTCGTAGACGACGGTGGTCAGCTGGAAACTGCGCAGCTCCCGGTAGCCCCCGCTCGGCCGCAGCCGCTTCTCCCGCGCAGGCGCGGCCGGCTTGCCCAAAATCACCGGTTTTGCGTTTGTCGGATTTGTCCGATCTGTCCGATCCGTCGGATTTGCCGGATTCGCCGGATGACCCGACAAAGGATTCGCCTTTCCCGTCCCGCTCACAACTCCCCCGCGAAGGCTTGGTGCAACAGCGACTTCTTCAGCTCCTCCAGCGCCGCCAGCTTGCGCGCGTAGAGCGCCGCGAGGCGGGTGGTTTCGGCGGAGAGGGCGTCGAGCTTGGCGACGATTTGTTTCTGCTCGGAGACTGGCGGAAAGGGAAAGCGTTCATTCTCAAATGTGCCCATGTTGATGTTGGCTTGGGCGCTTCCTTTTCCCATGGCTTGCAGGCGGACCTTAAATGACTGCAACAAATATTCAACAAAGCCAATCACGGCTTCTTTGGGATTCGTTACCACGCCGATGACGCTGTCGGGGAAGCAGGCATCGAAGCCTAAGATTCCGGTCTCTGCAATGTTCGCTGCAATGGTAATGCAAATGGTTCCCTTCGGCCACAGCTTGCTTTGGGCAAGACCGGCTTCGCTGTAAGTTTGGGAATACTCGGTGATAAAATGGTTGGCGCTTCGAATGTCGCCCGTTTGGATGAACGGATATTTCCCGCCGTAAAGTTTTGGCTCATTTCGCGGGCGATGCTTTGACTTGCCGCGGCCAAAGGTTGTCGCAATTTCTTCCAATGTCTTTTGTTCCCACCCCGTGCCGCGCCGGGTGAAGACGGCATCGAGATGGCTTTCGAAAAGGGCGCGGGCGTTTTGGAGGTTTTGTTCGGCGGTGGCTTTGGCGGTGGCAATGCCCGCAAAAGCTTCGTCGAGGAGGCCCACGATCCGCCGCTGTTCGGGGAGCGGGGGGAGGGGAAAGTCGATGTCGAGAATCTGCTTCGAAGAGAGATGCTTCACCGTGGCAAAACCGGTGACATCTTCAATTGCCTTTAAGTGGGTATTGACTCCATAGAAAAGAAATCGCGGTACAAGCTCAGCTGTAAAACCTTGAAGGCGGCATACTCGTTGATTGAGCAACGCGGGAGGGCCTTTCCACTCGTAACAGCCAAATTCGCCGTCCATTCCAATGAGTAGGTCGCCAGCATGCACCACATATTTATCGTCAAAGTCGCCGCTAAATCTGGTTTCTGTTTCCACTCCAACCTTCAGACTGCGGATGCGAATCAGCGGCATCCCTTTTGAAGGGTTAAACATCTTGGAGTCGAAGGCAAAGCCATTCTGGATTTCCAGAACATCGCCCAGCCTCTTCGTCTGCCACCCCTTCTTCACGCGAGCAGGCCCTTGATCTTTTTCAGCACCTCCGCGCACTCGGCGTCTCCGCGGGCAATCTCCTCCAGGATTTTCTGCGGGGAGCGGTGGACGACTTCTTCTCCGCCCGTCGGATTTTTAACCGATAGGTCATATCCGTCAGATGCGTCCAACGCGGAAACATCCACGCTCCAGCTTTTGGGCGAGTCGGCCTTGGTCTTTTGCAGCCGCAAAAATTCTTCGAGATCATCGTCGTTGAGGGGATTGGTCTTGCCCATGTTGCGGCCGGGGTCGAGCTGGTAGTACCAGGTCTTGCGGGTGGGCGACCCTTTCTCGAAGAACAGGACGACGGTCTTGACGCCCGCCCCTTGGAAGGTGCCGCCGGGGCAATCGAGGATGGTGTGCAGGTTGCAGCTTTCGAGCAGGAGTTTCCGCAGACTCACCGAGGCGTTGTCGGTGTTGGAGAGGAAGGTGTTCTTGATGACGACGCCGGCGCGCCCTCCGGCGCGGAGCATTTTGATGAAGTGCTGCAAAAACAAAAACGCGGTTTCGCCGGTGCGGATGGGGAAGTTCTGCTGGACCTCCTTGCGCTCCTTGCCGCCGAAGGGGGGATTGGCGAGGATGACGTCGTAGCGGTCCTTTTCCTGCACGTCGGCGAGGTTTTCGGTGAGGGTGTTGACATGGAGGATATTGGGTGCCTCGATGCCGTGCAGGATCATGTTCATGATCGCGATGACGTAGGCGAGGGACTTCTTCTCCTTGCCGTAGAAGGTGCGCTCCTGCAGCGTCTTGACGTCCTTGGTGGTGAGGTGCTTGCCGGCCTTGAGGAAATCGAACGCCTCGCACAGGAAGCCCGCCGAGCCCACGGCGCCGTCGTAGATGGTCTCGCCGATCTGGGGGGCGACGACGCGGACGATGGCGCGGATGAGCGGTCGCGGGGTGTAGTACTCGCCGCCGTTGCGCCCGGCGTTGCCCATGTTCTTGATCTTGGCTTCGTAGAGGTGGGAGAGCTCGTGCTTCTCGGTCTGCGAACGGAAGCGGAGGGCGTCGATGTGGTCGATGATCTCGCGCAGGTTGTAGCCGCTGTGGATCTTGTTTTTGATTTCGCCGAAGATTTCGCCGATCTTGTATTCGATGGTGCCGGGGCCGCTGGCGCGCTGCTTGAAGCCGTGGAGATAGGGGAAGAGCTTGCGGTTGACGAAGTCGCAGAGGTCGTCGCCGGTCAGGGCGGCGTGGTGGTCGAGCTGGCCGCGCTTGTCCTTGGGCGCGGCCCAGACGTCCCAGCGGTAGGGCTTGTCGAGGATGAAGGCGTATTTCTTGCCGTTCAGCGCGGCTTCGGCCGCCTTGTCCTGCTCGAGGCTGTCGAGGTATTTCAGGAACAGGAGCCAGGAGGTCTGCTCGGTGTAGTCGAGCTCGGTGGTGCAGCCGGCTTCCTTCCAAAGGATGTCGTCGATGTTCTTGAAGGCTTGCTCAAACATGAAATGTACCCCGCTTGGATGGTGGGCCCGAATGCATGCCTCTATCTACACCCGATCAAAACCCAGCCGCAAGCAAAAGTGGGTGGACCACGGCGAGTTATGAAAATTACCCATGCTGTGAAAAACAGGCAGCCAGAAAGTATAAGTCGCGCGCCCCCACCCGCAACCCCCCGACCACGAAGCGTGTCGGGGCGGCAGAATCCGCCGCAGGCGGACAGGCAGCCGCGAAGAGCCACGCTGAAAGCGTGGTGAACCACGCCTCGCGTGGCAAGCCTCGCCGATCTTTCCGCCACGGGCGGACGGTCGCATGCGGGCGGCGGCGGGCTACGGGGCGCGGGCGGCGAGGAAGGGGGGCCAGTGCAGCCAGTCGTCCTGGAACGCCACGGGGACGCCGAGTTTCCGGCAGACGCGGATGGTGTGCCCCGTGCCGCCTTTCATCGGATCGGCCCGGTTGACGTAGAAAATCCCGGCGGTGGCCGCGCCCAGGGCGGCGGATTCGGAACCGACGACTTTGAGGGTGTCGCGCAGGAGATAGAGGGATTTGGCCCGCAACTTGGGAATGAAATCCCGTTTCGCAAGCAAGGATCCGTATTCCGGCGAGGCTTGGGCGGTGTGGTAGACCGCGCGCTCTTCTTCGATTCGGGGGATGTCGGTCAACGGTATGCAATGGGATTCCGGGGCCATGGCCTTCTTCCGGTGCCCCCCATAGGGCAAGACGTATTCCAGCCGGGACGGATCGACGTGGGCGACTCCGCGAGCAAAGGCGGAATCGGAACCATCGGCGTTTCCCGTCCTGAACATGGCGTTCGGGTACGAACGGGCCAGCCACGCGGAGAAGGCCGCAAGCGTTTCGGCGTCGGTTTCCGGCAGCTCGCGGGTGCCTTCGACCAGAATCACCGGGCGGGCGTTCGTGCGGGCGATGAGATGGAATTCGTCGAAGGTCATGGGTGGGTATTCGCCGGGGCGCGGCACCGGGACAGATACCGCATTCAGTATTCAGGATTCAGAATGTGAATCTGGGCGCAGGGGTCGGCGGATTCCCCCACGTAAAAGCGGTCCAGGGAAGGACTGTAGAGAATATGGACGAAATGCACCAGAAAAAATCGGGGCGACTGGATCACGCCGGAGGCATGACAAGTTTGAACCAGCGGGAAGACGCTGGCGGAAAAATAACCCGCTGCAACACAAGTGGTTGCGGCGGGTTAAGAAAGAAATCGGGGCGACTGGATTTGAACCAGCGACTTCTTGGTCCCGAACCAAGCGCTCTACCAGGCTGAGCCACGCCCCGTGCTAAAATTTTCGATCATCAACTGGCGCTCTACCATCCCGATCACGCCGTCAGGCGGGTATCGGGAACGCCCCGTTTCATCCGCCTTCGGGCGGTGAAACAGGGGGGACTATAGTCGGTTCGGGGCGCGGAGCAAGAGAAATCGAGTTGTGGCCAAGTCAGGAGGCAGGGTTCAGGGTTCGGGGTTCAGGAGGGAGAAGGGCCTCTCTGAACCCGGCCGTTCTTGGCACATTTCGGGTTCCGGCTTCGAAATCGGTGGAATCTGCGCAATCTGTGGATGATTCGGGGCATCATCCGGCGGATTGCGCCGCCGGGTCGCGCCGTGGGCGGGATCAACCGCGCCTGTGGCGCGGCAGGTCGCGCCGACAGCTTGATAAATCGCGCCGTGGGCGCGACAAGGTTGAAATCGGGGGCGGGGTGGGGCATAGTGAGGCGAACTATGTTGGAAACCGGCCGGCTTAGCTCAGTTGGCAGAGCAGCTGATTTGTAATCAGCAGGTCATCGGTTCGAATCCGATCGCCGGCTCCACAGAAACAAACAGGAATGGCATCATGAAATACATGCTGGATATCGTGTTGATCGTCGGATTGCTCTGGATCGGATATTTGTGGAACGGCGAGAAGCAGCGGGGCCTGGGGTTGGACGACGAGATCGAGAAGTTCAAGGCCAACGTGGCCCGGCTGGAGCTGGATCTGAGCCAGGCGAAGGACACGGGCGCCAAGGCGGCGGCCGAGCTGGAATCGACGAAGGCGCTGCTGGAGCAGTCGAGCAAGGACCTGCTGGCCCAGACCGATGCGCTGAACGCGAAGTCGGCCGAGGGCGAGAAGCTGCGGACGGACCTGGTGGCGGCGGTGGCGCGCGTGAAGGAGCTGGAGGGCTACAAGGCGAAGGCGATCGTGGCGGAAATGCCCAAGCCGGCCCAGCCGTGAGGCGGCGGGCGGGCGGCGGCGCGCAAGAAAGGAGAACGGGATGAACCGGAAAATCGTCGAGGGCGTGCATTGGGTGGGCTATGTGGACTGGAACATCCGGGATTTCCACGGGTACGTGACGGACCGGGGTTCGAGCTACAACGCGTATCTGATCCTGGACCGGGAGCCGGCGCTGGTGGATTCCGTCAAGGCGCCCTACGCGGCGGATTTGCTGCGGCACATCTCCGAGCTGATGGACCCCGCGGACCTGCGCTGGGTGGTGTGCAACCACGCGGAGCCGGACCACTCGGGCGCCCTGCCGGCGGTGATGGCGGCGGCGCCGAACGCGACGCTGGTGTGCGACCAGAAGTGCAAGGACGTGCTGGCGATCTACTACGACGTGTCGAAGTGGATCTTCAAGATCGTCAAGACGGGCGATGCCCTGCCGCTGGGGAAGCGCACGCTGGAGTTCATCGAGACGCCGATGACGCATTGGCCGGAGAGCATGGCGACGTGGATCCCGCAGGACCGGCTGCTGTTCTCGATGGACGCCTTCGGCCAGCACTACGCGACGAGCGGGCGCTTTGACGACGAGGTGCAGGAGACGGTCCTGTTCTTCGAGACGAAGACCTACGTGGCGAACATCCTGATGCTCTACTCGGGGCCGGTGGCGAAGGCGGTGGCGGCGGTGCGCCAGCTGGACCCGGCGATCATCGCCCCGAGCCATGGCGTGGTCTGGCGCAGCAAGGTGAAGGCGATGCTGGACCTCTACGACCAGTGGGACGTCTGCACGCCGGTGCGCAAGGTGGTCGTCTTCTACGACACCATGTGGAAGAGCACCGAGCAGATGGCCGAGGCCATCGTCGAGGGCGCGATCGCCGAAGGCGGGCCCGCGCTGGACGTGAAGCTCTACCATGTGCGGGCGACGACGGGCACGCGCCTGGCGACGGAGATGCTGGACGTGGCGGCGTTCGCGGCGGGCTCGCCCACGCTGAACGGCACGCTGATGCCGGCGATGGCGGACGCCCTGACCTATCTGAAGGGCCTGCGCCCGGCGCACAAGGCGGGGTTCGCGTTCGGCAGCTATGGCTGGGGCCGCGGCGGCCCGGAAGAGGTGGAGCAATATCTGCAGGCGATGAAGGTGGAGCTGCTGCGCCCGGCGCTGAAGCTCAACTACAAGCCGTCCCCGGCGGGCCTGGCGGAATGCCGCGAGGCCGGCCGCCTGCTGGCGCGCCACGCCGTGAAGGTTTGTCCGGTTTGAGCATGGAAAGCGCTCTCGGGTTGGATGGTAGGGACGCCGCGCCGTCGGCGTCCGTCCGGATGCAGATCCGAACCGCCCGGACGACACGGCGGTCGCCCCTCCCGTTCGATCGTTGCGGTTTCTGGAGGGTCGGGCTCCGTCCCGACCGCGCCCGGCGCGGCGTCCCGGCCTCCGGCACAGAGCGGACCGGCGGCTTCCAGCCGCCGTCTGCGGCGGCAGGATGCCGCCGGTTTCTTCCGGCGCAAGCGGGGAGCCGCTGATGTCGAAAATCCTGGGCGTGGATTTCGGGGAGCGGCGCACCGGCGTGGCCATCAGCGACGATTCGCGCGTGATCGCCTTTCCGCGCGAGACGCTCTCCTGTCCCCGCGTGGAGCAGGCCGCCGCCGCCGTGGCGCGCATCGCCGCCGCGGAAAAAGTCGCCGAGATCGTGGTGGGCTATCCCCTGAACATGAACAGCACGAAGGGGCCGCGCGCGGCGCGCACGGATGAATTCATGGCGGAGCTGGCGGCGCGCACGGCGATCCCGCTGAAGAAGTGGGACGAGCGGCTCAGCACGAAGATCGCGGAAGCGGTGTTGATCGAGGCCGGGACGCGGCGCGAGAAGCGCCGGGGCGTGGTGGACAAGCTGGCGGCCCAGATCATCTTGCAAGGCTACCTGGACGCGACCGGCGGCCAGGACCCGGCCGGCGAGGAGCGGCCGTGAGCGCGGTCCCGGCCGCGGGGAAAACGCCGCCGGTGCGCCCGCCGAAAGGCGGGCGGCGCTACCGGATGACCCTCGCCTACGACGGGACGGATTTCCGCGGCTGGCAGGCGCAACCGAACCAACCGACGGTGCAGGCGGCGCTGGAAGCGGCGCTGCGGCAGCTGACGGGCGAAACGGTCCGGATCCATTCCTGCGGGCGCACGGACACGGGGGTCCATGCCCGGGCCCAGGTCGCGCATTTCGATCTGAAGAAGCCGTGGGAAGGCTGGAAGCTGCATCGGGCGCTGAACGCGCTCCTGCCCGACTCGGTGCGGGTGGTGGAACTGCGCCGGACGCGGAGCGATTTCCATGCGCGCTACGACGCCCAGGGCAAGGAGTACCGCTTCACCCTCTGGAACGCGCCGGTCCCGTGCCCGCTGCATCGCCTCCAGGCGGTCCACGTGCGCCTGCCGCTGGACCTGGCCGCGATGCGGCGGGCCGCGGCCCTCCTGGTGGGCACGCGCGATTTCGCGGCGTTTTCCGCGAATCCCCGCCGGGAGATTGGCGGGACGGTCCGGACGCTGTGGCGGCTGTCGGTGCGGAAGCAGGGGAATGCGGTGACGATCTCGGCGCTGGGGGATGGGTTCCTCTACAAGATGGTGCGCAGCTTGGCGGGCCATCTGATCCGGGTCGGAGAAGGCGCGGTGCCTGCGGAGGAGACCGCGGCCCTGCTGGCCAGCCAGCGCCGCACCGCCCGCGTGGAGACCGCCCCGGCCCATGGCCTTTGCCTGTGGAAAATCCATTACGGGGCCATTCCGGGGCTTCCCAAGCCTCCGCCGGTGTGCTAAGGTCGAAAACAGTCTGAAATCAGCGTAGCAACCAGAACGCGAGGAATCCGAAATGGCCGATATCAATTTCAATTGTCCCCACTGCGGTCAGAACCTCAACGGACCTGAAGAGATGGCCGGCGAGACCATTGAATGCCCCGTCTGCCAAAAGAACTTCCAGATTCCCGGCGGCCTCATCGAAGTGCCCAAAGAAAAGCTGGCGCCGCCCAGCCGTCCTTCGGCCCCGGCCGCCCCCGCCCAGTCCGGTCCGGCCAGCGACGCGGACAAGGGCAAGACCGTCCGCATCGAGCTGCCGCCCGAATTCCTGGCGGAGCCCGAGAAGCACATGTTCAAGATCAAGCGGATCCAGCGCTAGGATGCAACGCAAGACGACGGTGGGGGAAGTGGACGCGGACGTCCTGGCCTACACGGCTGGGCAAGACCGCGTGCTGGATCTGGCGCTCATCGAGGCCGACTGCACCGGCACGGCCGCGCATGTGACGATGCTTTCCCGCGTTCCCGTCCAGCCGCCGCTCCTGACCCCGAAGGATGCGCAGCGGGTGATCGCGGAACTGCGGAACATCCTCGCGGAAGCCGCCGCCGGACGGTTCGAGATCACGCTGGAAGATCAGGACGTGCATTTGGCCGTCGAGCGGCGTCTCACCGAAAAGCTGGGCGACCTGGGCAAGCGCGTGCACGTCTGCCGCAGCCGGAACGACCAAGTGGCCGTGGATCTGCGCCTGTTTGCCAAGACCCGCCTGCTGGAGGCGGTCGCCGCCGCCGCCGCGCTCGTCCGCACGCTGATCGCGTTCGCGCAGAAGCACGAGAAGGTGCCGATGGTCGGCCGCACCCACATGCAGCCGGCGATGCCCTCGAGCGTGGGCCTGTGGGCCTCCGCGTGGGCCGAAGGCTTGCTGGACGATCTGGCGCTCCTGATGACCGCCTATGAATTGAACGACCAGTGCCCGCTCGGCTCCGCCGCCAGCTATGGCGTCCCGGTGCCCATCGACCGCCAGCTCACGAGCGATCTGCTGGGCTTCGCGAAGCCCGTCCACAACGTCCTGCACGCCAACCACGCGCGCGGCAAGATCGAGTCGGTGATCCTTTCCGCGCTGGGGCAGGCCATGCTGACGCTGTCGCGCCTGGCGCAGGATCTCATCCTGTTCTCGATGCCGGAATTCGGCTATTTCCGCCTGCCGGCCGCCTTCACGACCGGCAGCAGCATCATGCCGCAGAAGCGGAATCCGGATGTGCTGGAGCTGCTGCGGGCGAAGACCGCCAAGGTGCTCGCCTATGCGGATCTGGTGGCGGAAATCTTGCGGGCGGCGCCGTCGGGCTACAACCGCGACCTGCAGGAGACGAAGGAACCCTTCTTTGCCGGCTTCGAGCTGGCGATCTCGTCGCTCCGGATCCTATCCCCGCTGGTGGCGGGGCTGGAGGTGGATGGCGACGCCTTGCGGCGGGCCTTCGGTCCGGAGGTGTTCGCGACCGACCGCGCGCTCGAGTTGGTGGCGGGGGGCCGGCCGTTCCGGGATGCCTACCACGAGGTGAAGGCCAATCTCAAGGGCCTTGCTGGAAAAAGCCCGGACGCCGCCTTGGCCGCCAAGCGGCATCTCGGCGCGCCGATGGGGCTGGATTTCGCCGCCTTGGACGCGCGGGCGCAGGAAGCGGAGGCTTGGGCCGCCGAGGAGGTTTTGCATCATGAGGCCCATCGCAACCAGCTGATGGGCCTGAAGCCCCCCAAAACGTCCAAGGCCGTTTGACAGGCCGCCAAAGTGGGGTAAAGTTGACAGTTAGAGGGGGAAAAAAAGCGTGGAAAAGCGATAACATATGACGACCACAGAGTATACGTTCGGCGATTACAATGTTTCCTTGGCTTTGGAAGAAGACGCCCCCTTGGGCAAGCTCGATGATCTGCACATCTGCCATCTGGGCATGAAGTTCATTTCCGCCCGCCAGATCCCCGAGTTCAATGTCTATGAATTCGAGATGTCCCTCAAAGCCGCCAACGGCGAACCCTCCAAAGTGAAATGCTGTGGCGTGGTCGTCAAGTCCGAGCCGGAGGGGGACGGATTCCGCACCGTGATCCATTTCGCGGGCATGGCCAATTCCGACGTCAGTTGCCTCGAAGCCGTGACCAAGGCCCAGAAAATGCGCTGCGACTACTGCGCGAACTGCTGAAATCCGGCGCGGCGGGAGACCGGGCGCCCCGGCGGATCCGGGGCGGGCTTTTTGAAACGAGTTGCGAAACTCGTTTTTTTCGCATATAAGCAATCTTCTTTCATGCAAGGAGTGGACCCGATGAAAAAATGCATTTGGATCGTGTGGGGATTGGTGGCCGCGACGCTTTCATGGGCGGCCGGAGACCGGGAGTATTCGCTGGCCCCCGCCGGCGACGTGGATTCCGCGTTCGTCGAGCGCGTCCGCGTCTACATGGAGAAGAATTCCGGCGCGGCCGTTCGCCTCGCGCCCGCCATTTCGGCGAAGCCGGGCCAGAGCCTCGATGCCATCGGGCGCGCCGCCGCCCAGACGCTGGGCAAAGCCGACCCCGGCATCATCGTGCTGGCGCGGGCGGCGAGCGACCAGCCCCAAGGCGTCTGCCTGCCGGATGAGCGTTTCGCCGTGCTGAACCTCGACCGCCTGGAAGCGGGCGCCGACGACGCCAAGCGGGATCGGCGCGCCGGCCAGGAAGCCGTGCGCGCGATGTCCATGCTGCTGGGCATGTCGCCGTGTCCGTTCCCGCTGTGCCTGCTGGTCGGCTACGAGAAGACCGAGGATCTCGACCACATGAGCGGCAACTTCTGCCCGCCCTGCCAGGGCCGGTTCAGCCGCATGGCCCGCGAAGCCGGCCTCCACTTGCTGGAAGACGATCTGCCCGCCGACGACGGCGAAGGGGTTCCCGTCGCCGAACCGGCCGCGGCCGAATAAGCCCGGGGCCGCCCATGCTCGACCTCAAGCTCATCCGCGAGAACCCCGACCTCGTCCGCGCCGGGTTGCAGACCCGCCATTCGCCGGTGGACCTCTCCGCCGTGCTGGAGCTCGACGAGCGCCGCCGCGCCGCCATCACCGAGGGCGACCAGCTCAAGAGCCTGCGCAACGACATCTCCAAGAAGATCGGCGCGCTGAAGAAAGCCGGCCAAGACACCGCCGAGATCCAGCGCCAGACGCGGGAGATGGGCGAGCAGATCGCCGCGCTCGATGTCGCCGTGCGCGAGATCGAGGCGGCGCAGGGCCAGCTGCTGCTGGCCATCCCGAACCTGCCGCACGCGAGCGTGCCCAGCGGCGCGGACGCCTTGGACAACGTCGTCGTCCGCGAATGGGGCCACAAGACGGCGTTCGATTTTGCGCCCAAGGACCACGTGGCGCTGGGCGAATCGCTTGGCCTCTTTGATTTTGAACGCGCGGCGCGCATGTGCGGCGCGGGCTTTCCGCTGTTCACGGGTCCGGGCGCGCGGCTCGAACGGGCGCTCATCCAGTTCATGCTCGACCTGCACACGACGCAACACGGCTACACCGAGGTCTCGCCGCCGCATCTGGTGACGACCGCCACGATGACCGGCACCGGCCAGCTGCCCAAGATGGCCGACGACATGTACCATATGCCGGGCGACGACCTGTGGCTGATTCCGACCGCCGAGGTGCCCGTCACCAACATCTACCGCGAAGAGATCATCCGCGCGCCGCTGCCGATCAAGCTCGTCGCGCACACGCCGTGCTTCCGCCGCGAGGCGGGCGCCGCCGGCAAGGACACGCGCGGGCTGATCCGCGTGCACCAGTTCGACAAGGTCGAGATGGTCCAGTTCGTCCCGCCCGGCACGTCCTACGACGCGCTGGAAGGGCTCGTGCGCGACGCGACGGACGTGCTGGAGGCGCTCGGCCTGACGTACCGCGTGCTGCAGCTGTGCTCGGGCGACATGAGCTTCGCGGCCGCCAAGTGCTACGACCTGGAGCTCTGGGCGCCCGGCCACGGCGGCTGGCTCGAGGTCTCCTCGTGCAGCAATTTCGAAGCCTTCCAGGCCCGCCGCGCCGGCATCCGCTGGAAGAACGCCGAGGGCAAGACGGAGTTCGTGCATACGCTGAACGGCTCGGGCGTGGCCCTGCCGCGCCTCGTCGTGGCGATCCTCGAAAACTACCAGCAGGCGGATGGCTCCGTCCTGCTGCCCGAGGCCCTGCGACCCTACATGGGCGGGCTCGACCGCCTCGTCCCGAAGAAATGAGTTCCCGGTGATCTCGACGGTTCGCAAGACCGTGGCCACGCGCTTTCCGCACCTCCGCGGGAAGCGCGTTTTGGTTGCCGCCAGCGGCGGCGCCGACTCCACCGCGCTCGCGCTCGCCCTGAAAGACCTCGGCTGCGACATCGCCCTCGCGCACGTGCACCACGGCATCCGCGGGAAGACGGCCGCCGCCGACGCGCGGTTCGTCGCCGCGCTGGCGAAGAAACTCGGCGCGCCGTTCTTTCTCGGAAAATTCGACGTGCCGGCCGAAGCCAAGAAAAGCGGCGAATCGCTCGAAATGGCCGCGCGGCGCGTGCGGCGCGATTTCCTGGCCGCGACGGCGAAGCGGGAGCAGATCCGGTTCGTCGCCACGGGCCACACGGCCGACGACCAGGCCGAAACCGTCCTGATGCGCATCGCGCGCGGGACGTCGATTTCCGGGCTGGCGGGCATTCCCTACGTCTCGAAACACGGCGGCGCGACGTTCGTGCGGCCGCTGCGCGACGCGGCGCGCGCGCAGATCGTCGCTTTCTTGGAAAGCCGCCGCCAGCCATGGCGCGAGGACGAGAGCAACGCGGAGGACTTCGCGCTCAGGAACCGCGTGCGGCACGAGATCCTGCCGCTGCTGGAAAAACGCCTGAATCCGGCCGTGCGGCAGGCCCTGCTGCGCTTGGCCGACATCGCCGCCGCCGAGGACGCCGTGATGTCCGCGCTGGCGAAAACGGCCAAGCGGGGCGGAAAAGAACCGCTCGCGCTCCGCCGCCGCCGCGCGCTGGCGGAGCTGCGCTCCGCCGGCGTGCCGCCCGAGAAGCAGGTTTTCCACGCTGTGGAAAAAAGTTTTCCACGGTGTGGAAAAAAACGGCCGATTTTTCCACAGTGTGGAAAAAAGTTTTCCATTGCGTGGAAAAATCGCGGAAAAGTTTTCCATTGCGTGGAAAAACCGGATGTCCCTGGTCGGGACCCCCATGGCCTTGCGTCATGGGTGAACGAGATCGCTGTGCCACGGCGGGTGGAAGGAGCCAAACTCGTTCACCCACCCCGCAAGGGGGTGGGGGTCCAAGAAAACCATTCGCTGCGCAAGGGGGTGGGGGTCCCAGCAAACCATTCGCTGCGCAAGGGGGTGGGGGGTCAAGAAAGCCATCCGCCGCGCAAGGGGGTGGGGGGCCAAGAACACCATCCGCCGCGCAAGGGGGGGGGAGGCCGGAGCCGACCTCGTTCACCCACCCCGCAAGAGAGCGGTGGTCTTAAAGCCGAGATTCGATTCGGCCGGGGATTTTCGCGGCGGGCGGACGAGGTGTGCCTGTCGGCGGCGGCGGTGGGGGGGCGGGATTTGGTTTTCCGCAGCTGGCGGGCGGGGGACCGGATGAAGCCGCTGGGGATGGCCGGGAGCAAGAAGCTGTCGGACATCTTCACCGATTTGAAGGTGCTGCGGGAAGAGCGCAACGCGCGCATCGTGGTGGAATGCGGGGGCGTGATCGCCGCGCTGGCCGGGTGGCGGGTGAGCCGCGATTTCGCGGTGGAGGGGCCGCGGGCGGAATCGATCCGGATCAGGATTTGACCGGGGGGCGCGACAGTTTCCACGTGGCCCAGACGCCCAGGAGCAGGACGCCGCCGCTGATCGCCAGCGCGGCGCGATAGGTGTCGGTCCAATCGAACAGGAATCCGCCCGCGAGGGGGCCGGCGATGCCGGACAAGCCGTAGAGCAGAAAGACGATGGGATAGAGGTGGGGGACGGCTTCCGCGCCCCAGTGCAGGGCGATGCCGGAGGCGTAGAGGACGAAGCAGGCTCCGAACCCGAATCCGACCCAGAGGGCCATGGCCAGCGCCAGCCCCGGCATGCTCCACAACTCCAGCAGCCACAGGCCCGCGATGCCGGCGGTGAGCGCGCCGAGCGACCCGGGGATGCTGGCCAGTCCTTTGCGGTCGATGATCCGGCCCCACGCCACCCGGCCGGCCGCGTTGCCGGCGGCGAAGAAGCTCACCGCCCAGGCGCCGTCGGCGCCCATGGCCAGCACCATCGGCTTGAGATTGGCGATGACCAACAGGCCGGCGAACGTTCCCGCGAACATTCCGGCGGCCATGCGCCAGAAGAACGGATCGGCCAGGGCGGTTTTCAGCGGGACGGCGCGCGTGGAGGCGGCCGGGGCGGGCGGCGGCCGCAAGGCCAGGGCCGCCAAGAAGAGCAGCGCGCCATAGGCGTGTCCGATCCAGCGGAGAATTTCGAAAACGTTCCATCCGGCGGCCAGGCGCGAGGAGACCCAGAAGGAGAGGAAGGCCGAGCCGCCGCCGAAGCCGGCGACCACGATGCCGGTGGCCATGCCGCGGGATTGCGGGAACCAGCGCATGGCCGTGGTCAGGGCGGCGCTGTAGCCGAAGCCGGTGCCCGCGCCGGCCAGGAGCCCCAAGCCGATCCACAGGGCCAGGAAAGAGCCTTCGTGGGCCAGTTGATAGCCCAGCCAGAACAGAACGGCGCCGAGCAGGGCGGACTCGCGCGCGCGGCCGCGCGCGACCCACTTGCCGGCGGGAACCATGGCGAGGGTGAAGACGGCGATCAGGGTGCCGAAGATCATCTGGCATTGCGCCATGGAGAGGTGATCCGCCGCCCGCAGGGGCGGGATGAAGATGCTCCAGGCATACAGGCCGCCCAGGCAGAACAGCAGGGCGGTCGCCGCAGCCAGGACCAGCCAGCGTTGGAGGCCGTGAGGTTTCATTTCCGGGCGCGGGCCGTTCGGCGGGGCGGGCCGGCGGGTCCTATTCCATGCCTTCGGCCACGAGAAACTCGGGGCGGCCGGCATTGGGGTTGACGATGAGGTTGGCATAATCCACGACGGAGCCGCCGTGGAGGCAGCAGTCGATGATTCGCCGGCCAAGCGGATCCAGATCGGGCTCCAGATACGGGGCCAATTCCGAATGGAAGAACTCGGCGAGTTGGCGCGCGCCCTGGTCGTAGGCGGCCTCGCCGACTTCGGGCTGCGCCTCGACATGGAAGAAGAACTTCTCGATATGCTGGCCTTCCACCTGCACTTCCCGGGGGGCCCACCCCAGCAAGGGGCAGCGGGCGGGCAGGAGTTGCTCTTCGCGGAACCGGGCATGTCCGCGGCGCGCCAGGTATTCGCGCATGATCCACTGGGGCATGAAGCCCGTCTTCCACGCGCCGATGTGCTGGTTGGGACAGAGCTTGTAGCGGATGCGGGGGGTTTCGAGGATCTGCTGCAACAGCAGGTTGGCCTGCGTGACGCGCCGTCCGGTCGCGAAGGGCCAGTAGGACCCGACTCCTTCGGAGCTCATGCCTTCCGTCTGGATGACGCTGGGGTTGTCGTGACCGCGCGGGGCGACCAGTCGCCAGAGCCAGGCCAGCGCGGGCGGCAGGATGTGGAACATGCCCACGATCCCATAGGTGGGGGACTCGCGGGTGCAGGGGGGCGTGCGGATGCCGAAGCTGCGCACGTTCACCCGGGTCTCTCCATGCACGACGTGGGGCACGTAGGCCCGGGGGATCACGACGCGGGGATTCGGACAGGGCACGCCGGGCTTGTCCTGGGTGTGTTCCCAAATCAGCGCCGTGCTTTGGGGGACGGTATCGATGTTCAAGAACAGCAGGGGGCCGGGCGGGTTGACGCAGAGCTGCTCCAAGGCGGGGTCCACGCCATAGCGCTTGATGTGGTTGACGCGCACGAACCAGGCATTCTCGGCATCCCGCACATGCAGTTTGCCGTCTTGGTTTTCGCCCAGCGGACGGCACAAGGCCATGTCGTCCGCGACCGGACGGAGCAGGCATCCGCGCGGCAGGACCAGATGGTATTCCTCGCCGGTCACCAGATTGGCGCCGAAGAGCAGGCGGCCGTCTTCCTCGCGATGGACCTGTTCGAGCATTTCGCTCTTGCCTCCGCCGCTGGCGCCTTCGTGGGAGATGACGAGGCGGTTGTCGTAGGGCGTGACGACTTGCACGGCCGAGCAATGCATGGTGACCCAGCGTTCCCGCTCGCCGCGGTCCAGCAACATCCCGTAGACGCCCTTCTTGGCGCTGGGCCCCGGATAGAGGTTGTAGCTGAACATCTCATACAGATCTTCACTGCGGTGATGCACCACCATTTGGCGGCCCTTGAAATGCGTATGCCGGAACACCGGCGCCACGTAGATGACGCCATGGATTTCCGCCGTGTCCGAAACGGCATCGGGGGCCACCAATCCTTGGAGCAAGGCGAGGCCCAAGGCGAAGAATCCGGCGTTGGAGGGCAGGACCGCCACCTGCAAGCGATCGACCATGCCGCCGGCCTGGAAGAGGAAGACCGCCAAGGACTGCGTCTTCAGCCAGGCGAGTGTTTCCGTCCGCAGAGCGGAGAAGGGGTAGCCGAACTGGTCTTGGAAACGAGGTTTGTCGGTGGGGAGATCGTCCGCGATGGTCATGCAATCCGGATCGCGCCGCCGCATATAGGACTCGACGTAGTTCGCCGAAATCCCGTTGCGGCCGGCGCAGACCTCCACTTCGGGGACAAGACCACGGCCCGGCACGTCGTAGGCCACGGTATGCACGCCGTTCACGGCGTCGCGCAGGCTCAGCTCCACCAATTGGGCGGGAGAGCCCGCCACGATCCATTCGGGGCAGCCGCGCAGCACCTCCGCCAAATCCGGCGGGAGCCGATTCAGCAGGATCTCGCGCATCGCGGAATCGCCGGGGGAAACGTTTAGATTGTGCATATGGCCTCTGGATCTCTCGGGGAGCCGACTTCGGCGAACGCCGGAGTTTCCGAACCTCGGAATCGGCGCACACCCTTGTTGAGGCGCGGGACCATAACGGCAATTCGCGGATTGGTCAAATGGAATTGCGACAATGGAATTGCGAGGGAATGCGGAAAATGGGGCGCCTCTGCGATCCGGTGCCCGCTCGGGTCATGTTGAGCGGAGGCGCATCGCGCCGGAGCCGAAACCGCGCGGCCGTTCGCCCCCCCCTCAGTCCGGTTGCCTCCGGGCCGAGATCCCTCGACCCGCTCGGGATGACAGCCGCCCATGCCCCCGGCCGGATGGGGGGGCGGCGCGCAACGGGCCAAGAAGGAACTAGGCCATGACGCCGAGGGTGCGGAGCTCGAAGTAGGCGGCCTTGCAGGCGCGGACGTCGGCGAGGGCGTCGTGGGCGTCTTCGAAGGATTTCTTGAAGAGGCGGCGGTGGAGCTCGGTCAGGTTGGGATATTTATAGCCGTACATGCCGGGGATTTTGCAGAAATCGGTGGCTTCTTTCATCGTGCAGCGCAGGGGTTTTTTCAGGAAGGGGTAGGGCTTGCCGAGGCGCAGGCATTCGGCGCCGAAGATTTTTTCGTCGAAGGACACGTTGTGGGCGACGGCGCAGAGGGCTTTCTCGATCTGGGGCAGGGCCTCGTCGATGGCTTCGGCGAGGGCGATGCCTTCGGCGAGCGCGCGTTCGGTGGTGATGCCGTGGATGCGGGAGGCTTCGGCGGGGATGGCGAAGCCCTCGGGGCGGATGAGGCGGTTGGCGGAGGCGAGCTCGTTGCCGGCCTCGTCGCAGAGCAGCCAGGCGAGCTGGACCATGCGCGGCCAGTTGTCGAGATCGCGCAGCGGCGCCTTCCAGTCGCGGGGCAAGCCCGTGGTCTCGGTGTCGAAGAAGAACAGGCGCGTGTCCGAAGGGCCGTTGAAATTCAGCATCATATCCATGGGGGGCAGTGTACGCCGGTCCGTGCCGCTCCGCAATCCTGCGCTCCCATCCGCCGCGCCGAAACGGGGCTCGGGGATCCGTTTCCAGACTTTATAAAGTCTGGAAATGACGTGAGGCGAAAACGGCCAATATTCGCGATGAATTCATCGAAAACGACGGGTTCCATGGATTCATTTTCGCGGTGCGGACGATATGAAGTCTGGAAGCGGTTTTGATGGATTTCAGGAAGGAAGAAGCGGGATTCCCTTTTCCCGGCCGGCGGAAAAATCGGCTGGAGGAGCGGCGGGGCGATGGATATAGTGGGGCGCGTGAAGAAAAACGCACAGAAACCGGCCCCGTTGTCCTCGCCGACCCCGGCGCCCGCGCTGCGGGTGCTGTTCGTGGCGTCGGAATGCGCGCCGTACGCGAAATGCGGCGGGCTGGGCGACGTGGTGGCGAGCCTGCCCAAGGCGCTGCGGCGCCTGGGGGTGGATGCGCGGGTGGCGATTCCGCTCTACGACTCCATTTCCCGCGCCAAATTCGGATTGGTCCCGGAGCCGTCGTGCCGGGTGAATTGCGGCGGGGGCGAGGTGAATGGCTGCGGGGTGTGGCGCGGGACGGCCGACGGCGACGTGCCGGTGTGGTTCATTGAGCACAACCGCTATTTCGCGCGCGGGGGAATCTACGACGACAAGGGGACTGAGTTCGGCGACAACGCGTTCCGGTTCGGGTTGCTGGGCATGGCGGCCGCGCAGGTTTGCCGGGACCGGGGGTGGATCCCCGACGTGGTGCACGTGCACGACTGGCCCACGGCGGTGCTGCCGGCGCTGATGGATGCTTGGCGCAAGGGTGGCGCGCCGCTGGGCCGCGCAGGCAGCGTGCTGACCATCCACAACCAGTCGTACCAAGGCTATAGCCACGCGTCGGCGCTGGGATATTTGGGGCTGGGCATGGAGTATTTCACGGCGGAGACGCTGGAGTCATGGGGCAAGATCAATCTGCTGAAAGGCGGCATCGCGTTCGCGGACGCCATCACGACGGTGTCGCCGACCTATGCGAAGGAAATTCTGTCGGAGCCGGGCGGCAATGGACTGTCGAGCCATCTGCAGGGGCGCGCGGCCGATTTCGAGGGGATCCTGAACGGAGCGGACTACGAGGTGTGGAATCCGGAGACGGACCGGCGGATTCCGGCGAACTACCGGGCGGAGTCGACGATCGGCAAGGGGCTGTGCAAGCAGGAGCTGCAATCGCAGATGGGGTTGGCGCAGGATGCGGGCGTGCCGGTGTTCGGCATGGTGTCCCGGCTGGCGTCGCAAAAGGGAACGGGCCTGATGCGCGCGGCGTTGCCGCGGGCGCTGGCCGAGATGAAGATGCAACTGGTGGTGCTGGGGTCGGGCGAAGCGGCCGACGAGGCGTTTTTCCGCGGGCTGGCGCTGGCGCATCCGGATCGCGTGGGTGTGGAGATTGGCTATTCGGACGAGCTGTCGCATCGGATCCAGGCGGGATCGGATTTCTTCCTGATGCCGTCGCTGTTCGAGCCCTGCGGGTTGAGCCAGCTCTATGCGCTGCGCTACGGGTCGCTGCCGGTGGTGCATGCCACGGGTGGGCTCGAAGACACCGTGGAGCAGTACAACGAGGGCGAAGGGACGGGCACGGGCTTCAAGTTCTACTCCCCCGACGC
The DNA here is from genome assembly GCA_009928955.1 of Opitutia bacterium. Taxonomy (GTDB): domain Bacteria; phylum Verrucomicrobiota; class Kiritimatiellia; order CAIQIC01; family Lenti-01; genus Lenti-01. Next base: position 38,744 of record SABN01000005.1, on the reverse strand, counting down.
GCAGGTGTTTCTCGAAACCATGGCGTGGGCGGCGGAGACTTGGTCCGAGCGTCCGAGCCACATCACGATGATGCGCGAACAAGCCATGAGGGTGCGCTTCGATTGGGAGGCTTCGGCCCGGCGCTATGTGGAGATCTACCGGCGCGTGATGGCGAAGCACGGGGCCTGAGAGGGGGGCGATGAAGACGGTCGGCATCGTGCTGGCGGCGGGGGCGTCGCGGCGGATGGGGAGTCCCAAGGCGCTCTTGCGCGGAGCAGACGGCATCCCGCTGGCGGCGCGGCAGGCGGCGCTGCTGCTTGCGGGCGGGTGCGAAGCCGCGGCCGTGGTGCTGGGGGCGGAAATCGAACGCATCCGTTTGGAATTGCCGGAGAAACTGGCCACGGTGGAAAATCCGCGTTGGGCACAAGGACGCGCGAGTTCGCTGCAGGCGGGGATCGGGGCGCATCCGCAGGCGGATGGATTCCTCTTTCTGCCGGTGGACGCCGCAGGCGTGAAGGAAGCCACGATCCGCGAAATTTTGGAGGTGGCATCAAAAAAGCCGCAGCTTGTCTGGCGTCCCGTGCATCGGGGCGAAAAGGGGAATCTGCTGTGGATTCCGCAGGAGGCGGGGCGCGAACTCATGAAATTGCCGCCGGACGCGCGCGTGGATGAATGGGTGCGGCCGCTGGCCAAGGAACTGGAGGTTGGCGATTCCGCGATCCTGCGCAACGTGAACACCCCGGAGGAATGGGCCATCTTGCTTCGGACGCATCACTTATGATTCTCTACGCATACTTAATTAAGTATGCGTAGGAATATATTCTGTATTATGCTTATTTAAAGTGTACTATGGATATAATGATGATCTTGGAAATTATAATAAAACGACGCTGTATTAATTAATACTGCGTCGTTATGTGGAATAAAAAAGCCGACGGGATTGTCCCGTCGGCTGCAGAGGGGGGGGGGAGCTACCAGACCACGGGCTGGTTCCAATCGGGGACCTTGTCGGCGACTTTGGGCTTCAACTCGGGCTTGGGCTGGGGCTTCTTTGCCTCTTCCGCCTTCTTTTCCGCCGCTTCCTTTTTGGCGGCGGCTCTTTTTTTGGCTTCTTCTTCTTCTTCCGCCATCGTCTGCTTGTCGGTCTTGGCCTTCTTTTGGGCATCCGACTTTACAACGGCCTTTTCTTGGCTCGCCTTGGCCGCCTTCATTTCACTTGCCGGGGCTTTGGTGACCGGCGCGACGACGGCCGCGCCTTCGATGGCCGGGGTTTCTTCAATGGCTTTCGCCGCATCTTCCGCGGCGGCGGGTTCGGCCTCCCAGTCGTGGCCCAGCAGATCGTCCAAGGACTCCTCGGCGACGGGCTCCACGGTGGCGGGAATCTCGGCGGGAATTTCCGCGATGGCCTCTTCGATGGCGGCGGGAGTTTCTTCTTCGAGGAGTTCGGCGGCGGGGGCCTCTTCGACGGCGGGAATCTCCGCGACGGCGGCTTCAGGGGCGGCGGGTTCTTCGGTCCATCCTTCGCCGAGCAGATCGGCGAACGGGTCTGCGGCGGAGGCGTCGGCGGGCGGGGCTTCGACCGGAACTTCCGCGATGACTTCTTCGAGGGCGGCGGGGGCTTCTTCCGCGACGGGTTCGGCGGCCGGAGCCGCGGGATCGGCGCCGAGGAGGTCGGCGAAGGGGTCTTCGAGCGCGGCGGCAGCGGCTGGCGCTTCGGCGGCAGGAGCCACTTCGGCAACGGGGGCTTCGGCGACCGCCGGGGTATCGGCGACCGCAGCTTCTTCCGCGGCAACGGGTTCATCGCCAAGGCCGGCGAGCAGGGCGTCCAGATCGTCATTCTGGGCGGAAGAACTGGCAACGAGGGTCAAGGTGCAAATCAAGATCAACGACCAACGCAACATAATGGACTCCTTCTTTAACGTAATCGGTGGGAAAGATACTCCAAGGGGGCGGCGAAACGCAATGGATTTATGGAAAAAAGAACAAACCGCCTACAAGCTTTCGAGCGCGTCGCGGACGAGGCGTCCGGAGGCCCAGCGGCGGTATTCGGCGGAAGAGCGGATGTCGGCGATGGGCTGGACGGTCGCCTGGGCGAGTTTTTCGGCCTCGGCGACGAGGGCGGAGGTGAGTTTTTTTCCGGCGAGGAACTGTTCCACGGCGGTCAAACGGACGGGGGTGGGGGCGATGGAGCCCAAGGCGAGGGCGGCGGATTCGATGCGACCCTTCTGGATCAGGATGCGGGAGGCGGCCATGACCTTGCTGATGGCCTGGGCCTGACGGGTGCCGATCTTGCGGAAGCGTTCGACGGCTTTTCCGCGCTTGGGCAGGCGGAAGGCGAGGATGATTTCGTCGGGGCGGGCGGCGATCTGGCGATAGGCGGTCCAGAATTGCGCGAGCGGCACTTCGCGGACGCCCGAAAGGGAGGCGAGCAGGACGGAGCCGCCGGTGACGAGGAGGGCGGGGGCGGTATCGCCGGCCGGCGACGCGTTGGCGGCGTTGCCGCCGAGGGTGCCGCGGGCCTGGATTTGGGCCGCGCCGACGGTGGCGGCGGCGGCGATCAGCGCGGGCACATGGCGGTGGATCTGCTTGGCCTCTCGCAAAAAGGCGTGGCTGACGCCGGCGCCGATTTCGAGATGGCCGTCGAAGATTTCGATGGCGCAGAGCTCGGGCAGGTTCCAGAGGGAGGTGGCGCGCGCGGGGATCGGCACGCCGGCGGCCCACTGGACCATGAGGTCGGTGCCGCCCGCGAGCAGCTTGCCGCGCGTCTGTTCATGGGCCTGGAGGCGCAGGGCCTCGGCGAGGGACTTGGGGAAGCGGAGGTCGATTTTTTCGGTGATGTTCATGGGCGGTTCGCGGTCATTTCCGTTTGGGGGCGGGGAGGCGGGAGGCGGCGAGTTTCACGGCGGCGATGATCTTGGTGTAGCCGGTGCAGCGGCAGAGGTTGCCGGCGAGTCCTTCGCGGATGGCCTTGACGGACGGCTTGGGATTTTTGGACAAGAGGGCGTAGCTGCTGACGACCATGCCGGGGATGCAGAAGCCGCATTGGACGGCGCCGGCCTCGATGTAGGCTTGTTGCAGCAGGCGTCCGGCGCGCTTCTTTTCGATGCCCTCGATCGTGAGGATCTCGGTGCCGTCGGGGAGCTGGCCGGCGGGGAGGATGCAGGAGACGACGGGTTCGTTGTCGACGATGACGGTGCAGGCGCCGCATTCGCCCTCGCCGCAGCTCTCCTTGGAGCCGATGAGGCCGAGGTCTTCGCGGAGGACGTCGAGCAGGCGGCGGCCGGGGGGGAAGCGGACGGCGACGGACTTGCCGTTGAGGATCCAGGTGCGTTTGACGGTGCTCATGGGGTGACTCCTTGGGCGGGGTGCAGGGCCTCGAAGATGGATTCGGGCAGAATGGGGATGGAGCGGATCCGCTTGCCGATGGCAGCCTCGACGGCGTTGGCGATGGCCGGCGCGAGGCCGTCCATGGGGAGTTCGCCGAGCCCCTTGGCGCCGGGGGGCGCGAAGGAGTAGGGATATTCGACGAACTTCACGTCGAAGTCGGGGACGTCGAGCGCGGTGGGGATGATATAGGTCTGGAGGCGGGCGGCGTCGTAGAGGCCGTTTTTGCCGGTGCCGATCTTCTCCATGACGGCATAGCCCAGCGCCTGCGTCAGGCCGCCTTCGACCTGGCCGGTGGCGGACAGCGGATTGATGATGCGGCCGACATCGACGATGGCCGTGACGCGCGTGACTTTGAGCTCGCAGGTGAGCGGATCGATCTCGACTTCGGCCACGTTGGCCGACCACGAATAGCCCGGATAGGAATCGCCCTTGAAATTCTGCTGGTCCCAGCGGATGTCGGCCGGCAGCTCGAATTGGAAGAAGCCGTTGACGGGGCCGAGCTCCGCGAGCATGTCCTTCGCGACCTTCGCGAAGGCGAGGGGCTTGGCGCCTATGGCGACGAGGAGGGAATTGCGCAGTTCGGCGGGCGCGCCCTTGAAATAGCGCAGCGAGGCGAAAGCCTCGATCTGGGTTTTCAGATCGAGCGAAGCGCGGTGGACGACGTTGCCGACGACCATGGTGGTGCGCGAGGCGACGGTGGGGCCGGAGTTGGGGACGAGGCCGGTGTCGGCCATGGGGAAGCGGATGCGCGCGGGGGCGAGCGAGAGCGCGTCGGCGGCGATCTGGGTGAAGACGGTGTGGACGCCTTGGCCCATTTCGGTGGACGAGACGCGGATGTTGACGCCCGGCTTGCCGTCGGCCAGCACGGCCAGCTCCATGCGGCCTTTGGCCTTGAACTTGGCCTCGCCATCGCCGGTGAAGGCCGCGCCGTGGGCGAAGAAGGCCAGGCCGACGCCGCAGAACTTCTTTTGGCCCTTGCGGAGCGTTCCGCGCGAGGCCTGCTGGAGCTTGCGGGCGAAATCGGAGCGCTGGAGCGCGAGCTGGAGGCAGGCGGTGGAGCCGTTTTCGGGAGTGAGAACCTGTCCGGTGGGGGTGACGTCGCCCGGGCGCGCGTGGAGCAGCAGGCGGAGTTCGTGCGGCGCCTTCCCGATCCGGGCCGCGATGGCGTCCATGTGAGATTCCATGCCCCAGATGGCCTGGGGCGCGCCGAAGCCCCGGAACGCGCCGCAGGGGAACGAATGCGTGCGGGCGACCTTGCCGCGGACGACGACGTGGTCGCAGCGGTAGGCGACGGCGCAATGCAGGATGCCGCGGAACATGACGACGTCGGAGATCGTGAGATAGCCGCCGCCGTCGAGGATGAAATCGCATTCGATGGCGGTGAGCGTGCCGTCCTTCTTGACGCCGGTCTTGTAGCGCACCCAGACGGGATGGCGCTTGGGCGTGAAGAGGATGTCCTCGTTGCGCTCGTAGGTGATCTTGACCGGCTTGCCGGACTTGAGCGCGGGCAGGGCCGCGTAGCCGATCAGCATGGTGGGATATTCCTCCTTGCCGCCGAACGCGCCGCCGACGGGCGTCTGGCGCGCGCGGATTTTCTCCGGCGGGAGTTTCAGGCAATCGTTCAGCTCGTGCACGGGGAAATAGGGGCATTGCATGGAGCCCTCGGCGAGGATCGAGCCATCCTTCTGCGGAAACACGACCAGGCCTTGGTTCTCGAGGTAGAGCTGCTCCTGGTGTCCGGCCCAGTATTCCGCCTCGACGATTTCGTCCGCCGCGGCGAAGCCTTGGGCGAGGTCGCCCTTGACGATGGACTGGTCCTTCATCGAGTCGAGCTGTTCAGGCGTGGCCTTGAAGATCGCGATGGCTTCCTCCAGCGTCAGCAGGGGCGGGAGTTCGTCGACCTCGATCCGGATGCGCTTGGCCGCTTCGGCGGCGAGCTCGTAGGTTTTGGCGGCGACGACGCCAACGGGTTCGCCGCGGTAGCGGATTTCGCCGCCGAGGTCGGCGAGGAGCGGCATGGTGCGGTCGTGCATATGGACGACGTTTTCGCCGGGGATGTCCTTGGCGGTCGTGAAGACGATGCCGGTCCAGTCGAAGGCCGGATCGGGAACGATGGCCTTGAGGATGCCGCGCGGGACGGGCGCGCGCACCACGACGCCATGGAGGAGGCCCTTGTAGTCGATGTCGTTGACATAGCGGGTCGAGCCGCGGACCTTGCCATCGGCATCCACGCGGGGGATGGGTTTGCCGACGAGCCGGCCGGGTTTGGAAATGGGTTTTGTCATCGTTCGCTCCTGCGCCTGTGCAACGGGAAACCATAAGGCAGGCGGCCTCCGGACGCAAACCAGAAAGCGGGAGCCGGAGAAGCGTTTTAGTTGCGGAAGGGCGGGGGGGGCGCCGCAGGCTTCCGCGCAGGAAGCGGAACAGGAGAAGCCAAGCATGAAATGCAATGCAGGCGGGGTGCACGGCCATCCGAGCGGTCACTGGACTGGGCCTTCTCGCGGCCGGAGGCGATATCAACTCGTGGAAAATCCGGTGGGGGCGGATCAAGGGCCGGAGGGGCCGGGGCCGCTTTTGCCGATGTCGCCGAGGGTGGAATCGCACAGGCGGTGCCAGGAAAGCATGAGGCCGTGCCGGACGCCGCGCACGATGGGCTGGGGGTCCTGGCCGGCTTGGACGAGTTGTCCGGCGCGGGCGGTGTTGCCGTCGGAGCCGAGGATCAGCCACAAGACGGTGAAGAGCGGGGCGAGGGCGATGCGCGCGGACATCGGCAGGCGGACCTTGCGGAGGGCGACGATCCAGAGGAGGGTGCAGGCGTAGACCCCGGCCGCGAAGAGAAAGAGGTTCCGGAAGTCGTTCGGGGTGACGCGCGCATCGTAAGGCCAGGGGGCGGTGCCGGCGACGAGGAACAGCAGGAGGTGGAACTGGAGGATTCCCAGCGATTTCAGGCAGGCGCGTCCGAAGGAAACCGAGGCGGGGAGGTCTTGCAGCGAAAGCGCGAGGTGCCATGCCGCCGTGAAGCCGAACGCCGCGTAGATCGCGACGATGCCGGCGAAGAGGCCTCCTCCGCCCCAATCCGTGTTGCCTTGCAGGAAGAGGTGCCGTTCGAGATGGCCATGGATTTCCGGCGGTTCGTAGATGAACAGGGCGACCGAGATGGCGATGGCCAGGCCTTGCGGGATGATCAGGAGCGGGCCCGTCAGCATGCGGGCGGCCCCTTGCCGAGGGCAGGCGGCGCCCAGCCGCATCGAGAGCCCGTAGAGCAGAAGCGCGAGGACGAGGGCGGTCCCGGCCCAGGCCCCGGGCCAGGACACGGTGGCCCGGCCGGACATCGCCGAATAGGTGAACGACGGCATGGGCAGGAGATTCAGCGCGATGAACAGGGCGGAGAAGAAGAGCAGCGCGCCCATGAGATTCGGTTTGATCCAGGCGGATTTCATTTGTTTTGGGCGCGCATCGACGCGAGGGCCGGAAGATAGCACGCGGACGGCCGGGCCGTCCATCCGGGAGTGGCCGGCGCCGCAAGGCGCGCCGGGCCGGGCGAACCGGGAGCGGAGCCGGCCGGCCTAGGGTTTCCCGCGGAGGGCGCGGGCGGCGGCGAGGGCGTTGCGGATGCCTTCGTAGCCGGTGCAGCGGCAGAGGTTGGATTGCATCCATTCTCGGTCGATGTCGTCGTCGGGCTCGGGATGGGCTTCGATCAGGGCCGCGGCGTTGAGGATTTGGCCGGGGGTGCAGAAGCCGCACTGGAATCCGTTTTCGGCGGCGAAGGCCTTTTGGACGGGGTGGTCGCGCAGGCCCTCGATGGTGGTGATGGCGAGGCCTTCGCATTCGACCGCGAGGATCATGCAGGATTTGACGGGCTTGCCGTCGAGGAGGACGGTGCAGGCGCCGCAATCGCCGTTCTCGCAGCCGCACTTGGTGCCGGTGAGTCCGAGTTTTTCGCGCAGCACGCGCATCAGGGTGTCGCCGGGGCGGACGCTGGCGCGGCGCTCTTCGCCATTGACGAAAAGATGCAGCTCGGTGGTCCCGGAAATCTCTTTCATGCGAGTTCCTCCAACGAGGCGCGGATCATGTTTTTCAGCAGGGCGACGCGGTATTCGGCCGAGGCGCGCGAATCGGCGCGGAGGGGGCCGAAGGCTTCGAAGACGGCGGGGAGGGCGGCGGGGCCGTCCTTGGACAGCGCGGCATCGGCGGCGTCGGAGCGGACGGGATAAGGATGGGCGCCGGCGATGGCGAGGCGGATGGAATCGCCGTCGCGGACCATGCCGGCCGTGACGAGGGGATAATCCACGGGACTGGTGCGGGTTTTGCGGTGGTGGCTCCAAGGCCATTCGGGGGCCTCGATGGGCACGCAGAACGAGAGGACCAGTTCGCCGGGGGCGAGGACGAGGCGCTTGTCGAAGATTTCGCGGAGCTTGCGTTCCCGCCGGATGGCTTGCGCGCCTTCCTGGGCGGGGACGATGGACCGCACGGTGGCGTCGGCGAGCAGGAGCGGCAGCGCGGCTTCGCGGTACGGAAGCAGGCCGGCGACGTTGCCGCCGAGGGTGAGGCGGTTGCGGACGGAGTGGTCGGCGATGCCGCGCAGGGTGGCGTTCAGCAGGGGAAAGGCGTCGCCGGCGGCCACGTCGGACAAGGACAGGGCCGCGCCGAGGCAGAGGCGGTCTCCGCACATCTCGTGGACGTTGGCTTCCGCGATGCGCTTGATGTCGATGCAGGCGCGCAAATCGAGGGCGGCGGTGCGGCGGGCGGCGGGGGTGATCTCGGTGCCGCCGGCGAGGTAGCGCGCGCCTTCGTGGCGGCTCCAGGCGTCGACGGCCTCCTCGGCGGTGTCGGGGCGCAGATAGGTGATGTCGGCGGCGATCATGGGGCGGCCTCTTGCGATTTTTTCCAGATGCTTTCGGGGGTGAGGGGCAGCGCGGTCATTTGTTTTCCGATGGCGAGGGAGACGGCTTGCGCGAGACAGCCCGGCATGCCGACGATGCCCTGCTCGCCGAGGCCGCGCAGGCCGTACGGGCCGTCGGCCTGCGGGGTTTCGACGAAATCGACGAAGTATTCGGGGTCTTCGCCGTAGCGCGGGATCTTGTAGTCGCGCAGGCTGCCGTTCTGGACGGTTTGGCGGGCGTCGAAGACATAGCCCTCGGTCAAGGAATAGCCGATGCCCATGCCCATGGCGCCGACGACCTGGCCGCGGGCGAGGGCGGGATGGACGACCTTGCCGACATCCATCGCGCAGACGGCTTTGAGCACGCGGATCGCGCCGTCGGCGGGGTCGATCTCGACCTCGACGCCCTCGGCGCCGAGGGTCCACTCGAGCCACGGCTTGCCTGCGCCGGTTTCGGGGTCGATGGAGGACAAATTCGGGGTGATGTAGTTGCCGCGGCCGATGACGGGGCCGCCGATGGCGTTGCCGTTGGGATAGACGTAGCCCAGCACGACCTGCGCGAGCGGGAGGCCGCGCGAGGGCTCGGCGCGGAAGAAGACGCGGTTGCCGGCGACCTCGAGATCTTCTTCGGAGCCGTGCAACGGCGCGGCGGCGATGCGCTTGATCTGGGCGACGGCGTCGGCGACCGCGTCGAGCGCGGCGCGGCCGGCCATGAAGAGCGAGCGGCTGGCGGCGGTGGCCCAGTCGTGCGGCGAGCGGTCGGTATCCACATGGCGGGTCGTGCGCACCAGCGCGAGGTCCGTCTTCAAGGCCTCGGCGACGAGCATGCGCAGGCCATCGAGCGCGCCTTGGCCGATTTCAATGACGCCGGTGGAAAGCGTGGCGCTGCCGTCGTCGGCGAAGAACAGCACCGCGCCGGCGTCGGTGAACGTGGGAATGGCCGGCGCCTTCCAGAAGCAGGAAACGCCCTTCGCGCGGATCTTGCCATCGGGCATCACGTCGCGATGGGGCTTGGAATCCCATTCCAGGCGTTCGCGCACCTTGGCGAGGCAGGTCGGCAGGTCGCCGGTGTTTTCGTCCATCGGCGCGCCGGTGGGCGTGAGATCGCCCCGGCGGATCGCGTTTTTCAGGCGCAGGTCGGCGGGATCCATTTTCAGCCGCTCGGCGAGGAGGTCCATGGCGCGCTCGGTGGCGTAGGACAGTTCGATGTGGCCGAAGCCGCGGAAGGCGGAGGCGAAGGGATGATTCGTATAGACGCACAGGGAATCGGTTTTGACGTTGGGAATGTTGTAGGGCCCGGTGCAGGAGATGGCGGCCGCGCGCGACACATTGACGGCATAGTCGGCGTAGGCGCCGGAATCGAACAGGAATTCGATGTCCGCCGCGAGCAGCGTGCCGTCGGCGCGCGCGGCGAGGCGCACGCGCGCCTGCAGGCCGGGGCGGCCGGGGCTGGAGAGCAGGTCGGCCTCGCGCGTATTGACGAGGCGCACGGGGCGGCCGGGGAAGCGCATGGCCAGCAGGGCGGCGAGGGGTTCGAGCTGGATGCCCGCCTTGCCGCCGAAGCCGCCGCCGATGGGCGCCGCGCGCACGACGATTTGCCGCTCGTGCAGGCCCAGCGCCTTGGCCAGCAGCGTGCGGACCTCGAACGGCGATTGCGTGGAGCTGTCGATCTCGAGGCGGCCGTCCAAGCCATATTCGGCGATGGCGACGCGCGGCTCCATGGCCACGTGGTCGCCCGGCGGGAAGGAGAATTCGCCGGCGACGGCGACATCGGCCTCGGCGAAGGCCCGGTCGGCATCGCCCTTGCGGATCTTCGTGCGGTTGGCGATGTTGGTGCCGGGCTCGGGCAGGATGTCGGGGATCTTGGCGTAGGTGGCGAGATCGGGATGCAAGATCGGCGCGCCGGGCGCGAGCGCCGCGCGAGGGCTGCCGAGCGCGGGGAGCGGAGCGTATTCGACTTTCACCAGCCGCAGGGCGTTCAGGGCCGAAGCTTCGTCGTCGGCGACGACCGCCACGACGGGCTCGCCGTGGTGGCGGACGCGGCCGCGCGCGAGGGGCGGCTTGTCGCCCATGTAGAGGCCGATCAAGGGGTCCGGCCAATCCGCGCCGGTGAACACCCCGCGCACGCCCGGAGCGGCGGCGGCGGCGGCGGTCTCGATCTTCCGGATTTCGGCGTGCGCCAGGGGGCTGAACAGGACGGCGGTGTGCAAGGTGCCCGGCCGGATCCGGTCGTCGGTGAAGCGCAACGTGCCGCTCGTCTTGGCCGGCGCATCCGTGCGCACGGGCGAAGTTCCCAGATGGGTCGGGGGATGCATGGGCGCAATCTAAACTGACATTGTAGGGATTGCAAAAAATGAGGAGGCAATTCACCGCAAGGGGATGGACATCCGGGCGGGATGGGAGCCGGGCCGACGGTTCGTTCGGAGGGGCCGAGGGGGGCGTGCAAAGCGATCTGGCCAAGTCGATCGCGCCAAGTAGGACGGGGGGATTTCGGAGGACGGAGATCGGAGGCCAGGCGCGGGAGGGTCGGCCGCTGGTTTTTCGGATGGCGGCGGACGCCGATGGCGGCTAGAATGGCTGGCCATGAACCTTCACTTGTTCCGCCGCATCGCAGGGTGTTTCCTGTTGTTCAACGCCGCTTCATCCACTTGGGCGGGGCCGACGATCCAGCCGGTCGTCAATCGGGAATACCTGCCGGCGGTGCTGGACCTGATCAACGCCGCGACGAACTCGATCGAATTCCTGCAACTCGAAATGCACGACGACCGCGCGGTGCGGGCCATCGAAGCCGCGCTGGCGGCGGCCGCGAAGCGCGGGGTGCGGGTGCGGGGGCTGCTGGACGACGGCGTGGACTTCAACGCCGCCGCCATCGAGCGGTTGCTCGCGCTGGGCGTGGAGGCCAAGCTGGACACGCCCGCAAAGATGCTGCACAGCAAGTTGGTGGTGGTGGACGGGCGGATCGTCCTGCTGGGCTCCACCAACTGGACCGGCAATTCCATGGGCAACAACAACGAAACCAACGTCCGGCTGGATGATCCGGTCCTCGCCGACCGGTTCGGGCGCTACGTCGCCGCATTGTGGGCGGACAGTTTCGCGGAGCCGGAGCTGCCGTCCGTTGGATCGGGCGCCGTGAAGACCCTCGTGAACCGCCAGTATTTTCCGGAAGTGCTGGGATTGCTGAACTCGGCCACGCAGCGGATCCGCGTCGTCATGTACGGCATCAAGTACGATCCGAAGTACTCGGGCAGCAAAGTCAACCAGCTGGTCGAGGCGCTGGCCGCCGCGCATGGGCGCGGCGTCGACGTGGCCGTGGCCATGGATCTCAGCGACTACAACGCGACGCTCAACGCGGTGAACGCCCCCGCCAAGCAGTATCTGGCCGCCGCCGGGGTCGCCGTCTACGACGACGCGGAAAAAGTCACGACGCACGCCAAGATGATCCTCGCCGACGACCGCGTGGTCATCGGCTCCGCCAACTGGGGCTACGACGCCATCGAACGGCGCAACGAGACCTGCGTGGTGATCCGCGATCCGGACATCGCGGCCTATTTCGCGGCCTATTTCGATCGCCCCGATTTGCGCGCCACTCCGTTGGCCGCCGGAACGGAATAGCCGCGCAGCGCGCGCGGAACCGGAACGCCCGGCGGCTTGGCGCGATCAAGGCGCGGCCGGGGCTGGCACGCCGGACATAGATGCGTGGACCGTTGACCGACGAGAATCCGCTGGATTTTCGTTCCGCACCGCGGACAGGGCTCTCCCGTTTGGCCGTAGGCGGACAAGTGCTCTTGGTTGCGGCCGCTTCCGCCGCGCGGCAGGACGAAGTGGGTTTTCCCGGCGCCGAGCGTCGTTCCCAGATTGCGGATGCCGCGGCGCAGCACGCGCTGGATCGCCCGGAGCAGGGTCGCCGCCTCGCGGGCCGACAGCGAATCCGATTTCCGTTGGGGATGCAGCCGCGCCTCCCAGAGGGCCTCGTCCGAATAGATGTTGCCGATCCCGGCGATGAGCGTTTGATCGAGCAGCAGCGGCTTGAGCAGGCGCGACCGCGCCGAAACCAAGGCCGAGAACGCGGCCGCAGGCATCGCGAACGGCTCCGGCCCCAGTTTTCCCAGCACGGCGGCCGGATCGCGCACCAGCCAAAGGCGCCCGAACTTGCGGGGGTCGGAAAACCGCAATTCGCGCCCGTCGCTCAACCGGAAAACGACGCGCGCGTGGGCGCCGCGGCTGGTTTTCGCGGACGGGGCGGCGACGCGCAGGCGGCCGCTCATCCGCAAGTGGACCAGAAGCGTGAACCCCTTGGAGAGTTGCGCCACGATGAACTTGCCGCGCCGCGAAAGATGTTGGATCTCGAGGCCTCGGATTCTCGTCGCGAACCGGGACCCGGCGGGCGCGGCGATCGATCGCTTCCAGAGCACGCGGGCGTTGACCACGCGCAGGCCGGCGAGCGCGGCCGCGTTCAAGTCGCGGACGACGGTTTCGACTTCGGGCAATTCAGGCATGGTCGGGAAAAAGGGGGATTCAGCGGTGGCAAACGATCCGATCTGGCCCGCTCATGCCGAGGCCTGGAGATGCTGGATCAGGACGAACGCGATCGCCGCCCGCTCGTTGCGGGTGCCTTCGGCTTCGAGCCGGGCGACGGTCGCGCGAATGCGCGCGCCGGCCGGGGAGTCTTCCTGGAACAGCGCCAGGGCGCGGTCGAGTTGTTGCTGGTTGAGGCAGTAGACGGACTTGCCGCCGGTCAGGTCGAGGGGTTGCACGCTCATGGGGCCGCCTTGAAACTGGCGCCGCAGCCGCACGAGCCGCCGGCCTTGGAATTGCTGAAACGGAATCCGGACCGGATCAAATCGTCGCTGTAGTCGATGTGCAGGCCGTCCAGATAGGCCGCGCTTTTCGGATCGGTCACGATCCGCAGCGGGCCGGACTCATAGAGCGGGAGGTCGGCGGGATCGCCTTCCGTGTCCACGGCGGCGGAATAGGTCTGCCCGGAGCAGCCGCCGGCCACGACGCCGATCCGTAAAAACGAGCCTGCGGGCCGCTCGATCCGCCGCAGCGCCGCCAGCGCCTTTCCGGTCAGGACGATGGCGGGCGGCCGGTCGCTGGGCGCGCCCAGACCCAGCCGGGCGGCGAGGGATTGAGCCGCGGAGGTCGGAAAAGTGTCGGTTTGAGACGGTTCTTGGATGGTTGGGCTCGTTTTCATATGGGTGTCCAGATTGACCGATAAAATTACCGCAGGATGGCAGAATGTCAAAGAGGCCTGGAAAATGCGCCGGGACCAGAGTCTGTGGCCAGCCGCGTAGTGAGAGGGAGGTCGAAGGCGCGGGGGAGGGGGGCTGGCCTCCCACGACGAACCATCCACGACTCACCCATCTGATCCGGCTCGGGAGGGGCCGGATCCGCGGAGGGGTGCTTCGGCGACCGTGGCGACCGTGGCCGGCAGATCGTGGCGCTCCCGGATTGATCTCCACGCGCCCTGCGGCTAGACTGTCCAAAAAGGGAGAACGGCCATGGAGAAGTCATACACGGTCTCGCGCTATATCCTGGATCGCCTGCATCAGGCCGGCGTCGGGCATTTGTTCGGCGTGCCCGGCGACTACGTGTTGGATTTTCTCGACGAGGTCCTGGCCAGTCCCATCCGCTGGGTCGGCACCTGCAACGAATTGAACGCGGGCTACGCGGCCGACGGCTACGCCCGCATGAACGGCCTCGGCGGGGCGGTGGTGACCTACGGCGTGGGCGGACTGAGCATCGTCAACGCCGTGGCGGGCGCCTACGCCGAGCAGGTGCCGCTGATCGTGGTGTCCGGCGCCCCGCCGGCGCGGCGCCGGGAGGCGGGCGCGCTGGTGCATCATCTGGTGGCCAACTACCAGCTCCAGCTGGAGGTCTTTCGGAAGATCACGGTCGCCGCCGCGCTCCTGACCGATCCCGAGACCGCGCCGGCGGAAATCGACCGCGTTGTCGCGCAATGCGTGGCCCGCAAGCTGCCGGGCTACCTCGAATTGCCGGCCGACATCGCGCGCGCGCCCTGCCGCCGGCCTGCGTCTGATCTGGTCCCGCCCGTTGCCGCGACCGATCCGGCGGTTCTGGCTGAATGCGTGGCCGAGGCGGCCAAGCGGTTTGACGGCGCGGCGCATCCTGCAGCGCTCATCGGCGTGGAACTGGCGCGGCAGCGGCTCGGACCCGACGCGCTGCGTCTGGTCGAGACGGTGGAGATTCCGTTCGCCACGATGCTCAGCAGCAAGAGCCTGCTGCCGGAGTTCCATCCCCAGTTCGTCGGCATCTACCAGGGCGGCTGGAGCCGGGAAAGCGTGCGCCGGCAGGTCGAGGAATCGGATTGCCTGCTCTCGCTCGGCGTGTGGATGACCGACCTGGACACGGGGCTCTTCAGCGTGAACTTCGACGAAAGCCGCGTCGTGTCCGCGGGCGGGGGGCGGGTGCGCATCGGTCCCCGCGTCTACGACGGCGTGCAGTTGGGCGACTTCGTCCGCGCGCTGGCCTCCGCGCTGCGGCCGCGGTCCTACCTCGAATCGCATCCCGCGCCGGGGCGGACGCTCAAGCCGGTCTTCGCGCCGCGCCCCGCGTGCGGATTGACCGCGCCGCGCCTCTACGAATGCCTGGACGGATTCCTCGACGACGACATGGTGCTGCTGGCCGAGCCCGGCGACGCCTTTTGCGCCGCCCCGGAATTCATGATCGAGGAGGCCGAAAACTTCATCGTGCAGACCTACTATGCGGCCATCGGGTACTGCACGCCCGCCGCGCTCGGCGTCGGGCTGGCCCGGCCCGGCAAGCGCCCGGTCGTGCTGACCGGCGATGGCGCGCTGCAGATGACCGTGCAGGAGCTCTCCACGCTGATCCGCCAGCGGTGTCCCGCCATCGTGGTCGTCATCAACAACGACGGCTACCTCGTCGAACGCGAGCTCCACGAGGACGGAGCCTACAACGACATCCAGATGTGGCGCTACTCCGAGCTTCCCCGCGTGTTCGACTGCGCGGGCGACGCCTCCATCGGCGTCCGCGCGACCACGGAAGAGGAACTGGCCGCCGCCCTCGACGGCGCGCGGCGCAACAAAGACAAGTTCCATCTCATCGAAGCCTGGCTGCCCAATCGCGATTGTTCCGCCGGCTTGAGGCAACTCGGACACGCCTTTCGCCAGCAGAAGAAATGAAGAACGGGACGGGGCCATCGGGGGAGAAGTCGGAGCGCGTTCCCCATGGCAAAACGGTCTGGGGGCGGCAGGTGGGGGGGGCGAAGATCGATCAGTAATTGAACAGGTTTTCGAGCGCGTAGGTCTCGTCCGAGACCTGGTTCAGGGCGCGGAGGATCTTGGATTTGACGTGGGGGGTGAGCCAGCGGCCCTTGCAGGCGCGGATGACCATCTTGCGGGTGATGTGCTCGGTGGAGGCTTCCACCAGATCGCCGGCCTTGAGTTCGTGCTTCGCCAAGAGCTGCGCGATGGGCTGGGGGCCCCGGTTGCGTTCGGATTCGGAAGCGGAGTTCATGATGGGGAAATGGCAGGGCCAACAACGAACCATATGGAAGGCATGAAGCAAAAGCCAAAGCAAGCGCAAGCAGGATTCACAGGATTTCACGGGACGGGAAACGCAGAGGGGTCCGGGGTTCGGTCCTGACCATCCTGAGAATCTCGCAAATCCTGACTGCCCCCGCAGGGACGGCGAAGGGATCCGCGGGGTTGGCCCGCGGCCTAGGGCTTGCGAGCCTGCGGCAGCTTGCTTTGTTTCTGCTGCTGTTCCTTCGCGTTCTTGGCGGCGTGCTGCTTCTGCGCTTTGGCCTTTTCCTTTTTGCCTTTTTGGTCGCCCATGGGATTTCTCCGGTTGTGGTTGTGCCGTTGCCTCGGGACAGAACCCTATCCCATGGCCGGGGCGGGGAACAGCCTTTTCAACTGCGAATTTCGCGAAGGCCGCGAACGGGGCCGTGAAAATCTTGCCACAGAGTTTGCCAAGCCGCAGGCATGGACACGGTGGGTTGGGGACCGATGCGACGAACCACCAACCATCGCCCAACCCGATCCGCCTCGGGACGCACCGGAACCTCGGATGGGGGCCCTCTTGATTGACCCCGTTGTTCTTTGGCGTCCCGCCGCGCCGCCCCTCCTACAGCCGCGCGCCGCAACGCTTGCAGAACGCCGCGTCCGCATCGTGCCCCGGGGCCCCGCACGCGGCGCACGCCCGCCCCGCCCCGGCCTCCGGGCGCGGCACCCGTCCCATCTCCACCGTCATGATTCCCGTTGGCACCGCGATGATGCTGTAGCCCAAAATCATCACCAGCGCCGCCAGCGCCTGTCCCGCGACCGTCTGCGGCGCAATGTCCCCGTAGCCCACCGTCGTCAGCGTCACGATCGCCCAATAGATGCTTGTGGGGATGCTCGTGAACCCCGTCTCCGGTCCTTCGACCAGATACATCAGCGTCCCGATCAGGACCACCAGCGTCAGCACCGCCATCAGGAAGACCGCGATCTTCTGCCGCGCCGCCCGGAGCGCCAGCCAGAGCGTGTCCCCCGCCTGCAGATACCGCCCCAGTTTCAGGAGGCGGAACACCCGCAGCATCCGGATCACCCGCACCACCAGGAAGTAGTGCGTGCCCCCCGCCACCAAGGCCAGATATGTCGGCACCACCGCCAGCAAATCCACGATCCCGAAAAAGCTGAAGGCATAGCGATGCGGACGCTTCAGGCACAGCAGCCGCAGCGCATACTCCGCGGTGAACAGCGCCGTGAACCCCCATTCCAGCCGGCGGAGCAAAACGCCGTGCGCCGCCCGGAAGCTCGCCACGCTCTCCAGCATCACCGTGGCGATGCTCGCCAGGATCGCCGCCAGCAGGACCAGTTCGAACGCCCGGCCCGAGGCCGTCTGCGGCTGGAAGAAGGTGGCGAACAATCGCTGCTGCCAATCCCGCATCCCGGCTTCCGTTTCATTCCTGCGCATATTCGCCTCCTCGCCGCATACCCTATCCCGCCCGGCGCCGGCGGACAACCTCCGCGTGACGCCGGGCGCGGAAGGGGGAGAAATGGCGAGGGGGAAACCCAAGTCCGGGTTGGCATGAATGTGGGCAGGGGCGGCGGGGCGGGGAACCGCCGTTTCAACTGCGAACCACGCGCCTGCCCGCCTGCGGCGGGAATGGCGCGTAAGGGGGAGGGGAATTTCACCACAGGGCTTGTCGAGCCGCAGGCATGGCTTGCCAAGCCGCAGGCGTGGGGGCTTCTCCTCGGGATCGGACTCTGTGAGCTCCGTGGTGAAGGGATCGGGGTGAGCGGAAACGAGAAGCGCGGCTCCCTTTTTTTGGGGGGGCGAGGCGGCATTGGAGTGTGGCACATAACAGGCGTGAAGAAGGCGCTTCAGGCGTTGAATGGATGGGAGCGGGATGGCGGGATCGGCCGGTTTGCCATCGGCGGCGCCATGGGGGCGATCTGCTATGTCGAGCCGTTCACCACCTTCGATCTGGACGTGTTCGTTGTCCTGCCGGAAGCGGGCGGGCTGGTGACGCCGGCTCCGCTGTAAAAGGAACTCGCCCAGCGCGGATATCCGGCGCGGGAGGAGTGCGTAATGGTGGCGGGGATCCCGGTCCCCCTCCCGGCGCGCACGCCCTTGTTGGACGAAGCCTTGGCGCAGGCCCGGGACGTGCCGTACGAAGACGTCCCCACGCGGGTGATCGCCCCCGAACATCTCGTCGCCGTGGCCGTGCAGGCTGGCCGCGCGAAAGACCGCCAGCGGGTGCAGATGTTTCTGGATGCCGGCGTGCTGGACCGGAAGCGCCTGGACGGAATTCTGTCGCGCCATGGATGGATGGATGGAAAGGGTTTCGCAATGGACCCGAAGCGCATACCGGTGGCCGGGGCCCCGGCGGGCAAGGACGCCTATCGGGCGAAGCAGCGCAAGCTGTCCTGGCCCGGGAAGGTCAAGGTCGTGATCGAACTCCAGAAGATCGCCAAGCCCATCCTCGCGGCGCGCGGGAAATCCGTGACGGCCTGGCCGGCAGACGGATGGACAAAACACAGGGGGGGATTCTGAATCACGCGAATGGCGCGAATGGAGTCGGCAGGTAGGAACGGCTCTCCGAGCCGTCCGGAGGGCCACCTCTGCAAACCTCTTGCCCATCCTCGTGCACTCTGCTAGGCCTCGTTCCATGAAAAGTTGCGTCGCGCTCCTGGCCGTCTTCCTCCCGCTTTCCGCTCTCGCCGCGCCGACGCCGGAAGCCCTCGACCTCGTCCGGAAATTCGTCGCCGAAGAGCTCCACGGCAATCCCGACGACTTGGCCGACGTTGATTTGGCCACCCTTGAAGGCCACCCCCTCTACGGCGCCCCCGGCCGCACCTTCGACACCGACGATTGCAATCTCGTCCGCGCCCTGTTCGATGTCCTGTATGCCGACGCCCTGCCGGGACTGGCCCTGCCGGCCCTCGGGACCGGCCGCGCCTATCGCGGCGACACGCTCAACACCTTCCACACGCTTTTTGGCCGCCCGATTCCCGGCCAACCCGGCCGCTTCGCCGGGCTTGAACGCCATGAGCCCTCCGACGAT
The DNA here is from genome assembly GCA_009928955.1 of Opitutia bacterium. Taxonomy (GTDB): domain Bacteria; phylum Verrucomicrobiota; class Kiritimatiellia; order CAIQIC01; family Lenti-01; genus Lenti-01. Next base: position 19,961 of record SABN01000005.1, on the reverse strand, counting down.
CTCCGCGCGCGCGCCGCCGCCTTCCACCGCACCTATCACACCCTCGGGAATCTCGCGCCGCTTCCCAACCGCTCCCTGGGTCGCCTCACCTTCAACACGTATCGCGGCACCCACGCCGAATGGCGCGATGCCTTTCCCGCCTTTCTGCAGAACCTTCGCCTGGCCCTTCTCGCCGACCCCGCCGCGGACCCGACCCTCTGCCAGCTCGTCGAACTCAATGCCGAGGCTTTCCGCGAGTTCCGCACGCCGGACGGTCTGGCCCGCTTCGCCCAGCGCCTCGACCTCGACGACTACATCGATCCCGCCACTGGGCTGCCGATTCCCCATTATGCCCCCAACGCCCACTTCCTCCCGCAAAGCGCCGCCGCCTACTTTGCCGCCGCCGACCGCTATCTCACCATCGCCCCCGTCCTCATCCAGCGCCGCGCCGCGCGCATAATCGCCCGTCTCCGCCGCCTCCTTCCCGCCGGCGAAAGCGCGGATTAGGCGGGGGCGGGGCCGGGCGGCATTAAAAAAAATCAGGACGGCCCCCTTTACAGAAGGGCTTTAGCCAACGCGACGACCAAAGCCAGGAGACCGGGCAACGGAATCTTGAGATTCGTGCGGACACGGATGGATAAGCGCAGTTCAAGGTTGATCTGGGGCCGGTCTTCGTTGCGGGCGTGCATATGTCTCCTTGGTTGCGCACATGGGGGGCTTGTCTGCACGCGCGAGTTGTCCGGGCAGTGGAAAAACGGTCAAAGGTGTCTTTGGGACGAGGAGAATGGGGGGGGGGCAGACGATAGATCAGAGATTGGAGACGGAGGGCTGGAAAGCCTCTCGTCGCTGGTCTGTGGTCTGTCGTCTTGCTCGGGGCGGCGGGTGGCGCGAAAAGAGGAAGGGCGGAAACGGATCCGCGCGGCAAAACATCATTTCACAGGACCCCTTTGCGAATGGACCCTTCTGGGTTCGCGCTGCGGCCGGTTCCGGGATGTGGCTTGATGTTCCTGGCCCCGCATCCGGATGTACCCCTTGGCCGGCTGATCGCCGCGCGCTATCCGATCGAACTGGCTATGCCAGCCTTCCGCGCGGCGGCCAGTAGTTCGCTGAAGGTGCTGCTGACGATGTGAGGGGGGGGCAGGATCGCCCCCAATGCATCGAGTATGGCGCCTTGGGTTGGCATGTCGTTTCCTTCCGGTCCGGATGGCGCCGCACGGGCACCTGCCGAACCGGTCAAGCTACCGCACGGATCGGAAATATCAAAAGGACCCGCTGGAAACAGCCCTCTCAGCCTACGGCCTTCCGCTTCCGGCCTGTCGCGCAGGGGTTGAGCCAACGGTTCGCTTTCCGCTGCGCGAATGCGCCGTGGCGCGGCCCGGGCATCTCGGATGTCCGCCTAGGGCGCGATGCGCACCTGGTAGAACAACGGCGACGACCCCGGGGCTTCGTTGGTCCAACGGTTGATCGGCGGCTCGGCGCCGATGCCCGCCGCGAACTCTTCGTAATCCCCGTCGGGGATGGAGGCCGCATGGATCGCATATGTCTTGCCGGCGACGCTGTTCCAGAACAGGCGGTGTCCGCCTTCGGCATCCACGTGGACGATGGCGAAGACGGATTCCGGGTCGCGCGGATGGGTTCCCGCGCCCAGTTCGTGGAGGTTGCTGGATCGGTCTTCGTCGTCGTCGCCGTCGGGGAGGGCGAGGGTCCGGTTGGTGTAGTAGGCGTATTCCCACCAGTCGGGCAGGGCATCGCCATCGCTGTCGCCGACGAGGTCGGTCAGGGCGAGCGAGCCAGGGGCCGGCTCGTCGAGCCGGAAATCGGACTGCTGGGCCGGAGCGAGCGCGAACGCGGAAACATCGCTGCCTTCGCGGCCCGCGAGGACGACTTGGCCCAGGGGGATCGCCGCGGGATCCTTCTGGACCGCGATTTCGGCGGCGCCGGAAACCAAGCCGGCGGCGGTGATCCGATCGACGTCTTCATGGCCGTTGACGTTGCAGAGATAGGCGCCGTCGAACCGGACGGAACCGGTGAAGACCAGCGTCCCGGTTTCGGCGGGAATCTCTCCGCCGGGGGCCGTTGTGCCCTGCAGATCGGTCGCCGGCGCATCGAGCGTGCCATTGCCGGCGAGCGCGGCGCCGGCGCCGATCCCGAGGGCGTCCGTGCGGATCGTCCCGCCGTCGAGGCGGAGCGAACCCCCGTTCACGGCGAGGCCGGCGGCGGCCGGTTGGGCCGCCAGGGAGAGCGCCGCGACGATGCAGAGGTGGAAGCGCATGGGGTCTAGCGTCCGGTGACGATGAAATTGAAGGCCGTGTTGGTCGGCACGTAGGCGCCCGTGGTGGTGCGGACGATGAACCGGTTCAGTTCCAGGGTGCGCTCGACGTAGATGAACCGGGCGTTGGCGGCATTCGTGGGCAGCGACATCCCGAACAGGTCCACCGTGGCCACGGGGATGAGGGTGGCCGGCGAACTCATGGGGACGTCCAGCAGGATCTCGTAATAGCCCTGTGCGAAGCTGGTGCAGGACTGCACACCGAAGTGGGAGGTGCCGATGCCGCCGGTGTCGGCCACGCGGGCCCAGGCCACGATGTTGTTGTCGCCATAGCGGGATTTCTTGTTGGGCAGCGGGTCGGGGCCCAGTTCCGACTCGAACCGCACACCGCCGGCGGCGCGGACGGCGAACTCGTTGGTGTTGGCGGAAGCGAACGCGTTGGTGATCGATTTGTCCGCCCAGACGAACGCCCCGTCGTGCAGCGCCTGGGCGCGGGACCCGGCCGCGAAGGTATTCGACCCGGCCGCCAAATTGTATTCGCCGCCGGGGATCGCGCCCGAGCGCGCCGTCACCATGTTCCGAAAGCCCCCGCCGATCACCGCGAAGACCGGATGGTTGCTCACGACGTTCTGCTCGCCGCCGCCGATGACGCCCTTCTGCGAGCCATAGATGACGTTGCGCGTGCCGCCCACGATGGCGGCGTTGTACGAGCTCTCGTTGTCGTGGTAGAGGATCTGGTTCTCGTTGCCGCCGAGGATGGACGAATAGGGGGATAAGTAGACGTAGTTGGTGTGGCCCGCGACGAAGTTGGCCTGCGGGCTCGTGATGCGGTTGGAGCCCACGATCAGGCTGCCGTGGATGGGATCGGACAGGAACCGGGCGACGGTTTGCGTGGAAGCCACCACGGGCAGGATGGATCCCATCGTGCCGAGGGCGACGTTCGTGCCGGTCAGCGTGGCGGCGGCATCGGTCCGCAGCAGCGGCTTGCCCGTGGATGCTTCCACGGCGAAATGCTCGTCCGCGCCAACCGGCAAAACCACGACCGTTTCTCCCCGCGCCGCACAAACCGACGCCATCAGGCCCAAAACAGCGAAAAAACGCTTCCAATGATGTTCCATGCTCAATGTCTCCGGTGGGGTCATCCCCCCCCATCCATAAGGGAGGCGTATGGTTATGTATAATATGGGTCGGCCGCCGCCGTCAATCCTCTCGAATCACAGAAGGCCGGGAAGGGGGGCTTCTCGCACCAAGACTCGAAGTCGCAAAGGGAAAGACCTTTCGTCTGGATGTGCGAGATCTACGGGATGGGGAGAAGGCGGGCCGGGCGGTCTCGCCGATCCCGCCGGGCGGTTTCGTTCTGCCCCTGTCGCGTTCGTCCCCCCGTCCTTGTCCGGACGGATCGAAAGGCTTGCCATCCGTGCCATCGGCGCCATCTGTGGCGAAGGATCTGGCGATCTCCAACAGTCGCGTCCCGCGAATGGCGGGCCCGCCGGGGCAAGTCCGGTCCGGCGAAGGCCGGACGGGACGGGGACCCCATGCGGACCGATGCCCATTGCCATCCGATCGGTCTGATTTGAGGGGGGGGCTGGAGTGGGTTGTTCGCGGTCGATCGTTTGTTGTGGATGGAAGATCGGCGAACAACCACCAACGACCGACCGCCAACTATTCCGGTTGCGCCGGGGCCGGAGGCGGGGTATTCTTCACATAGGAATGATTCTTACTTGGCCGACATGACACCAGCAAAAGCAGGAATTGGAAAACAGGTGGCCGACTTCGCGGCGGCGTGCCGCCGGCAGGGGATCAAGGCCACCCGCCAGCGCCTGGAAATCCTGCGCGAACTGGCCGCCACGGGGGAGCATCCGGACGCCGAGACGATCTTCCGCCGGGTGCGCAAGCGCATCCCGGCGATTTCCCTCGACACGGTCTACCGCACCTTGCGGACGCTGGAGGAGAAGAGCGTCATCGCCCGGGTGCCGTCTCTGAAGGACCGGGCGCGGTTCGACGCCAACCTGGACCGCCACCACCATTTCGTTTGCGCCGTCTGCGGGCGCATCGACGATTTCTACAGCGCGGCGCTGGACGGGTTCGTGCCGCCGCGCGCGGTGGCGGATCTGGGCGCGGTGGAGTCGGTGCACGTCGAGCTGCGCGGCCGCTGCCGGAAGTGTCAGATTGCTGGAAAGAAAAAGAAATAGGAGCGCACTCATGAGCAACGGAAGCCAATGTCCCGTCACGGGCAAGACCCGCGAACCCGCCGCCGGAAAAGGCACCTCGAACAAGGACTGGTGGCCCAACCAGCTGAATCTGAAAATCCTGCACCAGCATACGGCCAAGGGCAATCCGCTGGGCCCGGACTTCGACTATGCCGCGGAGTTCAAGAAGCTGGATCTGGCCGCTGTGAAGAAGGATCTGGTGGCGCTGATGACCGACTCGCAGGACTGGTGGCCGGCGGATTACGGGCACTATGGGCCGTTCTTCATCCGGATGGCCTGGCACAGCGCCGGCACCTACCGCCTGGGCGACGGCCGCGGAGGCGCGGGTTCCGGCTCCCAGCGCCTGGCGCCGCTCAACAGCTGGCCCGACAACGTCAATCTCGACAAGGCCCGCCGCCTGCTTTGGCCGATCAAGCAGAAATACGGCCGCCGGCTCTCCTGGGCCGACCTGATGATTCTGGCCGGAAATTGCGCTTTGGAATCCATGGGCTTCAAGACCTTCGGTTTCGCCGGCGGGCGCGTGGACGTCTGGGAGCCGGAAGAGGACGTTTATTGGGGTTCCGAAAAGGAATGGCTGGCCACGAGCGACAAGCCCAACAGCCGGTATTCCGGCGAGCGGGACCTGGACAATCCGCTGGCCGCCGTGCAGATGGGCCTGATCTACGTGAATCCGGAAGGCCCGGACGGAAACCCGGACCCGGTCGCCTCGGGCCATGATGTGCGCGTCACCTTCGCGCGGATGGCGATGGATGACGAGGAAACCGTCGCGCTGATCGCCGGCGGGCACACGTTCGGCAAGTGCCACGGCGCCGGTCCCGCGACGCACGTGGGGCCCGAACCCGAAGCGGCGCCGGTGGAGCAGCAGGGCCTCGGCTGGAAGAGCAGCTTCGGCCGCGGCAAGGGCGGCGATACGATCTCCAGCGGCATCGAGGGCGCCTGGAAACCCAATCCAACCCAATGGGACATGGGCTACTTGCAGGTCCTGTTCAAATATGAATGGGAGCTCGTGAAAAGCCCGGCGGGCGCCAATCAATGGCTGGCCAAGAACGTGGCGGAAGAGGACATGATTGTCGATGCCCACGATCGGAGCAAGAAGGTCCGGCCGATGATGACCACGGCGGATCTCTCCCTGCGCTACGATCCGATCTACGAACCCATCGCCCGGCGCTACCTGGCGAATCCGGAAGAATTCGCGGACGCCTTCGCCCGGGCGTGGTTCAAGCTGACCCACCGCGACATGGGCCCCCGCGTTCGCTACCTCGGGCCGGAAGTCCCCGCCGAAGAACTCATCTGGCAGGACCCCGTCCCGGCGGTGGATCACCCGTTGATCGACGCGCAGGACGTCGCCGCGCTCAAGGGCCGGATCCTCGCCTCCGGCCTGTCGGTGTCCGAGCTGGTGGCTACCGCGTGGGCGTCGGCCTCCACGTTCCGCGGATCCGATATGCGCGGCGGCGCCAACGGCGCGCGCATCCGGCTGGCGCCGCAGAAGGACTGGGCCGTCAACGAGCCCGCCCGGCTGGCCAAAGTGCTGGCGGCGCTGGAAGGAATCCAAAAGGACTTCAACCAGGCGGCCCCGGGCGGCAAGAAGGTGTCGCTGGCGGACCTGATCGTGTTGGGCGGTTGCGCGGCGGTCGAAGCCGCGGCGAAGAAGGCCGGCCACGAGGTCGCCGTCCCCTTCACGCCCGGGCGCATGGATGCCACCCCGGAGCAGACCGACGTGGAGTCCTTCTCGGTGCTCGAGCCGGTGGCGGACGGATTCCGCAACTTCCTCAAGGCCAAGTTCTCCGTGTCGTCGGCGGACCTGCTGGTGGACCGGGCGCAGCTGCTGACGCTGACGGCGCCTGAAATGACGGTGCTGCTCGGCGGCCTGCGCGTCTTGGACGTCAACGTGGGGCAGGCCCCCCACGGCGTGTTCACGAAGCGGCCCGGAACGCTCACGAACGATTTCTTCGTGAACCTGCTCGACATGCGCACGGCCTGGAAGCCGGTCGCGGAAGGCGGCGAGGTGTTCGCGGGGTCCGACCGCGCCACGGGCGAACCGAAGTGGACCGCCACCCGGCTGGATCTCGTGTTCGGGGCGAACTCCCAGCTCCGGGCCATCGCGGAAGTCTATGCGTGCGCGGACAGTCCGCAGAAGTTCCTGCACGACTTCGTGGCGGCTTGGAACAAGGTGATGAATCTCGACCGGTTCGATCTCGCTCGCCATTGAGGATTGCATACATGGGTGAGGAAAACGGCTGCTGCGCCCCCCCACGGCCTTGCGCCGTGGGAGGCCAAGTTGACTCCCCCACCACGCAAGGTGGTGGGGCCCGCCGGACCCAAACCGCAAACCACGGAGGAGAATTCAAAGGCATGGCCCACACGAAAACAATCGCTTTGATCGCGGGCGGAAGCCTGTGCGTGGCGCTGGGCGTCGTCGGCATGTTTCTGCCCATCCTGCCGACCACGCCGTTCCTGCTGCTGGCCGCCGTCTGCTATGCCCGGAGTTCGCCGCGGCTTTACCGTTGGCTGCTCACCAACCGGTGGTTCGGCGAATACATCCGCAACTACCGCGAAGGCCGGGGCATTACGCGCTCGCACAAGACGGCGGTTCTCCTGCTCTTGTGGCTGACCATCGGCTCCTCGGCGGTCTTTGCCGTGGATCTCTGGTGGGTGCGGCTTCTGCTCTTCGGCATCGCCGCCGGCGTCACTCTCCACATCCTGAAAATCCGGACGTTCCGTCCGGAGGACGCGTCGGCGCCGGTGGGCGAACCGGCCCTGCAGGACGAAACGCCCTCGATATGAAAGGAACCCGCATGTCACAACCCACACGATTCTCCACCCGGTTCGCCGTTTTGCTGGCAACGGCCGTCGTGCTGCGGCTGGCGCCCGCCTGCGCCACGGCGCAGGATGAACTGCCGCCGTCCGACAACCCGGGCCTGACGTGGCTGGTCAGTCCGCTGGTCGGGGTCAACCGCGACGAATTGAAGCGCCCGGACCGGACCGGACAGGTCCAAACGGAGACGAAAACCGCGCCCGAATACGGCCTGTTTGCCCTCGTGGCCCATCCCCGGTTCGTCGTGAACAATTTCCTGTTTTTCACCGAGGCGGCCGGGGACACGGAGGTGATGGGCAATTTCTTTCATGTGAACCTGTATGGCGACCCCGAGGCCGCCGTCACCTGGAACGTCGGCGCGGGGCACCTGTACCACAAGATCGAACCGCCGGGCGAAGACATCACCGTCAACGTCCCGATGGCCAAGATCGGGCCCGTGCTGCGGGTCCAGCCGTGGGGGCTCACGTTCAATCCCTACGTCGGCTATGCCTGGGAACGCATCGACACGCGCCGGGGCAATACCGACAACGATTCCTATCTCTACGGCCTCACCGTCGACTGGCGCTGGCGGATGCTCGGGCTCAACGCCAAGTACTACTATCAGGACAGCCAGGAGCTGGACGACGACTTCCACAACGTCCACCTGCGCCTGACGGCCGGATTCACCCCCCATTGGGGCGCCGCCATTCGCTTCGACTACATGGAACACGCCACCACCGACGACACCTCGCTCCTCTTCGGCCCGGTGTACGTGTTTTAAAGTCGGGCGCCGGCAGATCGGCCCTTCAGCCTGCCGCCTTCACCCTTGGCCTGCCGCGCAGCGGTTGATCTGCCTCGCGAGGGGCGGGACAGGGAATGGGGGGCCTCATGAACGAACCGGCCCCCGTTTTCGCCGTGAATCTTCCGGCATCGGTGCACGGGAGGCAAGAGATGGGATTGAGGTGGGAGCTCGTTTGTGAAAATATATGTCCCCGTTTCCTGTTTCCGTCGCAATACCTGATGAAACGGCAACAAGCCGAGATACAGGAAAGGAACACAACAGATGAACACAAAGCGAATGATTGCGGCGGCGGGAATGACATGGTGCATGGCGGTTGCGCTGGCGGCGGGAGCCCAGGAGGGCGGGAGAGGCGAAAGAGGCGAGAGAGGCGGGGACCGCATGAGCCGTCCCGGTCGGGTTGGGGTGAACGGCAAGGGTACCTATGCGCCCGGACAGCAGCTTTCGGAAAACGCTCAACAACGCAGCCGCTCGGGAGACCAAGGGAAGGCGGGTGCCCAGGGAGCGCGCCGGAAGGGTGCCGGCAACCAGGCGGACAATGATCTGGGAAATGGCGGCGGCAATCCTGGATTCGCAGGCATTGAACAGGGCAATCGCGGCGGCGGAGGCGGCGGTGGTCAGGCGCTTGGGGGCGGCAAGGGTGGCGGAAAGGGCCATGGCGGACCGCTAGGCAAAAACGGGTTTGGCGGCCCAAAGGGTAAAAACGGGTTCGGGGGTGCAAAAGGGATGAATGGCGCAGGCCGAGGTGGCAACCGCGGCGGCAATGGCGGCAATGGCGGCGGGGCCGGGGAGGCACCCGCAGGTATCGGCGTGGTCGTGGGTCAGGGCGGCGCCAGGGGCGCGGGTCAGGGCGACGTCAGGGGCGCGGGTCAGGGCGACGTCAGGGGCGCGGGTCAGGTGGGCGGCGGCAAGGGGCAAGGCGGCGGCGGCGGGGGGCGTGGTGCCCGAAGCCGTTGAACGGAGCTTTAGAACAGGCAGGCGGAACATCAACGGCGACACATCGAAAAGTCCTATAATTCATAATAAGATTGCGGGAGGACTAGTGGGCGGGAGCGTTGTTGTCCCGGTATTGAAGGGCTTGGAGGGCGTAGAAGGTGATCCACTTGTTGGGCTGTCCGCGCTTGCCCGCTTTGAGCAGGGCTTGGGTGGGGGTCCAGTCCATGACGTATTTTCCATCGTCGGTCCGTTTGGAATCCAGGGCTTCCCAGGCCGCTTTTGTGGCGGGGTGTTTCCCAAGCCCCATGCGGCTCAGGGACCAGAGAATTTCCAGGGCGCTCGTTTGCCAGGCAATCGGGAACTGGGTCTGGACGATGTCCCGGCGAACCAGCTCCTTGGGTTTGCGCAGCCGGAAGATGCAGTTTCGCCCGAGAAAATACTCCACCAGGGTCCGGCAGCGTTCGTGGGCCCACAGGTCGGGCAGCAGGGCATAGGCCATCAGCATCTTGGCGCACCCCCGGATGCAGCTCCGGCTGTTCGGGCGCCGTTTCTCATGCATGTCGCAGAGGTAGCCGCCATCTGGCCGTTCAGTGGCGAGCATTAAGGCAATTGTTTTCCGCAGGCGCGGATCGTCCCGGTATCCCAGCAGGATGAAATTGCGGATGTTGTATCCGTTCAGGCAGGAGAAATGGTTCCAGAAATCGCCGTCGGGTTTCTGCAGACTCAGGTATCGGTTCGCCACCTTGTCCACCAACGGATGCGACCGGTCCAGCCCCAGTTCGGCCAGATAGGCCAGGCAGAACGGGTTGCTGGCATACGAGCCGTATTCCACCCCGTCGCCGACCGTGATGCCGGTGCGGGGATTGGTTTCCAGCCAATACCCGTCCGGATGCATGCGCGCGAAGATGTCCCGCACGGCCGGACTGTCGGGGATGAGGCCCTTCGCCTCCCGCACGGCCCGCGCTGCGGGATCTTCATGCAAGAGCTCGACCCTTGTGCGATATCGGATGGAGGGATTGGACTCCTCCAGCAACCAGTCGACGGCCGTTTTGTTCATTCGTTGCCCCATGGGTTTGTTGGCGCCATGGTACGGCGCAGGCCGGCGCAGCGTCAAGGCGAGGAGAGGGCCGGGGACGTCGAAAATCGTCAAGGGTGTCTGTGGGGAGAGGAGTATCGGAGTGTCGGAGTATGGGAGTGTCGGAGTGTCGGAAGATCGACCAACAGCCTACCGCTGACAGCCTACAGCCTTCAGTCTTCACCCTTCCGCCTTCCGCGCTTTGGTGGTTTGCGGAGCGGAGAGCGGATGTGGTAATAAAGGGGCATGAAGAAGGCTCTTCAGGCGTTGAACGGATTGGAGCGGGATGGCGTGATCGGCCGGTATGCCATCGGCGGCGCCATGGGCGCGACCTTCTACGTCGAACCGTTCACCACCTTCGATCTGGACGTGTTCGTCGTGCTGCCGGAAGCGGGTGGATTGGTGACGCTGGCTCCGCTGTACCTCGAACTCGCCCAGCGCGGATATCCGGCCCGGGAGGAGTGCGTGATGGTGGAGGGGATCCCGGTCCCCCTCCCGGCGCGCACGCCCTTGTTGGACGAAGCCTTGGCGCAGGCTCGGGACGTGCCGTACGAAGACGTCCCCACGCGGGTGTTCGGCCCCGAACATCTCGTCGCCGTGGCCGTGCAGGCTGGCCGCGCGAAGGACCGCCAGCGGGTACAGATGTTTCTGGATGCCGGCGTGCTGGATCGGAAGCGCCTGGACGAAATCCTGTCGCGCCAGGGGTTGATGGAAAGGTTTTCGCAATGGACCCGAAACGCATAACGGTGGCCGAAGCTCCGGCGGGCAAGGACGCCTATCGGACAAAGCTGCGGAAGCTGTCCTGGCCCGAAAAGGTCAAGGTCGTGATCGAACTCCAGAAGATCGCCAAGCCCATTCTCGCCGCGCGCGGAATATCCGTGACCGTTTGGCCGGAAGACTGACCGGACAAGAGCTCGGGCACCCAACTGCGAATATCGCGAACGGGATCGGCGGGTAGGGACGCCTTCCCGACTCTCCGCGAGGTCGGGATCCGGGATCGGGGACGGGGAGAGGAGTATCGGAGTATGGGAGTGTCGGAAGATCGACCAACAGCCGACAGCCTACCGCCTTCCGCCTTCACCCTTCACCCTTCAGTCTTCATTGCCGGAATGCCCGGGTTGCGGCAGCGTCCGGCTTGGGTTATGGTTCGGATTCGCAGCATAATCACGGTTACCCTGTCCAAAAGGAGTTGGCTCATGAAATCATCCCACCGCGTGCGTGCCTTGGCCATTTGCCTGGGACTGGCGATCGTCCCGGCCTGGGCCGGATCCGAAGTCGTTTTGCCGTTGCCGGCCCCCCAACAGACCGGCGGCCTGCCCCTGATGGAGGCCCTGGCCCGGCGGCAGACCCGGCGGGACATCGGCCCCGATGCGGTGTCCGATTCGCTTCTGTCTTCGCTGCTCTGGGCGGCCAACGGCGTCAACCGGCCCGCCACCGGCCACCGCACCACGCCTTCCGCCCGCAATTGGAAGGGCATCGACGTCTACGTCGCCCGCGCCGACGGCCTCTATCTCTATCAGCCGGATCAACACCAGCTCCGGCAAACCCTCGCGGCGGACGTCCGTTCCGCCGCCGGCCAACAGCCCTTCGTGCAGCAGGCGCCCGTCGTGCTGATCTACGTCGCCGATCATCGCCGCATGCCCGACGCCGATCCCGCGAACGTCGCGTTCTATGCCGCCACCGATACCGGATTCATCAGCCAGAACGTCTATCTCTTTTGCGCGGCCCACGAGCTCGCCACCGTCGCGGTCGGCTGGGTGGACAAGCCCGCCTTGGCCCAAGCCATGCAGCTGGAAGCGGGCCAGCACGTGGTGTTGACCCAGCCCGTCGGCCATCCGCTCCGCGCCGCCGCGGAGCCGCCGCCGGCCCCCGCCCGCGCCGCGGCCTGGCGCGATGGCACCTACCGCGGCCGCGCGCCCGGCTACGTCGCCGATATCGCCGTGGACGTCACCATCGCGGATGGCCAAATCGCCGACGTCGCCATCGCCGAGCATCGGGAAAGCCGCCCTTTGGCCGCCTTGGAGTCCATGCCCCGCGCCATTGTCGCCGCGCAAGGTCTCGACGGCGTGGATGCCGTGACCGGCGCCACGATCACATCCCGAGGCGTGCGCGAAGCCGCCCGGCAGGCCTTGCAACAGGCCGAATAACTCTTACCCATCCGGGGGCGAAAAGAGGAAGGGCGGAAACGGATCCGCTCCGCATTTTCAAAGTGCTACAATGCAAGGACTGACCCCTTTGCCCCTTTGCTGCAAGGACTGACCCCTTTGCCCCTTTGCCCTTTGCGTTTTCGTTTCTCCATCTCAAGAAGAGCTACCGCGGCATGAGCGGCGATTTGTGGCGGAGGGGGGCGGGGCGGGGATCGGATGTCGGCCGGGGGGATAAGGGCGGCCTACAACAAACCCACCCGGTAAATCCTGTCAAAGAAAACAGGAGCCAAACAGCCCCGGCCTCAGCGAGGCCGGCTACAACAACAGCCCGCCATCCGTAGAAGGGCGGCCTACAACGGGGATGATCTGATTCACCCACGGCGCAAGGCCGTGGGAGTCGAACAGCCGCGGCGGCTTGGGCCAAGCCGCCCTGCCTTTTCGGCCGTGAGGGGGTGGGGGGTTACTGGACCCAGAGCTTGTCGATTTCGAGCTGGAAGGATTCGGCGCGGTTGTTGCCGATCAGGATTTGGACGTGGGCCAGAGTCTGGCCGGGGTAGTTGGGCAGGTCGAGGCGGTCGCCGTGGCGGATGGCGTACATGTCCGCAAAGGGAATCTCGACGGTTTGCCAGTCGCCGCTGGTCTCGAAATCGTAGGCGTAGCCGTGGCGGACGTTCTTTTCGGACTCGACGCGGAGCTGGTAGCGCTTGCCGTCGCTCTTGAGGCGGATGTGGATGGCGCGGTAGGTGGAGACGTCGACGGGGTCGAAGCCGTACTGGAGGGAGGAGAAGCCGCCGTCGTTCTCCAGGGAGACGTTGCCGGTAAAGACGGCGTTGCCTTCTTCGTTGACGGCGAACTGGCCTTGCGAGACGCCGCCCATGACGACGTCGTCCTGGATTTCCCAGCCGCTGACGTCGGCGTCCTGGCTGAAGTCGAAAACAGTATGGGTGTCGTCGGCGGCGGAGGCCGCAGCGGCGGCAAGGGTCATGGCGAGGAACAGGATGGTCGTTTTCATGGTTGGGTTCTCCGGTGGGGTTGTGGACGGCAGTCTATCACCGAATTGGCCCGGAATCAAAGGAATCAAATGCATTTGATTGTCGATTCACTATTGCGGCGCGCCGGGGCTTTCCCTATGCTCCCTTGGGTGACGTGAAGATTGCGGCGCGGGTGACGGCAAGCGGAGGAAAGCATGAAAGCAACGATCGCGGCGTGGGTGTTGGTCGGTCTGGCGACGATGGCTCTGGCGCAGGAGGCGCCGAAGAAGCGCGTGCTGCTCGCGTGGGAAAAAACCGATTTCAAGCAGGAGCTGGTCGAGGCGATGGAGCAATCGCTTGCGCAGCAGGGCTGCGAGGTGACCAAGGTCCTGCACTCCAAGAGCGGGCTGGAGGCGAAGGCCGCGGACTACGATGCCGTGTTCATCACCAACTCCGGCGTCCATTCCGAAGTCCGCTTCTGGATCGTGGAATGGCTGGCGGCGAACCAGGCAGAGGCCGCCCGGATTCTCCTGCATACCACGAAGACGGGCGATTGGACGGTGGCCGCCGACGTCGATGCGGTCACGTCGGCCTCGAGCAAGGGCGACGTGAAGACCCTGGCCGCCGACTATGTGGCGAGGATCATCAAGATTCTGGCCCCGGCCGCCGCGCCGTAGCGGGCCGACGGAGTGCGGGCCATGGCGGGCGAGCGATTGCGGCGGGCGCTGTGGCTCGGCGCGGCCGTGCTCGGCCCCGCGATTCCGCTTCAGGCCTACTTCGCCGGCAACTGGTACTCGATCCTGCACAGCTACTCGCTGGGCATGTTCTGCGGGATCGTCAGCTACGTCTACTTCGCCAACACCCTGATCCTGTCCGCGCGGATCCGCAGCTTCGACCGGCTGTTCGGACACGACCGCGTGATGGTCTTCCACGGGGGATTGGCCGGCGCGGCTTTGGTGCTGGTCGGCGCGCACGTCGGCTTCAAATCCGGGTTCTTCGAGTTCGGCACGGGCCAGATCCAATTCGGGGTCGCCGCCTTGGCGCTTTTCGCCGCCGTGGGCCTGGTTACGGTCCTGTTCATGGTCGGCAATCGGCTGCACCGCATCGGGGCGCTGGCCGCCCTGCGCGCGTTCGGCGTGCGGCGGCTGGGCTTCGACTACTCGCGCCTCAAGCTCTTCCACAATCTGACGGCGCCGGCGCTCGCCCTGGCGACGGCGCACGTGCTGATGGCCGCGCCGACGGCGGAGACCCGGGCCCGGCTCTGGCTCATGGGCGCCTGGGGCGCGACGGCCCTGCTGGTGCATGTCCACCACAAGGTCCTGCGGGTGGCGCTGGCCTGCCGCCGCGCGTTCCGCGTCACCGCCGTGCGCCGCCTCGCCGACTCCACCGTGGAAATCCGCGCCGCCCGGCCCGACGGGAGCAAGCTGGAACACCGCGCCGGACAATTCGCGTTCTTCCGCCTGCTCTCGCCCGCCTGCGGCCTGGAGGAGCACCCGTTCACGATCTCCTCGCCCCCGGGGTCCCCGACGCTCCACTTCACCATCAAAGCCCTCGGCGATTATTCGGCCGCCCTCCCGGCGGTGGCCGTGGGCGCCAGGTTGCTCTGCGACGGTCCCTACGGGCGGTTCACGCCCGTCCGCGGCGCGGGCCCGCACCTCTTCGTGGCCGGCGGCATCGGCATCACGCCGTTTCTGTCCATCCTGCGGGAATGGGATGCCGCCGGCATCACGGAGCCGGTCACGCTGGTCTGGAGCATGGCCACCCGCCGCGAGCAGATCGACGAAGGGTTTTTCGCGGCCGTGGCCGCCCGCCACGCCGCGTTCCGGTTCGTTCCGGTCGTGACGCGCGAGCCCGGCGGGGGCGGCCGGCGCATGGATCGCGAGCTGTTGCGCGCGTGCGTCGAACCGGCCAGCCCCGCCTGCCTGACCGCCTACGTCTGCGGGCCCGACCTCTTGCGCCGGGCCGTCATCGGCCATCTGCGCGCGCTCGGCCTGCCGCGGCGCGCCATCCACGACGAGACGTTTTCGTTCTGATTTGGATTGTTCATCCACGGGGATGAAAACCGCTTTGCGCATGGCCCGCTGCAATGCAAAGGTTACCCTTCGCCTCCATCGTCGCATGCAATCGGTTCACGCCCTGTTGAGTCGTGTCAAGATGAGTGCCATGTATAGATCTAGCGGGCCCCGCCGCCTCGCGTGGTGGGGGAGCCCACGTTTGCCTCCCACGACGCGAGGTCGTGGGGCGGCCCGGCCCACAAGCGTTCACTCCCTTGTGCAAGGCTCGATCGTTTGCCGTCTCGGGTCTATCGTCTGCGGACCGAACGGGACGGAGGGCGCCGTGGAGGGGGATTCGTTCATCGATTTATTGTTGGTCGTGGATTGTTTGGTGCGCGGCGAACAACGACCAGCCCATCCGATCCGCCGCGAAGGAGCCGGGACCACCCAAAAAGACCGGACCACGACCAAGGAGGGTGATCGTGGCCCGGTCAGGGGTTGCGCATGATGCGCAAACGGGTTGGGCTATTCGGCGGCCTCGGCGGGGGCTTCGACTTTGGCGCCGCAGCACGTCGAGCTGTCTTCGCCGCAACATGCGGCCTTTTCGGCTTTGGCGCTGCAGTCCGACGTGGCGGCCTTGACTGCGCTGCCGCAGCCGGCTTCGGCCTTCTTGGCATGACCGCCGCAGGCACCGGCACCGGCAATAGAGGCCAAGGCGACGGTCGCGATCAGGGCGACCAAGGCGATTTTGAGTTTCATCATGTTCATTTTCCTTTCGTGGGTGGTCGGCAGGAATGGGGCCCCGCCGGGGTGTTCTGTGGCGGGAACCTATATTGCTGTGTAAGGTTTGTCAATTAAGCGGGTGTTTTTTCCGCAGCGCTTGCCAGACGGAAGGCCCGGATCGCGGCAGCTTGGCTGTTCATGGTCAGGGGACAGGCGACAGGCGACAGGGGACAGGGGACAGGAGGCAAGAGACGGTCCGTGGTCGGAGAACCGAGGTCCGCGGTCGGGGGGACAGCCAACCATCTATAGCCTACAGCCTTCCTCCCAAGCCAGCCGCGCGGCGGCCGACCCGCTTCGCGAGCGGCCGGAGCGTTCCGCCTGGAGTCGTGCGGCTACTGGTTTCGCCCCATGATCACGATCAGTTCGTCCCGGGCGCAGCCGGGGCCGGCCGGAAGGCTGATCGTGGCGACGGAAACGACCAGCCACCCCTGCGCGGCAAAAGAATTGAGGACCGCTTCCAGCTTTTCGGGGCTGAATTCCCCGCCGAACGCCGGGTCCCGTTGCGTCAGCACCTTGTATTCCTTCTTCTTGGACGCCATTTTCGGGGGCGCGGGCGGCATGGGCATTTTCAGCTTGGGCGGGAGCCGGGGCGGAGGGGGCGGGAGCGACGGGAGCTTGACCGGCGACTTCTGCACCTCGACGGTCTGTCCGCACGCGGGGCAATCCATCAACTGGCCGAGCATGTCAAGGCCGGCCTCGATCGTTTGTCTGCAGTGCGGGCAATGGAACTGGATGTTGCTCATCGTCATCTCCATGGATTCGTCTGTCGAACAGTTTGATGGAAACAAGTCGTAGGGGAATCTGTAACTGCTGGTCGACAGAATAGCGCCAACGGGCGGGAAGTGTCGATTTGTTATGTCGGCGCAGGTGACAGAGAACAGGGGACGGGAGACAGCGGTCAGCAGACCGGGGGCGAGTTCCGAGATCCGAGGTCCGAGGTCGGGGGAACCGCCAAGCGTCTAGAGCCTGCGGCCTACAGCCTTCACCCTTGGCCTGCCGCGCAGCGGCTGATCCGCCGTGCGCGGGCCGGGACAGGGAATGGGGGGCCTCATGGACGAACCGGCCCCCGTTTTCGCCGTGAATCTGCTGGCATCGGTGCACGGGAGGCAAGAGATGGGATTGAGGTGGGAGCCCGTTTGTGAAAATATATGTCCCCGTTCCCTGTTTCCGTCGCAATACCAGATGAAACGGCAACAAGCCGGTAACACGGGAAAGGAAAACGACAGATGAGCCCAATGCGAATGATTGTGACGGCGGGAATGATGTGGTGCATGGCGGTTGCGCTGGCGGCGGGAGCCCAGGAGGGCGGCAGGGGCGGGAGAGGCGAGGACCGCATGAGCCGTCCCGGTCGGGTTGGGGCGAATGGCAAGGGGACCTATGCGCCCGGACAGCAGCCTGCGGATCATGTCCAACAAATGCGCCGCTCGGAAGATAAAGGAGAGGCGGATGCCTTGGAAGCGCGCCGGAAGGACGCCGGCAATGAGGCGGACAATGGAGCGGAAAATGGCGGCGGCAATCAGGGATTTGCTGGCATTGAACCGGGCAATCGCGGCGGCGACGGCGGCGGTGGTCCGGCGCTGGGGGGCGGCAAGGGTGGCGAAAATGGCCATGGCGGACCGCTAGGGAACAACGGGTTTGGCGGCCCAAATGGCAAAAACGGATTCGGTGGAGCGAAAGGGCAAAATGGAGCCGGCGGTAAAGGCGGAAACGGCGGAAACCGCGGCGGAAACGGCGCCGGGGCCGGGGAGGCGCCAGTAGGTATCGGCGTGGTCGCGGGTCAGGGCGGCGGCGGGGGCGCGGGCCAGGCGGGCGGCGGCAAGGGGCAAGGCGGCGGCGGCGGGCGTGGTGCCCGAAGCCGTTGAACGGAGCCATAGAACGGGCAGGCGGAACATCAACGGCGACACATCGTGGGCAGGAACCAGAAACAGGATCACCTCTTTGCGGCATTGGTCAGCGAGCATGCCGACATGCTGATGGCCTTCATCCGCTCCACGGTTTGGGATGCGTCGGCGGCGGAGGATATCTGCCAGGAAACCATGGTGGTGGCTTGGCGGCGGTTCGAAGACTACGATCCGGCCCGGCCGCTGGCCCGCTGGCTCCGCGGAATCGCCCGCAAGCGGATCCTGGCCTATCTGACCAAGCTGAAGCGCAATCCGGTCTATTGCAATGAAGAGGTGCTGGATGCGTTGGAGGAACGAATGGTCCATCTCGATCGGTTGCCGGGGGATGCCTGGACGGACAAGGTGGAAGCCCTGGCGTTCTGCATGGACCAGTTGCCGGAGGAGATGCAGCGGTGCATCCGGATGTTCTACCAGGACGAGAAGAAAACGGATCAGATTGCCTCCGCTCTGGAGTCCACGCGGGAAGTGATCAAGAAACGGCTGCAGCGGGCGCGGTCCCGCCTGGCGGACTGCCTGCGCCGAAAGGGCGTTTTTCCGGCGGTTTGCGCGGGAGGGGCCTCATGAATGGTTCGCAAGAACAACAGAAAGAGGCCGGGGCCGTCACATCGGCGGAAATCCAGGCGACCGCCGATGACCTGCTGGTCCACGCCCTCCTCCAGGGCCGGTTGCAGGATTCGCCCCGGAAGAGGACCCGCCGGGTGAGGCGCGTCTGCCGGGCCGTCAAGCCGGCCCGGGCTTCGTTCTGGCGCGCGTACTGGAAAATGGAATTGTGGGCGGCGGCCGCGGCCCTGGCCCTGCTGCTGGGATTGTGGCTGATCCCCGGGGGGACGTCTTCCGCCTACGCCGGGTTTGAAGAGGTGCTGATGACCTTCGAAACCGGCGACAAAGAGTATGCCGTGGACATCTACGCCGATGCGCCCGATTCCGCGGATCACCGGCCGGACGCGGAGAGAGGCGGTCGCCGGCGGGGAGGGGGCGTCCGGTCCGCCCTCCATCTGGATGGCGCCGTTCTCTATGTCCGGGGAAGCCAGTCCGTCTTGAAATACCAGGGAAGCCGTGGCTGGGGGGTGACGCGGGGATTTGACGGCCGGGCCCCCTGGGTGGTTCAGCACCATCGGCGGCAATCCTGGATCAGCGATGATTCGGGCCGTGACGTGACGGAAATCCCGGACTATGTGCATGGGT
This sequence comes from Opitutia bacterium, assembly GCA_009928955.1. Classification (GTDB taxonomy): domain Bacteria; phylum Verrucomicrobiota; class Kiritimatiellia; order CAIQIC01; family Lenti-01; genus Lenti-01. Next base: position 918 of record SABN01000005.1, on the reverse strand, counting down.
TGATGGTCATGAACCTGCATGGAATGCTGAACCGGATCACTCAGGACTACCGGTTGACCGGGGAGCGCTGCGGGGACGGCGGTGAGGGAGCCCTCGAGGTGTATGCCGCCCAGCGCAACTCGGACCGCCCGGAGTTGCCGGAATGGATTCGGATCGAGTTCAACGGGGCAACCCGGCAGGTGCAGACCATCGTTTGCGGGGGGCTGGCGCTGGGCAAACGAAGGGGGCAGGGCCGGCTGCTCACGCTGGAGATGCGGCTGAAGGGAACGAATCCCCTGCCGGCGGACTGGTTCTCTCCCGAAGCCCATCTGCGGAGCAGCGGGGGGTGAGAACCCGTCGGTGCGGCCGTCGTCGCGCGTCAGCTTCCCGGCGACCATCCTGCGGAGTCAGCCGGCCAAGTGGATGGCCCGGATCAGGCCGTGCTCCCGGTAGTCGTTGATGTCGCCGAAACATTGATGTTTCACGGCGGCGGGGAGGCTCAGGAAAGGGTGATGTCCAGGCGGAGGCCGAGGGCGGCGGCGAGCTTGCGCAGGGTGGAGAGGCGGAGGTCGCCTTTCCCGTGCTCCAGGCGGGAAATCGCCGATTTGGTGGTGCCGATCTTGCCGGCCAGTTCCATCTGCACGAGGCCTTGGGCCTTCCGCGCGCTTTTCAGCGCGGCGGCGAGTTGGTGGCCATCGGTCCCGGTCAGGCGCAGCGGGGCCGGAGGCGGGCGTTTGCGGGGCTTGGGCTTGGGTCGGATCATGGGAACAGGTTAGCCGTAATGTGAACAAATGGAATGGGGTTCAGGGTTCACGGTTGGGCGAACAGCCTACGGCCTGACGGAGCAGTTCGTGGTTAGTGGTTGATGGTCGGTGGTGGGGGCATCGGCCATTCACCACAAACCGCCAACCATCAACCAATCCGAGGTTGGCAATAATG
>SABN01000069.1 GCA_009928955.1 Opitutia bacterium | reverse complement strand
GCTTTCCATGCCGTGGCCATCATCGCGTTGGCGCGGTCCACGGGCCAGGAACTGTCGCACGAAAACAATGCGCTTCCTTTTCTGCTTGGACATCTGGCGGCGGGGGCGTGGGCGTGCCACCGGGCGGGAAGCTTCCGCGCGCGGGTGTTCGGGGGCGGGGTGTCGGCCGCCTTGGCGGCGCTGGCGCTGTGCGCTTGGGACATGGTCCAGTTCTACCTGATGCTGTTCATGGCCTGGGGGCTGATCGAAGCCTTGCGGGGGCGTCTTTCCAAGGAAGCTCTGTGGTCTCGCCATGTGCCGATGATGGCCTTCCTGCTGGCGGCGGGCGTTCGCAATCCCTATCTGGCCGCGCACGGATTTTGGCTGTCGCCGACGATGGCGCTGGGGTGGGGGGTGTTGCTGGCGGGGTCTCCGGTGGCGCAGCGCCAGCGCGCGGCCACCCGGATCCTGCTGGCCTTGATCCCGGCGCTGGCTTTTCTGGCCGTGGCGCGCTTTTATCTGCCGGCCTACACCCATTTCGCCTCCCTGCTCGGGGCCAAGCTGCGGTTCTTCAACATCCGCCCCGCCGATCCGGCCCGGCTCACCTTCGAACAGCGCATCCTGTGGGTTCCGGCGCTGAATTCCACCACCTGGCCCATGGTGTGGCAGTGGTTTCCTGCTCTTTTGGTGTTGACGGCGGCCGCCGCTTCGGCTTTGATCCACGCAACCGTACGCAACAGGCGCCGCTTCGCCGATCTCCCCCCTCTTCTTTTCTTTCTTCTGGCGTCGTTCGTCGCATTCATCCTGTTTTTCCGCTTTCACGTGTGGGTGGCGGTGTTTGCCTGCGGAATGGTCGGCCTGTGGGCCGGCCAAGCGGGTGCGGCCGGCGGCCGGCGGCGCCGCGGGATCGCGGTGGCTTGCTTGGCCTTCGGCGTTCTGGTGGAAGCCAGCCAGCCGTGGTTCGGCCCCATCCGCCTGAAGCGCCCGGAGGTGGTGGCTCCCGAAGCGCAGAAGTGGGCCGGCGCCCTCTACTGGGGCCGTCCGAACGTATATGCCGCCGAAACAGAGGCTTTGATGGACCATTTGCGGAGATTTGTCGCGCCGGAGCCCGTGCTGGCGAATTTCGGCATCAGCGCGAGCATCGCCACCTATGGCGGTTGTCCCGTGGTGCTGCATCCGAAGTTCGAATCGGCGGACATCCGCGAGAAGGTCCGCGAATATGGCGAGGCGCTTTTCACGGGCGACGAAACGGAGTTCCGCGATTGGATGGAGGCGCAGGGCGCGACGGTGTACGTGCATTCGATGGGCGAGTTCTCGGAGATCCAGCCGGGATTGCAGATGCGCTACATGGTCGATGCGCTGGATCCGGCGACGAACGCCGCGGCCCGCTTGTTCGAGCAGCGGCCCGAGGAATTGAAGGCGTTTGCGCCGCAGTTCTCCAACCGGAAGTACCGCGTCTTCCGGCTGAAGCGGAGCCCTCTGGCGGTCCGGCTGGCGGAGACGTTGGCCGAGCAGTCCCGGGCCGCGCTGGAGAAGGGCGAGCTGGAGATCGCGGAGACGCAGGCCGCCCATGCCCTGCGCATGGATGCCGACAACGAAGATGCGCAGGAGGTCCTGCGCCATGCGGGCGCGCTGCGCGAGGCCGGTTTCCGGGCGGAAGACGAAGGCGGGGCCATCGGCGAAGCGCCGAGGATGGCCCCGGCCCAGCCATGGTGAGCGAATGAGCAAAGGACGTTGTGTCGCCTTGACCGGCGGAATCGCCTGCGGGAAAAGCACCGTGGCCGGTTTCTGGCGGCAATGGGGCGCCGAGGTGCTGGATGCCGACCAGGTCGCCCATGGGCTGATCGCCCGCGGCGGCGAATGCGTCGAGGCGGTCGTGCGCGAGTTCGGCCCCCGCGTGCGGGCGGCCCACGGCGGCGTGGACCGGAGCGTGCTCGGCGCGATCGTCTTCGGGGATTCGAGCGCCCGGGAGCGGCTGAACGCGCGGGTGCATCCGGCCGTGATCCGCCGGATGCGGATCTGGGCGGAGGGCATCCGCCGGGAAGGCCGGTTCGGCGTGGCGGTGGTGCCGTTGCTGTTCGAGGCCGGCATGGAAAAGGACTGGGATGCCATCGTTTGCGTGGCGTCCGGTGAGACGACGATGTTGGAACGGCTGGCGCAGCGCGGTCTTTCGCCCAAAGAGGCGAAGGCGCGGATCGCCAGCCAGTGGCCGGTGCGCGAGAAAATGGCGCGCGCCGACCGGGTGATCGAAAACAATGGAAGCCTGGCCGAGCTGGAGCTCCGGTGCCGGGCCGCGTGGAAAGATTTATTTGAACAAGGAGAGTGAACCGATGGCCCCGAACCCCAAGCAGCCCCGTCCCCCCCGCAAGCCCCATTCCGGAGGCGGCGGCCCCCGCCGCGGACGTCCGCCCCGCAAGGATCAGAACGAGGATCCGAAGAAGCGCATGGACATGCCTCTGCCGGCGTCCTTGCTGGACACCACCATCGCCGATGGAGAGGAATATCGCCCGGGCAACATCCTTGATCGCCCCGTCGCCGATGCGCCGGCCCCCGGGGAGGCGGAGCGCGGCAACGAGCAGCTGGCGCCGCCGCGGGCCGCCGCGCCGGGCTTCGTGCCGCAGGAAAGCCGCGAGATCGAACCGCCGCCGCCGGCCGCTCCCGCGCCGGAGCCGCCGCGGATCCAGAATGGCAACGGAGCGCCGCAACCGCAGCATCCGCAGCCGTACCGCCAACCCTATCCCCAGCCGCAGGGCGGACGCCATGACCGCCATTTCGATCGCAACCGCGACCGCGACCGCCGCCCCGGCGGCGGCGGGCAGCCCTATCACGACCACCGGCCCCCGCGCGTGCCGTTGACGCCCGAAGAGGAAGCCGCCCGCGCCGCCCAGCAGGCCGCCGCCCGCGCCGCCGCCGAAGCGGCCGCCGCCGAGCGCGCCAAGATGGCCCGCGTCCTCCACCTCACCGAACTGCAGCAGCTCACCGTGCCCCAGCTCAAGGAGCTGGCCGACGGCTATCAGCTCGTGGATCTCGGCGCCTTGAAGAAGCACGAGTTGATCTTCGAGATTCTCAAGGCCAACGCCCGCTGCAACGGGACCATGTTCGTCCGCGGCGTCTTGGAGATCCTGCCCGACAACTTCGGGTTCATCCGCTCGACCAACAACAACTACCTGCCCTGTCCCGACGACATCTACGTCTCGCCTTCGCAGGTCCGCCGTTTCGCGCTGCGCACCGGCGACATCGTGGACGGCGAGATCCGCTCGCCCAAGGACAAGGAGCGGTTCTTCGCCCTCTTGAAGGTCAACAGCATCAACGACGGTCCGCCCGAGGGGCAGCGGGGCATCATTCCCTTCGAGAACCTGACGCCGCTGTTCCCCGACAAGCGCCTCGTGCTGGAGACCAAGAGCAACAACAACGTCAACATGCGCGTCATGGACCTGCTGACGCCCATCGGCAAGGGGCAGCGCGGGCTGATCGTGGCTCCGCCGCGCACCGGCAAGACCGTCCTCATGCAGATGATGGCCAACAGCATCTCCGAGAACAATCCGGAGGTGAAGCTGATCATCCTGCTGATCGACGAGCGCCCCGAGGAGGTCACCGACATGGAGCGCAACACGAAGGCCGAGGTCATCGCCTCCACCTTCGACGAGCCGCCGGAGCGCCATGTGCAGATCGCCGACATCGTCATCGAGATGGCCAAGCGCCAGGTCGAGGCCGGCAAGCACGTGGTGATCCTGCTCGACTCGATCACGCGGCTGGCGCGGGCCTACAACACGCTCCAGCCCCACAGCGGCAAGATCCTCTCGGGCGGCGTGGACGCCAACGCCCTGCACAAGCCCAAGCGCTTCTTCGGCGCGGCGCGCAACATCGAGGGCGGCGGCAGCCTGACCATCATCGCCACCGCGCTGGTGGACACCGGCAGCCGCATGGACGAGGTGATCTTCGAGGAATTCAAGGGCACCGGCAACATGGAGATCTGCCTGGACCGCTACCTCGTGGACAAGCGCGTCTTCCCGGCGATCAACATCGAGAAATCCGGCACCCGGAAGGAAGAGCTGCTGATGCATCCCGACGAGCTCAGCCGCGTCTGGATCCTGCGCAAGGCGCTCAACGGCGTGCCGCCGGTCGAGGCCATGGAGCTGCTCATCGGCCGCCTGAAGAAGACCAAGAACAACCTTGAATTCCTGATGACCTTGCAGGGATAATGGGGGCATGACCTCGATCGGCCTCCACGTTCCCGTCGGGCGCGAGGCGCGCCAGCCTTGGCTGCGCGCCGCGCTGTTCGCCGCCGCGCTGGCGTTTTCGCTGGCGCTGCATGGCCTGTTGCTGGCCGAGATCCGCTTGTTCCCGTCGGGGCGGCCGATGGAGGCCGCCGCGCTGCGCAAGCCCCGTCCGATGGTGATGGGGGAGGTGCGGGCGCTGCCCGATCTTCCCCGCGCCCGCCCGCCGGAGAAGTTCCGCCCGGAGAATCCGGAAGCCTTCGCCGACGTGGAGCCCCTGCAGAAGAGCCTGCTGGAGGATCTGCGCGCCGGCGCCGAAGCGATGGCCTTCACGCCCCCCGCGCCGGCCGAGGCCTCCGCGCCTCCGCCGGCTCCGGCCGAAGACTTCGCCGCGCTGGATTTCCGGCAGGACATCCTCCAGATCGAGCAGCAGGTCGCCGCCGAAGAACTCGAGGCGCTGCCCCGGCGCATCGCTCCCGCCGTCGCGCGCGTCTCCGGCGCGCCCGACATCACCCTTCCGGCGACGCCGGAAGCCCTCGCCGCCGCGGCCGCCGCCGTCGAGGGGCGCGGCGACGCCGCGTTGCGGCCGCTGTCCGTGCTGTCTTTCGCCCAGCCTTCGGCCCCGGCCATGATCGACGCCGCCCGCCAAGGCGAGCTCTCCGACGCCGAGCGCCTGCGCGAGCAGGGGATGATGCTCGACGAGAAATCCGCCGATGTGACGGACATCGACCCCATCGAGCGCCTGCTCGCCGTCGAGGTCACCACCTACAAGGCCGCCGACGAAGATGCGCTCTACTTCGAGCTTTCCATCTCCCGCGCCGGCGTCGAGGCGCTGCCGGTGCTGCCCAAGGACATCCTGCTCGTCCAGGACTGCTCCGAAAGCATCACGCGCACCAAGTTGGATTTCTTCAAGGAAGGCATCGTGGAGTATCTGCGCACGCTCACCACGGCGGACCGCGTCAACCTGATGCGCTACAGCGACGCGCCGGCCCTCTGCTTCGAGGACTGGCAGCCGGCCACCGCCGAGTCGCTGGCGCAAGCCGTGCGCTTCACGGACGACATGCGCGCCCGGGGCCAGACCGACCTGTTTTCGCCCCTGCAGCAGATGCTCAAGATTCCCCGGCAGTCCGGCCGCCCCATGGTCGCCGTCCTGATGACCGATGGCCGCCCCACGATGGGCACGGTGGACAGCTCCGACATCATCGCGCGCTTCAGCAAGGCCAACGCGGGCCGCGTCTCCGTCTTCACGGTGGGGGCGGGGGACCGCGTCAACGCCTTCCTGCTGGATTTGCTCGGGCACAACAACCGCGGCGGTTCGTGGCTCATGCCCCTGCGCGAGCAGATCCCCGACACCGTCAAGCGCGCCGCCCGCGAACTGTCACGCCCCGTGTTGGCGAATCTGGACTACCGCTTTTCGGGCGATTCGGCCGCCGAAGTCTATCCCGGCATCCTGACGCATCTGTTCCTCGACCGGCCCCTGCGCCTGGTGGGGCGGTGTCCCGCCGGGCAGAAGGCCGCCGTTTTGCAGATCGTCGGGGAGTCCGGCCCCCAAAAGCGCGACATGGTCTTCGCGCTCGACCTGACCGAGGCTGAAGATGGCGGCGAAGGCCTCCGCCGCGAATGGGTCGCCCAGAAGATCTACAAGCTGATCAACGACCACATGGCCAGCGGCCGCGCCGAGACCATCCAGGAAATCCGGAGCCTCTCCACGCGCCACAACGTGCCGCTGCCCTACGGCGCCGATTTCCCGATGTGAATTCCCATGGATCGCCGGCCGGCCGCCGCGGATCGTCCGCGGAGCTGCGCCCGGAATGGCGCCTGGGGGGGGGGGTCAGGGTTCGACGAAGGTGATGCCGGGGTTTTCGCGATCGGTGCGTTCGGAAGAGCGCAGGGCGGGGTGGCGGCGGATGAAGTCCCGCCCCTCGGGGCGGGTATGGGTGTAGTGGTCGCCGAGGAGCATCAGCCGGACGCGGCGCTGTTCCAGCTGCCCCTGGAGCCACTGCCGCGCGGCGGCGCGGATCCGGCCGCCGCCGCCGGCGCGGGAGCCCCATCCATGGATGACGCGGACGACGCGCACGCCGTCGCGGCGGGCGCGGTCGAGCTGCGCGGCGAGGCGGCGGAGGGCTTCCTCGACGGTGGGCAGGCCCGCCTCGATGTCGAGGTCGCGCACGGCGGGGCCTTCGGCGCGGGCGGAGGGGTCGGGACGTTGCGGGGCCTCGCAGAAGGGGCAGACGGCGGAGCCGGGGGCGATGGATTCGCCGCAGGTGTCGCAAGTCTTCATGGGTCGGCCGGTTCCATCTGGCGCAGGACGCGCATCTGGCGCGCGACGAGGACGGCGACGAGGAGGCAGGTCAGGACATCGGAAACCGGGGCGGCATAGAAAATCCCGTCCAGGCCCATGTATTTCGGGAAGATGATCAGGAAGGGGATGAACAGGAGGATCTGGCGGGCCAGGGCGATGAATCCGGAATGGATGGGCTTGCCGATGGCTTGGAACAGATTGCCGCCCATGATCGGGAATCCGATGAGGGGGAAGGCGAGGGTGAAGATCTTCAGCGCGCGGACGCCCATCGGGATCAGCTCCGAACCGGCGGGAACGAACAGGCGCATGATCTGCGCCGGAAAGAGCTGGCTGGTGGCCCAGCCGAGGACCATGACCACGGTGGCGGCTGCGGTGGAGGCCCAGAAGAAATGGCGGACGCGGGCGAACTTGCGCGCGCCGTAGTTGTAGCCCATCAGGGGTTGGACGCCCTGGGTGATGCCGAAGGTGGGCATGAAGATGATGCTCATGTAGGCGCTCAGGATGCCCATGACGGCCACGCCGGCCTCGCCGCCGTATTCGTGCAGCCCGCGGTTCAGGATCACGTTGAGCAGGCTGTTGGCCAGATTCATCGCGAAGGGCGAGAAGCCGATGGCCAGCAGGGGCCAGACGACGCGGCGGTAGTCGAGGTTCAGGTGGCGGCGGCGGAGGCGGCTGTTGGCCTTCGGCGAAAGGAAATAGGCGAGGCACCATGCGAAGGAGAGCCCTTGCGCGATCACCGTGGCCCAGGCCGCCCCGGCCATGCCCCAGTGGAACACGAAAATGAACAGCGGATCGAGCAGCGTGTTGACGATGCCGCCGATGAGCATGGCGACCATCGAGATGCCCGGGCGGCCGTCGGACCGGATGAAGTGGGACAGGCCGTGTCCCGTGGTGGCCATGGCCGAGCCGAAGAGGATGACGCGCGCATAGCTGCGGGCGTAGGGCAGCAGCTCCTCGCTGGTCCCGATCAACCGCAGCAGCGGGTCGAGCCAGGCCAGCGCGGCCAGCGAAACGACCAGCGGCACCAGAAACAGCAGGATGACGGCATTGCCGAGGATCCGCTCGGCCTCTTCCTTCCGGCCCTCGCCCATCCGGAGCGAAAAGAGCGTGTTGGCGCCCACGCCGATCAGGATCGAGAAGGAGATCATCACCAGCATCAGCGGAAAGCTGATGGTGACGCCGGCGATGCCCATCGCCCCGACGCCATAGCCGATGAACATGCGGTCCACGATGTTGTAGAGGGCGTGGACCAGCATCCCCACGATGGACGGGATCGAAAAGCGCAGCATCAGCCGCCCGATGGTGTCGGTGCCAATCTGGGCGGTGGAATCCACCGGGGGGGCGAGGTTGGAAGGCATGCGATCCATGGCGATTGAGAAGTGTCGCGATTCTATCCGCCCGGCGGCGCAAGGGCGAGCGCAGATTTCATTGGATCGGAGTCCACAAGCGCGGCGGAACGGGGAATAAGGAGGGACGGCGTCTGTTTCCAGCCTCGATCCCTGAGGCGAGGGGCGTTGCCGAAAATTCCGGAGTTAATTAAGTCCGAAATAATTGGACGGGACCCGAAGGGGGCGCGGCGAGGGCGGCAAGGCGTTTTTGGCTGTTTTCCAGCGGGGGATGAGGTACTCTTTCTCAGGATGAGTGAATTCCAGACAGCGCAGCAATTGTGGGCCCCGTGGCGCATGGAGTTCATCCATGCGCCGCAGGAGGAGGGGTGTTTCCTGTGCCGGATCCTCCGCGAAGGGCCGGAAAAGGATGCTGAGAACCTGGTGGTCCGCCGGGGCGAGCGCTGCCTCCTGCTGATGAACCGCTATCCCTACAACGGGGGGCACCTGCTGGTGGCGCCGTTCCGGCATGAGGGGACGCTGGGCGCGCTGTCGGCCGAGGAACGGCGGGAGATGCTGGATCTGGCCTGCTTGGCCGAGCGCCTCTTGGTCCGGGTGGCGCGTCCCCATGGCTTCAATCTGGGCATCAACCAGGGTTCGGCGGCGGGGGCGGGCCTGAAGGACCACCTGCATATGCACGTGGTGCCGCGCTGGGAGGGCGACACGAATTTCATGCCGGTGCTGGGCAGCGTGCGCGTGATGCCGCAGGCGCTGGAAGAGATGCATGCGGCCCTGCGGGCCGCGCTGGCCCATGAGGGAGCCTGAGGGCCCCCGGGCCGAGGACGCGCCATGGCGGAACGCACCATCCATTTCGACAACGCCCGCGAGGCGCAGGACGTGACCGGCCTGCGCGAGGAGTACCTGCCTGCCCTGGAGGCGACCTTCGGCGTGGCGGCGGTCTCGCGCGATCTGTGGCTGAAGATCGAAGGCGATCCGGAGAAGCTGGCGGCGGCGGGGGCTTTCGTGGACGGATTGCTGCGGGCAAGGAACTCGGGGATGCTCCTGAACCGCCATGCGGTGGACTATGCCCGGAAGGCGTTCGCGGAGGGCCGCGGCGCGGAACTCGACAAGCTGGCGGCCCTGCGGGTGGAGGTGGCGCCGGGCCGCGCCCCGGTCTTTCCGCGGACGTTCGGACAGGCGGCTTTTCTGGAGACCATCCGCCGGAGCGAATTGACCATCGGGCTGGGGCCGGCGGGCACCGGCAAGACGTGGCTGGCGATGGCGATGGCCGTCTCGGCGCTGCTGAAGAACGAGGTGTCGCGCATCATCCTGACCCGCCCCGCCGTGGAGGCGGGCGAGGCACTGGGCTTCCTGCCGGGGGACCTGCAGCAGAAGATCCTGCCCTATTTGCGGCCCCTGTATGACGCGCTCAACGAGATGATGCCGGCGGAGGAGGTCCCCGGGCTGATCGAACGGGGCGTGATCGAGGTGGCGCCCTTGGCCTATATGCGCGGCCGCACGCTCAACCGGGCTTTCATCATCTTGGACGAAGCGCAGAACACGACGCGCGAGCAGATGCTGATGTTCCTGACCCGCTTGGGCTTCGGCTCCAAGGCCGTGGTGAACGGCGATCTGACCCAGGTGGATCTGCCGCCGCACAAGATGCCCGGGCTTCTGGAAGCGGAATATCTGCTGCGGGCGGTGCCGGGCGTCGGCGTGGTGCGCTTGACCGCGGTGGACGTGGTCCGGCATCCGCTGGTCCAGCGGATCATCGAGGCCTACAAGGGCCGGGATCGGGGCGCGGGGAACGGAGGGGCGGGCTGATGGCTGTATTTTCGCACAGAAAATCGCGCAATGGCTGGAGCGGAAAGCTCGTGGCCCGGCCGGCCCGGTGGCGCGGATGGCGCCTGTTGGGGAATCTGTTCCTGCTGCTGGTGCTCTGGCTGTCCGGCGTGCTGTTCATCAACTTGGGCGGGCCCCAGCGCTATGTCGGGCTGGCGGAAGGCCAGCGCGCGCCGGCCACCGCGGTGGCCGCCGTGGATTTCGATTGCGTGAACATGGCGGCGACGGAATTGCTCCGCCGGCAGGCCGGCGAACGGGTCGTCCCGGTTTTCACCATCCAGATGGCGCCTCTGAACGCCGCTTGGCGCATCCACGGAAAGTTGGCCGACCGTGCGTTGTCCCTGCGCCGCAACCCGGCCGCGCCCGCGCCGGGGATCCCCGAAGGGGTCGCCCGGGAATCCGCGGAAAAGGCGCTGGAGGCGGATCTGACCGTCGCCGCCGATCTGCTGGGCATCTCCGTTCCGGGCGAGGCCTTGGCCACGTTGTTCTCCCCGGGCAAGGAAATGGACGTGTTGGCGGTGCTGAAGGAAAGCCTGTCCGACGTCTGGCGGAAGGGCATCCTGTCGGAGGCGGAGCGGGAGAGCGGCTTCCAGGGGCTGTCGCAGAGTCCGGCGATCGACCTCGTCGCTCCGGTGGAGGGGGGCGAGTCTCCGAGCTACCGCAACGTCCGGCTGGACGAATTGCCGTCGGTGGAGATGGCGCTGGAAACCTATGTGGAGGAAGTCCGGCGGCGCCTGGCCGAGCAGGGCGTGGAGGTGGCGGAGAAAACGATCGAGGGATTGGGCCGGCCTTCGCTGCGTCCCAACCTGGCCTATGACGAGCGGTCCACCCAGGAGCGCCGCGTGGCGGTCTGGCGCAACATGGAGCCGGTGCTCATGACGGTGCGGGCGGGCACGACGCTCATGGAAGAGCGCACCACGGTCACCGCCCAGACGGTCGAGATGATCAACGCCTACAACCGGCGGATGGCGGAGCGGGAATCGTCCTACGACCGGCGGATGAAGCGGGCCGGCGACGCGTCGCTGATGCTGATCGTGCTGGTGGTGTGCGTGGGCTGGTTGCACAGCACCCAGCCCGGGGCCTATTCGCAGGCGCGCCGCAAATGGCTGCTGGTGCTGCTGGGCTTGTTGGCCATCACCCTCGAGAGCCTGTACCACTATCTGTCCGTCAGCCTGAACTGGATTCCGCCGTGGCTGGTGCCGTTCGCCATTCCCATCACGCTGACGACGATGCTGGCGGCCCTGATGCTGGGGCCGTCGGCCGCCTTGGCCATGGGGCTGTGGAGCAGCCTGTCGGCGGCCTTGATGTTCGACCGCAACTTCGAGCTGCTGCTGCTGGGGCTGGGCGGATCGGTGATGGCGGTGGTGCTGCTGCGGAGCGTGCGCAAGCGGTCGCTGGTGATGCGCGCGGGGCTGGGCGTGGGCCTGCTCAAGGGGCTGATGGCGCTGGCGCTGGCGGCGATGTATCAGCATCTGCCGGGCACGTTCCTCATGCAGGTGGCCGGGGGCGTGTCCAGCGGGTTGCTGGCCGCCCTCCTCGCGCTGCTGCTGCTGCCCTTCATGGAATGGCTCTTCCGGCACACGACGGACATTTCGCTGCTGGAGCTGACGGATATGAGCCACCCGCTGCTGCAGCGGTTGGCGATCGAGGCGCCGGGCACCTACCACCACAGCCTGATGGTGGGCGCGATCGGGCAGGCGGCGGCCAACCGCATCGGCGCGAACGGCCTGCTCGTGGCGGTCTGCGCGAATTTCCACGACATCGGCAAGCTGGCCAAGCCGGAGTTCTTCAATGAAAACCAGCGCGGCGGGGAGAATCCGCACGACCATCTCGCGCCCAGCATGAGCGCGCTGGTGATCCAGTCGCACGTGAAGGAAGGCCTCACGCTGGCCAAGCGCCACAAGCTGCCGCAACCGGTCTGCGACGTCATCGCCACCCACCACGGGGTCACGCTGACGTCCTACTTCTATCAGGTCGCCAAGCGGGCGCTGAAGGAGGCCGGCATGGCCGAGGATTCCGGGTTGGAGCACTCCTTCCGCTACGACGGGCCCAAGCCCTGGACGCGCGAGCAGGCCGTGCTGATGCTGGCCGACACCATCGAGGCCGCGTCCCGCTCGCTGGAGAAGCCGACGCCCAACCGCATCGCCGAGATGGTCGAAACCCTCCTGCGCGACAAGCTGCTCGACGGGCAGCTCGACCTGTGTCCGATCACGCTCAAGGATCTGCACGACATCCGGGCGTCGTTCGTGTTTTCGCTGACGAACATCCTGCATGGAAGGAATCCCTATCCCCGTGAAGATCCTCTTGCTCAACCGGCAGCGGGCGCTGGCGGTGCGGCCGGCGGCGTTCCGGCAGCTGGCGCGGGCGCTGGCGGGCCGGGCGTTTCCCCCGGCTGAACGCCCGGCGCCTTTTGGCGCGCTGACGGTGGTCCTGACGGACGACGCCGCCATGCCCGCCTACAAGGCCGGGTGTTTCGGCGTGCGCGCGCAGACCGACGTGGTGGCCCAGGCCTACGAGGCGGTCCCCGGCGTCTCTGCGGCGACGGCCGAGCTCGTGCTCAACGCCGAGCGCGCGCAGATCGAGGGGCGCCGCCGCGCCGGCGGGCCCGCGCGCGAGCTGGCGCTCTATCTGGCGCACGGCCTCGACCATCTGGGCGGCCGCGACGACGACACGCCCGCCCGGCGCCGCGCCATGCGCCGCCGCGAAACCGCCTGGCTGGATGACGATCCCGCCGCCTACCGGGGAATCCTTTTCCCATGATCTTGAAAGACGCCGCCATCGCGCTGCGGATCCATCCGTTCGGCAACACGTCGCGGATCGTGGTGTGGCTGTCGGCCGCGCACGGCAAGCTGGCGACCTTGGTGAAGGGCAGCCAGCGCGAGCGCAGCCCGTTTCTGGGGCAATACGACCTGTTCTACACGTGCGAGCTGCTGTTCTATGCGCGCGAGCACCGGAACCTGCACATCCTGAAGGAGTGTTTCCCGCTGGAGACGCGCCCCGCTTTCCGCGCCGATTGGCGCGCCTGCGCGGCCGCCTCCTACGCGGCGGGGGCGATGGATCGGGCGATGCCCATCGGACCTGCGCCGGCGGGATGGTTCGCCTTGCTGGCGGATACGCTGGATCGGCTGGCGTCCCGCACGCCGGGACCGGCCTTCCTGCCGCGCTTCGAATTGCGGCTCCTGCAGGCGCTCGGCCTCGCGCCGGGATGGGATGCCTGCTCCCAGTGCCGCGCGGATCTGCGCGGCGGCGCGGCGGCGCGCCTGGACGTGGCCCATGGCGCGGCGCTCTGCGAGGCCTGCGCCGCAGGGCAGGGGGTGGTTCTTTCCGCCGCCGCCCTCCAGGCTCTCCGGCAGATGCGCGACGGAAATCCGCCGCCTTCGCTGCCCGAACGGGTGTTCCGCGAAGTGCGCGTCCTCATGGGCGGACTGCTCGAACACCACGCCGATCTCTCCAGCCGATCGCGCGACCTCGCGTTCCAGATCCTGGCGGCAGGCTGAGATCCCGCCCGGCCCGGAGTTTTTCCACCCCGCGGAAAACCCTCCCGCCGGGTCCATTCCGCTGGAGGCCCCAAGGGGGCGGGGATCCAGGCGTTTTTCGGGGGGAAATGTTTGGTTGCGTCCGGCCGGGGGGGCAAGGTATGATTCGGCCAAATCATAAACCTGCGGCGCGGGCTGCGCCGTCGAACCGAAGGAGAAGCGAGATGAGTCTTCAGAAGCTGTTGTGGGCCGCGGTGGCGTTGGGCGTGATCGCCGGGGTGGCGTCGGCGGATCCGATGCGGACGGTGTTCACCAAGGAAAACAAGTTTCCCGGAGCCATGGGCTTCGAGCTTTCTCTCGCGGGCGGGGCGTCCTCCTATGATGCGGAAGTGGCCGAAGAGGATGTGGACACCTATTTCGTGGCGCCGGGCGCGCGGTTTGGATTGACCGACCGGCTGACGGTGCTGGCCGAGGTGCCTTATGTCGGCTATTCGGTGGGCGATCTGGACGACAGCGGCTTGGGCGACATCTCGCTGGGCACGGAATTCCTGTTCTTCGAGGATATTTTCGAATATGCGTGGATCATCCCGCACGCGACGGCCATCTTGGCGACGGGCGACGAGGACAAGGGGCTGGGCAAAGGCGAGGGCCAAGGCCGCTTCGGCATTTCCATCGGAACGACCGTCAATGACGTGCTCCACTTCGGCGCGGATGTCAGCTATACGATGAATGGCGCGATGCTGGAAGGGGAAGACGGCGAGAGCGAGGATCTGGTTTCCGGCGCGCTCTCGCTCGTGTGGGACCTGGATGATCGGTCAAGCGTCCTGGGCGAAGTCCAGGTGCGCGACGACGCCATCGACGAGGATGACGATTACGCGCTCCGCGGCCATCTGGGCATGGCCTACAAGATCAACCAGCGCTTCAGCCTGATGGCCTATGTCGGCAGTTCGTCGGGCATGTACGAAGATTATTACGGCATGGGCCGGCTGGTCTGTTCGTTCTGATTTTGCGGGCCGGCGGCCCTGCGGGTGAACCGGTTTTGGCGACAAAACCGGTTCTTTTGCCATCCGGGGCCGGTCCGGGTCTGGAGCGAGGAGTTTGACGCCATGGACATTCGGTTGGATGACATCGGGAACCGGTTCCCGGCGCAGTGGGGCGGCGACCAGCTGGCGCGCGCCAAAACGGTGTTCTTCCAGGCGCTGGCGCTGGAGGCGCACCGCTTCTATGGCGGCAAGATCCAGGTGCTGCCGCGCGCGCCCTTGCCGGGCTTCCAGTGGTTCAATGCGTGGTACACGCCGGGGGTTTCCTCCATCTCCACCGGCATCCGCGATGATCCCGGCGAATCGTTCGATCTGTCATGGCGGGGCAACGTGGTGGCGGTGGTCAGCGATTCGACGCGGGTGCTGGGCGATGGCGACGTGTCGCCTCCGGGCGGTCTCGGCGTCATGGAAGGCAAGGCGTTCCTGATGAAGATGCTCGGGGGCGTGGATGCCGTGCCCCTCTGCATGGACAGCCGGAATGCCGCAGGAAAGAACGATCCGGAGGTGATCATCGATTTCGTGCGCCGGCTCGCGCCTTCGTTCGGCGCCGTGAACCTCGAGGACATCAGCCAGCCGAACTGCTTCCGCGCGCTCGACGCGCTGCGGGAGGACTGCGCCATCCCGGTCTGGCATGACGATGCGCAGGGGACGGGCTGCGTCACGCTGGCCGGGCTGATCAACGCGCTGAAGGTGGCGGGCAAGGAATTGGCGGCGTGCCGCATCGTGTTCAATGGCGCGGGGGCGTCGAACACCACGATCGCGCGCCTCATCCTGCTGGCGGGGGCCGATCCCGCGCGGATGGCGATGTTCGACTCGCGCGGGGGCCTGCACCGGGGCCGGGCGGACATCGAGGCCGACCCGCGGTTCTACCGCAAGTGGGAGATCTGCCAAGCGACGAATCCGGACCGCCTGAACGACGTGGCCGGGGCGCTGCGGGGCGCGGACGTGTTGATTTCGCTGTCGAAGCCGGGGCCCGGCGTGATCCGGCCCGAGTGGGTGCGGGGCATGGCTCCGAACGCGATCGTGTTCGCCTGCGCGAACCCGGTGCCGGAGATCTATCCGCATGCGGCGAAGGAGGCGGGCGCGCTGGTGGTCGCGACGGGGCGCGGCGACTTCCCGAACCAGGTCAACAATTCGCTGGGCTTTCCCGGCATCCTGAAGGGCGCGCTGCTGGTGCGCGCCAAGAAGATCACCGATGCCATGGCCATCGCGGCGGCCCAAACCATCGCCGGTTTCGCGGAGCGGCGAGGGCTTTCCCCGGAGTGCATCATGCCGCGGATGACGGATGAGGCCGTGTTCTCCGAAACGGCGGCCGAGGTGGCGCGGCAGGCCGTCGCGGAGGGCGTGGCGCGGCGCAGGCTGTCGCCCGGAACGGTGCTGGAAAAGGCCCGCAAGGACATCGCCGAGGCGCATCAGGCGCTGGAGATGTTGATGGCGTCGGGCCTGATTCCGCCGCCGCCCGAAGCGATGATCCAGCGCTGCCTCGATGCGGCCATCGCCGCGATCGGGACGTAGCGCGAGGGGGGGGCGTCAAGGCG
>SABN01000189.1 GCA_009928955.1 Opitutia bacterium | reverse complement strand
GGCGCGAGGGGGGCGTCGTCGGGGTCGGCCGGGTCGGCCTCGCGGCGCTCGTAGCGGGCGAGGGCGTCGCGGCGGGAGAGGCGGACGCCTTGGGCGCTGAGCTGGGCGTCGATCTTGAGGTCGCGGTCGAGGGTGTCGCGCTGCGGGGGCACGACGCGGAAGCCGGCCTTGACGGCGGCGGAGTCGCCGAAGCGCCAGCGGATCACGACGGGGTCGAGCTGGGCGCGCAGGCACTCGGTGACGGTGGCGCAGTTGTCGGCGGCGATGAGTTCGGACTCGTCGCCCTGGAGGGAGGCGCCGTCGCCGGAGCCCTGGCCGGCGCTGAGGGTGGAGAGGTCGGCGCCGCGCTGGAGGCTGGCGATCGCGCGGTTGGCGTAGTCGACGAGGCCGGGATAGGGCAGCGTGCCGGCGACGGAGAGGTCGATCTTCTCAATCACGTCGTCGAGGCCGGTGGCCGCGGCCCACTCTTTGCCGAACTTGCGCAGGGCGGCGACGAATTCAGACCACTGCTGCGTGCCTTTCTGGGCGGAGGTCTTGCCGTGGATGCCGGGATGCCCGCAGCGGCCGGAGTAGACGAGCCAGTCGCCGAGGGCGATGACCTTGACCATCTTCATGACGGCGCAGGCGATGCCGACGCCGTCGGAGCGGCAGACGATCCACTCGCCGGGGGCGAGGGGGCGGCCGTCCGCGGCGAGGACCATCTGGCCGCCGCGCAGGGCGAACCAGTCGAGGGGGCAGCGCGTGAGCGCGGCGGAGAGGGTGCCGTCGGGGCGGGGCTCGAAGACGGGCTCGAAGACGGCGAACGCGTCGTTGTAGGCGCGCATGAGCCCGGCCATGAGGCCGCGCACGCCGGAGGAGACGTTGCGGCAGTCGTAGTCGCAGACGCGCAGGGAGGCGTAGAAGGCTTTGAGGGCGTCCGCCTGGGAGGAGGCGTCGGGGTCGTCCTCGAAGCCTTCGAGGGGGACGCACTCCCATTTGCGGCGGGAGACATCCTTGCGGGCCTTTGCGGCGGAGACGGTCCAGATGTCGTCGCGGCGCTCCATGGCGCGCATGACGCGGGAGAGGTCGGCGAAGTCGCCGGCTTCGAAGGCCTCGATGTAGAAGACGAGGGTCTCGGGCGTGAGGCCGCGCAGGTAGGAGAAGCGCGAGCCGGCGGACAGCTCCACGAACTGGGTGCCGACGGCCGAGGCGGTCTTGAGTGGGCGTTTCGCGGGCATCAGCATATCCTCCTGGAGTCGGCGCGCGTGAGCGGGCCGAGGTCGAGGGCTTCGAAGCCGGAAGAAGTTACGCCGGCGTCGGCGGCGCCGTTGGCGAGTACGGCGGCCATGAACTCGTCGCAGTGCGAGGTTTCGGTCTCGCCGGTTTCCTCGTTCACCGAGTCGAACGCGGGGACGATCACGCGCAGCGCGCCGTTGGCGGCGGCGCCGCGGACCGGGCCGGACAGGTCGGCGCGAAGCTGGTCGTTCTCGGGGATGAAAACGCGCTGCCGCTCGAAGCGGTCGGCCAGCATGACGCATAGTTCTGTGCGGCGGTGGCTCTCAAGGTTTACCTGGTCGACGCGGCCGGGGAACTTCTTGGCCATGCGCTCGGCCATCTGCATGCCGAGGCCGGTCGCGTCCATCGCCATGCGGGCGACGCGCGGCCGGTTGGCGTCGGTCATGCGGGCGCTGATCCAGGCCTCTTGAGATTCAAAGTCCGCGCCGTGCCAGGTCTGCCGCTCGGCGAGGTAGAGGCCGGTGCCGATCTGCGCGTATTCGTGCCAGGCGCTGGCGTGCTTGCGGCGGGCCACGTCGTAGCCGCCGAAACGGGGGGCGGAGGGATATTTGGCAACCATGAGCGAGAGGTCTGCGGGCGGCATTTCGCAGGGGATAATCTTGGCGACGGGGATGAGCCTGCCGCCGGCGTCCTGGACGATGCAGAGGAACTGGCTTTCCCACGCGGCGAGCGTGCGGCAGAGGGAGCGCATCTTGGCGCGGAACGCCTCGCGCGTCATCGCCTTGCCGGACGCCTCGTTGATCTTCTCGACGATGCCCTGCGCGATCGCGTCGTCGATGGTCACGCGGTGGAGGCTCGCGCCCTGAGGGTTGTCGCCCTTGGACTGGGAGATCATCTTGGCCCACGGCGTGTCCTTGGTGCCGTTGACAGCATAAGCGCTGACGGCCTCCAGCTGGTTGCCCCACATGATGCAGGGCATGGCCATGTCGATCAGCTTGCCGGGATCGCGGTGGAGGTCAACTTCGTCGAGAAACACGTCGCCGCCCTTGCCGGCGAACACCTCGGGGGTGGACGCGAGGGAGACGATGCGGGCGCCGTTCGGGAACTCGCAGACGAACGCCTTGATGTCCCTGTCGGTGTCGAAGACCTGCACGTTGTCCCCGTACATGCCCTTGGCGGCGACGTTAGCCAGGGCGCACCACTTGGACACGTAGTCGCGGATCAGCTCCTGCGCGGTGAACTGGTCGCGGGAGGATACCCACTGCGTGAAGCCGCGGCCGCGCGTCATGCACTTCTGAAACATGCTGTAGCTGGACGCGTAGGTGAAGCCGACGCGGCGCGACTTCTCGGCGAGCTTGAGCTGAGAGCTGTCGTCGATCCAGCGCTCCTGATACGGGAGGAAGTAGCTGCGGTCGCTCATTTCGGCTTCCTCCCCAGGAGTTTGTCGACCTCGGCCGCGACAGCGGCGGGATCTGCGGCGTTCGTCTTGCCCGCTTCCGAGAGCGCGGCCTTGAGCCCGGCGACTTCTTTGCGGAGCGCCTCGGCCAGCTCTTCGGCGGCGCGGGCGCGGCGCTCGGCGGCGAGCTCGCGTTCGAGCCGCGCCTTGTTGCGCTCGCCCTTGTTGAACTCCAGGGCGAGCTTGCCGAAGTCGAGGATGTCGCCGGCCGACCCGCTGCTCGCCGCGGCGAAGAACTTGCTCTTGAGCGCGTTGCCCAGGCGGCGGTCAACGACGGACTGGTCAACGGCGCCGTCGAAAACGGCGCTCGACTCCAGCGACTGGCGCAGCTGGTTGCGGAGGCGGGCGCGCGCCTGGCGGGAGCGCCAGCGGGAGAGCGCCGCGACGGAGGTGGAGACGCCGAACGTTTCGAGCGCCCACTCGCGCGCCCGGCCGTAGCTGCCTGAGT
>SABN01000068.1 GCA_009928955.1 Opitutia bacterium | reverse complement strand
CCGCGTGCCGAAGGCGAAGGCGGCGGATTCCGCCGT
The DNA here is from genome assembly GCA_009928955.1 of Opitutia bacterium. Taxonomy (GTDB): domain Bacteria; phylum Verrucomicrobiota; class Kiritimatiellia; order CAIQIC01; family Lenti-01; genus Lenti-01. The sequence goes on along the minus strand of SABN01000068.1, from coordinate 15,839 downwards.
CCGTACGCGCCCCGCGCGGAAGGCGAGGCTGGAGGATTCCGGAAGCCCTATGGTCCCCGCAAGCCCTATGGTCCCCGCGCCGAAGGCGAAGGCGGCGCATTTCGCAAGCCGCATGGCGGCGGCGGGAAGCCGTTCCATTCCCGCAAGCCGTTCCACAAGCCGGGCGGGCCGCGCAAGCCATATGGCGACGGGAGCCGTCCCGTGTGGAAGAAAAAAGAATCCGGCGAAGGCGGAGACAAGCCGCAGGAATGACCGCGGCCGGCCGCCGATGAAACCGATTGACCGCGCGCCGCGCGCCGTTTTAGACTGCCCGAGTTTCTGTGACTGAACCATCAGGGAGAGGATGAGGACAATGGCGAAGAAAGAAGAACAAGTCGAAGGAGCTTCCGCGAGAAGCGCGCTGATTTTCGAGATGGACAACGTGGCGCTGGGTGCCCGGCAAATCCGATACGAGGTGTTGGCGGGCATTCTGAAAGAGCAGCGCATCGGGCTGACGCCCATCCAGTTCTCGCGCTACTGCCTGCATCCGGCCCCGTCGATGTACATGCCGGCCTTCCTGGCCGCGATGAAGTACACGGCCACGACGCCCGAGCAGGTCGTCGAGCGCCTGGTCAACGAGACCACCTCCCGTCTCATGCAAAAGACCACCGTGATCAGCGACGGGATCATCAAATGGATGGAAGCGGCCCAGACCCGCGGCGCGGCCATCGCCTGCGTCTCGATGCTGCCGCTCGCCTCCGCCGAAGGCGTCGCCGCCCATCTCGGCTTCGAGCGCTGGGGCGTCAAGGTCTTCTCCGGTTCGCCCGCCGACAAGGGTTTCCCGCACGCCGAAAACTGGCTGCGCATGGCCAAGGCCATCGGCCGCAATCCCAAGCGCTGCCTCGCCATCGTCAGCAGCATGTCCACGACCAAGACCGCCTTGGCCGCCATGATGCACGCGGTGGTGGTGACGGATGAATTCACCGAATACCAGGATTTCTGCGGCGCCAACCTCGTCTGCGCCGACTTGAAAGAAGTGAAGCCCGATGCGTTCTTCGAAGAAATCAGCTTCTAGGCCCGCTCCGAAAAAAGCCGCGCAAAAGCCGGCGCCCCATAAGAAATCCGCCGCGAAGAAAGCTGCGCCGAAGAAAGCGCCCGTCCAGCTGCGCAAGGGCACCGAGCAGATGGCCCGCCTGCTGGAGATCATGGCCCGCCTGCGCCGGCCCGGCGATGGCTGCCCGTGGGATCTCGAGCAGACCATCGATTCCGTCAAACCCAATCTCATCGAGGAGGCCTACGAAGCGCTCGACGCGATGGAAAGCGGCAACCGCGACCATCTCGCCGAAGAGCTGGGCGACGTCCTCCTGCAGATCGTCCTCCAGTCGCAGATCGCCTCCGAGGAAGGCTCCTTCACCTTCGCCGACGTGGCCCAAGGCATTTCCGACAAGCTGATCCGGCGCCATCCGCACATTTTCGGCGACGTGAAGGTGGCCGACTCCAAGGAAGTCCTGCGCAACTGGGACGCGATCAAGAAGACCGAGAAGAAGGCCCGGATCTCCGCGCTCGACGGCGTGCCCAAGCACGTGCCGCCGCTGCATCGCGCCTACCAGCTCCAGAAGCGCGCCGCGCGCGTCAATTTCGATTGGAGCGACATCAAGGATGTCTTCGTCAAGCTCGACGAGGAGATCGGCGAGCTCAAGGAAGCCGTCGCCGCCGGCGACCGCCGGCATGTCCTCGAGGAGCTCGGCGACGTGTTGTTCTCCGCGGTCAACATCGCCCGATTCGTGAAGGTCGATCCCGCCTACGCGCTCGAGCTGACCAACGCGAAATTCATCCGCCGATTCAGCGCCGTCGAGGAAGAGATCGTCGCCAGCGGGCGCAAGATGAAGGACTGCACCCTCGCCCAGCTGGACGAGATCTGGGACCGCATCCGGGCCGCCGACAAGAAATAAGGCGGCGCCGGCCCCCTCGCGGGGGCGCGCGGGTCAAGCCGCGGACAACAGTTTTCCACACCGTGGAAAACCGCGCTGGGCGGGCGGGGCGGGGTGTGGTATACGGATTCCGAGTCGAAAGGAGATCCCTTCATGTCGGTACCCATCACGATCGAGCGATTGACGAAGCGGTTCGGCGACCACACGGTGCTGAAAGGCATCGACGTCCAGATCGGGGCGGGGGAGCTGTTTTTCCTGCTGGGCCCTTCGGGCTGCGGCAAAACCACGTTGCTGCGGGCCGTGGCGGGGCTGAACGAGCCCGACGAGGGGCGGATCCTGGCGGGCGCGCGCGACGTGACGCATCTGCCGCCGCACCAGCGCGACATGGGGATGGTGTTCCAGAGCTACGCCCTGTGGCCGCACATGACGCTGCGCGAGAACGTCGCGTTCGGCCTGGAGATGCGCGGCATCCCGAAGGCCGACGCCGGTCCGCGCGTGCTGCGCGCGCTGGAGATGGTGAAGCTGGCGGATCGCGCGGATTCCAAGCCCAACGAGCTGTCGGGCGGGCAGCAGCAGCGCGTCGCGCTGGCGCGCGCGCTGGTCATCAAGCCGCAATGCCTGCTGCTCGACGAGCCGCTCTCCAATCTCGACGCCAAGCTGCGCCTGGAGATGCGCACGGAGATCCGCCGCATCTGCAAGGAGGCGGGCCTGACCGCGATCTACGTGACGCATGACCAGAAGGAGGCGCTCTCGATCGCCGACCGGCTGGCGATCCTCGACCAAGGGCGTCTGCTGCAGGTGGGCGCGCCGCAGGAGGTCTACACGCGGCCGAAGAGCCGCTTCATCGCCCAGTTCATCGGCGAGACGACGTTCGTCGAAGGCCGCGTGCGCGGGATGCGCGACGGGCTGGCCGAGGTCGAAACCGCCGCCGGCGCTTTCCGGGCGGCGGCGCAGGAGCCTTTCGCGGCGGGCGCGACCGTTTGGCTTTCGGTGCGGCCGGAGGCCGTCCAGCTGCACACCGACCGGGCGGCCGGACCCAACGTGTTCGCGGCGCAGCTGCATGGCACGGTCTATCTGGGCGAAGTGGCGCAGCATCTCGTGGAACTGAAGGGCGGGCTCACGCTGAAGGCGCTCGAAACGCGGCCGAAACTGGTGGCCCGCGACGAAACGAGAGCGGAGACCCGATTGTACGTGGATCCGGCGGACGTGCAGATCCTGACGGAATGAAGTCCACAGCCGTACAGCCGTTTAGACAGGATGACAGGATTTACAGGATGAACAGGATCGAGGGAGCGTCGGGATGGAAGAACAGGAATTGACAGAAAAAATCATTGGCTGTGCGATGAAAGTTCATCGAACGCTGGGATGCGGATTTCTGGAATCCGTCTATCAAAAAGCCCTGTTGCGCGAGTTGAGGAAAACCGGGTTGCAAGCGGATGGGCAGATCCCGCTGAAGGTGATGTATGACGGGGAGATTGTGGGGGATTTTTTCGCGGACATTGTGGTGGAAAGAAAGGTGATTATCGAAAACAAGGCGGTGGAATCTTTGTGCGCCGCCCGCGAAGTCCAAGTCGTGAATTATTTGACTGCCACCGGGCTGGATGTCGGTTTGCTCTTCAATTTTGGTGGGGCCAAACTCGAATACAAGCGCAAGCATCGCGTTTATCGAACGTCTTCCGGTTCACCACCATGAATATCCGGCTGCAACATCCTGTTCATCCTGTAAATCCTGTCATCCTGTCTATCCCATGATGCGAAATCTATCCATCCTTCTGGTGTTGGCCGCGGTGGTGGCGCTGCCGTTCGCGTTCCGGCAGGAGCCGGGGGTGCGGGAATGGAAGGAGGGCGATCCGGTCCTGGTGATCATCACGCCGATGAACGAGGCGATCCGCCACGAGTACGCCTTGGCGTTCTCGCGGTGGCATGCAGAAAATTTCGGCGCGCCGGTCAAGGTGGACTGGCGCAACATCGGCGGGTCGACGGAGATCTCGCGCTATCTGACGAGCGAATTCACGTCGAGCTTCCGCGCGTGGTGGACGGGCCAAGGGAAACCATGGCGCAGCGACGGGGGGGCGATCATCCTGAACCGCTCGTTCGATCCGGCGAAGAAGCCGGAGGGGGTGGGCGACGCGGATTGGGCGCAGCAGGCCGAGCTGTTCCGGGCGTTCCGCGAAACGGACGATCCGCAGGCGTTTTCGAGCCGGATCGACATGTACTTCGGCGGCGGGGCGTATGACGGCGACAACGCGACGCGGCAGGGGCTTCTGGTGCCGGCGTGGGGGCCGGGAGAGATTCCGCCGGGGCTGATCGCGACGGCGGCGGGCGAGGAGCTGATCCCGACGGGGATGAGCGGCGAGACGTGGCGCACGCCGACGTGGTACGGGACGACGCTGAGCACGTTCGGGATCTGCTACAACCGCGACCGGCTGGCGGCGCAGGAGCTTGAGCGCGAGCCGGCGCAATGGGGCGACCTGGACGATCCGCGGTGGCGGGGCACGCTGGGGCTGGCGGATCCGACCAAGAGCGGCAGCATCGCCAAGGCGTTCGAGACGATCGTGCAGGTGGAGTGCCGCAAGGCCGTGGAAGCGGCGGGATTCGGGCCGGCAGTCGACGAATACGAGGCGCGGATCGCGGCGGCGAAGCTGCCGCCGGGCGTGCTGCCGGAGGGGATTCCGGTCGACTACCAGATGGCGGTGGAAGTCGGATGGGAAGCGGGGCTGCAGCTGATCCAGCTGATCGGGGCGAACGCGCGCTATTTCACCGACAGCGCCAGCAAGGTGCCGCTGGATGTGGGGATGGGCAACGCGGCGGCGGGGCTGGCCATCGATTTCTACGGGCGGTTCGAGGCGCAGATCAGCAATGGCGGGCGCGCGGGCGAGTCGATGGCCTACGTGACGCCGCGCGGCGAATCGGGCGTGAGCGCCGACCCGATCTCGCTGCTGCGCGGGGCGCCGCACCGCGAAGTCGCCCGGCGTTTCATCGAATTCCTGCTGGGCGAAGAGGGGCAGCAGCTGTGGTGCTACCGGGTGGGCGCGCCGGGGGGGCCGCAGAAGTACGCGCTGCAGCGCTTCCCGATCCGGCGCGACTTCTATCCATCGGAGAACCCCGCGTTCCAGGCCGCCTATGAGCGGCACCGGGCGCACACGACCGACGACCTGGGCGCGCCGACGCTGGATGCCTACAGGCTGGCGGAGGAATATGTGTACCGTCCGCGCTGGACCGCGGGCTATTTCGGCCTGTTTCGCGACCTGATCCGGGCGATGTGCATGGATTCGGGGGTGGAATTGCGCGCGGCGTGGAAGGCCATCTGCGACGCCGGCGGCCCCGAGGCGTGCCCGCGCGCGATGGCGGCGCTGCAGCGCCTGCCGCAGGCGCCCGAGCCGTTGACGTGGGTGTCGGGGCTGGCGATGGGGAAGAAATACGACCGGCTGGATCTGCTGCGGGAGTGGACGATCCAGTTCCGCGCGCAATATGCGGAGGCCGCGCGGCTGGCGCGGGTGGAGGCCGGACCTGATTCACCCACGGGACAAGCCCGTGGGGGGCCGGAGCAGAAGGCGGAGGCCCGCCCATGAGAAAGAGCACGGCTTGGTTTGTGTTCGGCGCGGTGACGGCGGTGCTGTCGCTGCTGTTTTTCTGGCCGCTCTGGAAAGTGGTGTCGGGCGGGTTCTGGGTGGACGGCGAATTCACGCTGCGCTATCTGCTGGGCGTGTTCGAGAACCCGATCTACGTGGAGGGGTTGCTCAACAGCCTGAAGATCGCGCTGGGGACGACGGGGCTGGCGATGGTGGTGGCGCTGCCGCTGGCGTGGATCGCGAACCAGTTCGAGTTCCGCGGCAAGACGGTGTTTTCGGCGCTGGTGCTGGTGCCGATGATCCTGCCGCCGTTCGTGGGGGCGATCGGCTTCCAGCAGATGTTCGGCGCGTACGGGATGGTGAACGCGCTGTTCGGGCTGGGCGCGCGCGACTGGCTGGGCGGGGGGCAATACGCGGGCGTGGTGCTGCTGCAGACGCTGTCGCTCTATCCGATCCTGTATCTCAACGCGGTGGCGGCGCTGGCGAACATCGATCCGGCGATGGAGGAGGCCGCGGCGAACCTCGGGTGCACGCGCCTGCGGCGGTTCTTCCGGATCACGCTGCCGCTGATGATGCCGGGGCTGTTCGCGGGCGGCACGCTGATCTTCATCTGGAGCTTCACGGAGCTGGGCACGCCGCTGATCATGAACTACACGCGGTGCGCGTCGGTGCAGGTGTACGACTCGCTGAAGGAGATCGGGTCGAATCCGTTCCCGTATGCGCTGGTGCTGGTGATGCTGCTGGCCAGCACGGGGCTCTACGCGGCCAGCAAGTGGCTGTTCGGCGGGAACGCCTACGCCATGCAGAGCAAGGCCAGCACGCAAGCGGCGGTCCGCAAGCTGAAGGGTTGGCCGGCGCTCTTGGCGGCGCTGCCGTTCGCGCTGGTGACGGGGCTCGCGCTGCTGCCGCACCTAGGCGTGGTGCTGACGAGCTTCGCCGCGCCGGGGAGCTGGTACCAGAGCGTGCTGCCGGGGGCGTTCACAGGCGGCAACTACATCGAGGCGCTCGGCCACGACATGACGGTCAGCAGCATCCGCAACAGCCTGTTGTTCTCGTCGCTGGCGGTGGGCTTCGACATCGTGGTGGGCATCGCGATCGCGTTCGTGGTGGTGCGGTCGACGATCCGGCTGCGCGGGGTGCTGGACGCGATCTCGATGATCCCGCTGGCGGTGCCGGGGCTGGTGATGGCGTTCGGGTTTCTGTCCGTCAGCTCGTGGCTGAGCAACCTGAAGGGGTTCGCGGACGTGGAATGGTGGCCGCAGCTGGTGGATGTGCGGACGAATCCGACCTTGTTCCTGGTGCTGGCCTATTCGGTGCGGCGGCTGCCGTACATGGTGCGCAGCGCGGTGGCGGGCTTGCAGCAGACCAGCGTGACGTTCGAAGAGGCCGCGTGGAATCTGGGGGCCTCGCCCGCGACGACCCTGCGGCGGATCACGCTGCCGCTGATCCTGGCGAACTTGATCGCGGGGACGCTGCTGACGTTCGCGTTCAGCATGCTGGAGGTGAGCGACAGCCTGATGCTGGCGCAGCAGGCGGACTACATGCCGATCACGAAGGCGATCTTCGAGCTGTTCCAGCTGCTGGGCACGGGCAAATACGTCGCCGCGGCGCTGGGGGTGTGGGCGATGGCGTTCCTGACGGCGACGCTGGTCGGCAGCAGCCTGCTGCTGGGCAAGAAGCTGGGGGCGGTGTTCCGCGTTTAGGGCGGGGCGGCTTGGGGCGCCGCTTGTTTCGCGGCTTTCAGGAGCTGGAGATAGGCCTTGCGGGCGGTTTCGATTTTCTCCTGCATGCCGTTGTACAAGGACGTGTTTTCGTCCGTCCGCTCGGGTTGCGTCTGGATCCAGTCTTCGAGCTCCTTCGCGGCGGCGTCCCGCGCCGCTTGGGCCTGATCCAGCTCCGCCTTCCGGTCGTCCGTCATCTTTTCCTTCAGGGCGGCGACGGATTTGTCCGAGGCCAGCCGCAGGGTTTCCAACTCTTCGATGAAGCTTTCCGGCGTCGCCTCGCGCGAGGCCCCCGCCTGGCCGAGGCGCGTTTGGCCGTCCGGATCCAGCAAGATGTAAGTCGGATAGCCGCCCACGTCGAATTCCCGGGACAGCCGTTGGTTTTGTTCCACGAAGGCTGCGGGCACCAAGCGCTTGTCCTTGGGGAAATCGATCCAGACCAAGACGAAATGCTCCATCGCATAGGCCTTCCAGGCCTCTTGCGAGAACACCTGGCGATCCATGATCTTGCACCAGCCGCACCAATCGCTGCCCGTGAAGTTCAAGAGCAGGGGCAGGTCCTTCTCGGCGGCCAGCGTTTTGGCGGCGGCGAAGTCCATGGTCCATTCGCCGGGTTGCGCGCCCTCCGTCGCCGGCGCCGCGAGGCCGCTCGCCGCCATCATCGCCGCCAGCAGGAAAGCCCAAATGCCTGGGTTGTTCATCGGTTCATCCTTTGCATGCTTGTCGTTTTCAAGTTTGGCCAACCTACCGCCTTGCCGAACCGGTGTCAATTGGCCGCCCGCGGACGGGGCGCGGGCGGGGAAAAGCGTTCGACGGGGGCGGGGGGGGTGTGGTACGGTCCGGTTCGGATTGGAATCATCCGATCGAGGCGCCTCCCCCCGCGTCCGTAGCTCAATTGGACAGAGCTTCTGACTTCGGATCAGAAGGTTACAGGTTCGAGTCCTGTCGGACGCGCCACCGGGCGGGACGCCCCTCTCCGGAGGATTTCAGGAAGGAACAGAACAATGAAAATCGGATTGGGTTCGGATCACGGCGGATTTGAGATGAAGCAGAAGATCAAGGATCTGCTGGCGGCGCGCCCCGGCGTCGAGGCGACCGATTTCGGCACCTACAGCACGGAGTCGGCGGACTATCCCGATTTCGCGATCGAGGTGTCGCGGCGGGTGTCGGAAGGCGCGCTGGAGCAAGGGATCTTGGTCTGCACGACCGGCGTGGGCATGGCGATGACGGCCAACAAGTTCCCGCGGGTGCGCGCGGCGCAGGTGTTCACCGCGAAGATGGCCCGGATGGCGCGCGAGCACAACAACGCCAACGTCCTGGTGCTGGGCGCGGCCGTCACGCCGATGGAGGAGATTCCGGCGATCCTCGACGCGTGGTTCGCGGCGGAATTCGAGCCGGGCAGCCGCCACGACCGGCGCGTGCAGAAGATCAACGGGTGCGCGATGCGGGTGACGGAGCCCGAGGCGATCCACGAGCGCGACACGGACATCTACGCGGCGATCCAGGGGGAGGCGAAGCGCCAGCGGCAGAACATCGAGCTGATCGCGTCGGAGAACTACGTGAGCCGGGCGGTGCGCGAGGCGCAGGGCTCGGTGCTGACGAACAAGTACGCGGAAGGCTATCCCGGCAAGCGCTACTACAACGGGTGCGAATTCGTGGACGAGGCGGAGCGGCTGGCGATCGAGCGCGCGAAGCGGCTGTTCGGCGCGGAGCACGCGAACGTGCAGCCGCACAGCGGCAGCGGCGCGAACATGGCGGTGTATTTCGCCATGCTCCAGCCCGGCGACACGATCTTGGCGATGAGCCTGGCGGATGGCGGGCACCTCACGCACGGGCACAAGCTGAACTTCTCGGGCCGGTTCTTCAACGTGGTGCCCTACGGGGTGCTGCCGGGGACGGAGGTCATCGACTACGACTCCATCGAGCGGCTGGCCGCCGAGCACAAGCCCAAGATGCTTTGCGCGGGGGCCAGCGCCTACTCGCGGATCATCGACTTCAAGCGGCTGCGGGCGATCGCGGATTCGGTGGGCGCGCATCTGATGGTGGACATGGCGCACATCGCGGGGCTGGTGGCGGCGGGCTTCCACCCGAGCCCGGTGCCCCATGCCGATTTCACGACGACCACCACGCACAAGACCCTGCGCGGGCCGCGCGGGGGCCTGATCCTGTGCAAGGAGGCCTACGCGTCGGCCATCGACAAGCAGGTGTTCCCGGGCATCCAGGGCGGGCCGCTGATGCACGTGATCGCGGCGAAGGCGGTGTGCTTCCTGGAGGCCTTGCAGCCGGCGTTCAAGGACTACGCGCGGCAGATCGTCGCCAACGCCCAGACGCTGGCCGCCGAACTGGAGCAGGCGGGGCTGCGCATCGTGTCGGGCGGGACGGACAACCACCTGATGCTGGCCGACCTGACGGCGCTGAACGTGACCGGCAAGGATGCGGCCACGGCCTTGGACCAGGCGCTCATCACAGTGAACAAGAACGCGATTCCCTTCGACAAGCAGAAGCCGTTCGTGACCTCCGGCATCCGGATCGGCACGCCGGCGGTGACCACGCGCGGGATGAAGGAGCGGGAGATGAAGCAGATCGCGGAGTGGATCGGCCGGATCGTGGCCGACCCCGGCAGCGAGAAGCTCCAGCAAAGCATCAAGGGCGAGGTGATCGCCTTCACCGACAAGTTCCCCGTTCCGTAGGCAGGCCGGAGGATCCGGGGGGGCGTCCGCCGGGAGGGAACGGGGGGGGCGCTTCCCGTCTTCAGCGCAAGGGCGGCTGGAGGTTCAGGATGAACTGGTTCTGCGAATCGACCTTGAACGTCCCGCTGTAGGGCGAGTAGGTCTTGACCTGGACCTTCTTGCCGCTGGGCCGGAACTCCAGGAGGCGGAGAAAGGCCCCGCCGCCGAGGGGTTGCGTCTGGTAGTTCGCCAGCATTTGGTGGACGACGTGGCCGGCATCGTTCGGGCTGGACAACCGGCCCGCGCCGCCGGTCACCACGTGGCCGTTGAACACGAAGGCGAAGCGGGGATGGAGCTGGACGAGTTTCCGCCACAGCTCTTCGCCGTCGTTCACGCCGTCGGGATCGTATTTGCTGGGGTAGGCGTGGGGATTCCAAGCCTGGTTCGTGCTCTTGGCCGTCCAATCGTAGCGGGTGTCGTCGGCGTAGAGATAGGCGTGCGTGACCAAGATCACCCGGCGGTCGGGATGCCGGTCGACGATGGAATTGGCCCACGCGACCGTGGCGTTGCGCGGGCCGAATTCCAAGGCGAGCACCAGCCAATCCACGCCGCCGGCGGAGAACAGATGGTAGCTGTTCTCGATCCGCCCCGCATCCTTGACGCCCCCGAAGGTGGGCCACGCTTGGAACCGGCTGGGCGGGAAATAGCGGTTGATGAGCGTGGAGCGGGCGGGCCAAAAGGCGGAGTAGTCGTGGTTGCCCGGCGCGAGGGCATAGGGCACCACGCCGTCCAGGACCGAAAGCGCGGCATCGGCGGCTTCCCATTGGTTGCTGATGTCGCTGTCCACCAGGTCGCCGACGTGCAGCACGTATTGGATGTTGTAGCGGTCCTTGTTGGCCGCGATCCAGCGGGTTTGGTCCTTGAACAGATCGGGGTGCTGCCGCGAATAGTTCTGGGTGTCGGGCAGGATCACGAGCGACCACGACCCGGGCCGGAACGGCGGGACGGCCTCGGGCTTCCTGGGCTGGGACAGCCGGAAGAACGCCGCGCGCGAAGTCGAAGGGATGGAGGCGGCTTCCGCCGGCTGGTTTTCGCAGGCCATCGACCAGGCGTCGTTCAGCGTGGCGCTCCGTTCCACGTTGTAGCGGGCGCCCGTGTTGTTCCGAACCGTCAAGAAGGAGGCGTTGCTCTGGATCTGCACGGTTTCGATGCGGAGGATGTCGGCCGACCTCGGATCCGTTCCCGCTTCCTCTTCTTGGCGGTTCCGGTTTCCATCCTCGTCCGGATCGTCTTCGGGCCCCTGGCTCAAGTCGCCCCAATAGGCCCATTCCCATTCATCGGGCAGGCCGTCGTCATCGCGGTCGGCCGTGAAATAGGCATTGAGATCATGCGGTTGGTCCATCGTGAGCTTCAGCGTCGGGGAGCGGGATTGCAAATCGCCCTCCCAGCCGTCGAACATGAATCCGCGGTCGGGCCGGGCGACGATCGTCACTTTCGCGTTTTCGGGCCACCAGTCGCCGGGGGGGAAGGAGACCGTGCCGCCGGGCTCGTTGGAGATGGAAAGCTGATACTCGGTTTTCCACAGCCAGTGCAGCCGCGAGAAGGTGTCGATCGTGAACGAAACGTTGGAACCGGTCCCGCTGGCGGGGACCGAGCCGGAGCCGATCCAGCCGCTGGCGGAGCGGCGGACTCCGGGCGGGTTGGAGACCGCGCCGGCCGTGGCTGCCACGAGCTGGCCCGGCTCGAAATCGTGCAGGCCCCGGGCCGGACTCGGCGAACCGAGCGGCGAGGACACGTAGAGCGAGGCGCCATCCTGCACGCTCACCCGGTCGAATTCCACGCCCCAGCTCGCCCAGCTGAACAGGCCGATTTTCCCGCGGTCGACGCCGTCGATGTGGAAGGGCCCGTAGGTGTAGGACTGGGGGGCTCCGTCCGGATCGGCGACCAGGAGGATGTTCAGGGTGTTGGTGGCGATCTGGGCGACGAGGTCATAGGGCACGTTCAGGCGGGGGTCGTATTTCACCGGGTTGTCGCGGTGGATCTGCGTGTAGACCCGGTTGACGTTTTTCTGCACGGACAGGCCGCCCGGCAAGCCGGTCGCTTCGAATTGAGGCGAGGCCAGGGCGATGCGGTAGAAGTTGGACGGGTCCTGGTAGCGGAGGATCAGGCCTTGGCCTTGCATGTCGTACGGCACGATGCGGGCCGCGACCACGTAGTTGCTCCAAGCGCGGTCGCCGGCCACGATCGTGGGGCCGGTGAAGTCGGCCGGATTGGCCGCATTTTTCGCGGCAAATGCATCGCTGTCTTCCGTGAGGGTTCCGCCGGGGCCGTGCTCATTGGCCGAGAAGAACCAGGACGCCTCGCGCATTCCCCCGGACAGGGCCGCGCTGCCGTTGGCCTTGGGCGGCACGACGGGCGTCCAGTTGGTCATCCCGTACAGATTCCCCTGCAGCCCCGCCGGGCTCAGGGCCAGGTTTTGGATGCGGAATCCCCGCGGGTAGAAGCTGCCCATGCCCCACGTCATGGCGCCGACCTTGCCGTTGGGCGAGGTTGGCAAGGCCAGGTTGTGGATGGGCTGATAGGGCGTGGCGGCGCCCAGCGGGTCGTCCACGATCCGGACCGTCATCCGGTTGGAGGCGTCCACGGTGAAAGACACGTCGAACGTGCGTCCGGTGGTATACAGGAACGCGATCGAGGGGACGGTCAGGGTGCTCCAGACGCCGTTGGTTTTCCGGTCCACCGTGCAACCGCGATAGGGAAATCCCGCCCGCGACAACCGGGAGAAATAGAGCCGGTAGAAATTGGTTTCGTTCTGGTAGCCGAAAACCAGTCCGAAGGCGTCGGTGTCGCCGGCCGTCATGCGCGCCGAATAGGTGAAGGGCGCTTGGGCCACGGCGCCGTTGATGAGCATCGGCGCGACGGCGGAAGGGGAAATCATCGGATCGTCGGTATAGATGTTGCTGCGCTCGACGATGGCCTGATGGGTGAGGTCGTACTCCCAGCGCAGGGGGCCGTTCCAGTAGACGCCGCGCGGCTTGACCGCCGTCCAGCCCGGGATCCCTTGGTTGAACTCATCCTGGAACAACACGGCGGAACGGGCCGCCGGCGGCGCGAGCAGCATCAGGACGAGGCCGGCCAGCCAGCAGGATCTCGCAAGGGAGATCCAAGTGCGGTGGAACTCCGGCGAGGGGCGCAAGTCCCGGTGCGGCGTCAGTCGCTTCATTTGTCATCCCCAATTCGGAAAGTGGCGGACACTCTAGATGGCCTTTGGCGGGGAGTCAACGGAGATCCCGCCATCTCGGCTCTGGGTGGCCAAGAGGCGTCATTTCCTCCGCCGGGGCGGGGGGCGGCGGGAAGACGTGCGTATTGCGAAGCGGCGGAGATGGATAGGCGGGCGGAACGCCGCCCCGGCGATGGGTGCGCCGACGGGCGGGCGCGGCGCGGAGGGCGGGTTCCTTGTTGTTCCACGGCGTGGAAAAAGAGGGCGAATTTTCCACGCAATGGAAAAACTGTCCGGGATTTTTCCACGCAATGGAAAACATTTTTCCACGGCGTGGAAAACGGGGCGCGGGCCGCCGCATGGGGGACTAGGCGCGGACGAGGGGGGTGGCGCGGCGGGCGAGCAAGGCGGCGCGGAGGGCGGGGAGGGTGAAATCGTCGGCATCGATGAAGGTGGCGGCGCGGCCGATGTCGGCGAGGTGGTGGGCGTCGGAGAAGGTGACGAGGGTGTGGGTGGGGCCATAGGTTTCCTGCATGTCGCGCAGGCGATGGCGGGTGACTTCGAGGATGGGGCCGGATTCGGGGGGGAGGGCGCCGAGCCGGGAGAGGACGCCGCTGGCGGCGCGGTCGATGTGGGCGGGGATGAAGAGGCCGCCATGGGCGGCGACGAGGCCGGGAAGCTGGCTGAAGAGGATGTCGGTGGCGTTGCCGAGGTAGCGGTCGACCTGTTCAAGGATGGCGTCGTGCTCGTCAACGACGATCTGGTCGCCGAGTTTTTCCGGGACGTTGCGGAAGTCGGGAAGATGGTCGTAGAGGTAGGCGCCGAAGCCGAGGGCGGCCTCGGGGGTCTCGAAGAGGGCGAGGGCGTGGATTTCCTCGGCGGTGCAGATTTCCAAGCCGCAGAGGGCGCGGAGGCCTTCGCGGCGGCAGCCGGCGGCGAAAGCGGGGGCGTTGAGGGCGCTGTTGTGGTCGGTGAGCGCGATGGCGTCGAGGCCGGCGGCCTTGGCGGCGCGGGCGAGGGCGGCGGGGGAGCTATCGAGGGATCCACAAGGGGAGAGGCAGGAGTGGAGGTGGAAGTCGCAGAGGAAATTCATGCCGCGCGGGATCAGGCTTGGCCGCGGTTGATTTGTTCGGCGAGTTCCATGACTTCGGCGGGGGACAGGACGGGGGGCTCGAAGCAGCGGTCATTGATGAAGCGGATGGCGTCGGGGATCCGGAAGACGCGGTCCTTGGCATTGGCGATGTGGAGTTCCGCGGCGGGATGGGTGAAGACGGCGAGGGCGTGGATGCGGTCCTCGGGAACCTTGGCGGCGAGGAGGGTGATGAACATGCGGCGCTGGCGCTCGACCTGCTGGACGGGGCTCTTGACGGACCGGGTGGATCCGTTGGATTTGCGCTGGGTCCACTGGGCGTCGCAGACGTCGCCGGTGAGCTTGCCGGCCCAGAACTTGGATTCGACGACGTAGATGCCGGAGGGGGCGATGACCAGATGGTCGATCTGCGCGCGCTCGTGGGCGACGCGCAGTTCGAGGTCGTTGAGGATGACGTGGTCGTCGGCGAGCCGCTCGGCCAGGAGTTCGGCCATCTTCTGCTCGCCGCGGCGACCCCCTTCGAGGTTGCGGCTTTCGCGGGCGATCTCGCGGAGGTGGACTTCGTAGCCGATGGCGAGGACGAGGACGAAGGCGGCGGCGACGAAGCCGCCGGGGCCTGGGTGGCGGAAGGCGTGGAGGCCGCCCCAGCCCATGAGGGCGGCGGCCACGGCCCAGACCAGCAGGCGCGTGATCTTCCGGCGGGACAATTCGCGCCCGATGGCGTTCTGCCGGTGCAGAAGGCTGCTTTCGCTGCGGAGGATCTTGGCCAAGGGGCGCTCCTGCGGGCGGGGCCGGTCAGGCCTTGTTTTGTTGTTCGTTCAGGCCGCGGGCCAGTTTTTCGACCTCGGCGTTGGAAAGGACGGGCTTCTCGAAGCAGAAGTCGTTGATGAGGGTGACGGCCTGTCCGGGGGTGAGCACGCGGCGTTCGGCATTGGTGACTTGGATGTCGGCGTTGGGGTTGGCCAAGACGACGAGCGGGAAAACGCGCTCCCAGATCAGGTTGGTGCCCTTGAGCCAATTGCAGAGGATGCGCCGTTCGCGCAGGGCCCGGCCGACGGGATTGCGGGCGGGGCGGACCTGGCCGCCGGGAGCGCGGATCTTCCAGGTGTAGGCTTGCTTGCCGGTGTCGCCGACGATCTTGCCGTCCCAGTTGAGCGTGTTGACCACGAACATGCCGGAAGGCGCGACGACCAAATGGTCGATCCAGCATTTTTCGCGCCCGACCTTGAGGCGGAGGTCGTTGAGGATGAAGTGGTCGTTGGCGAGCTTCTCGTCCAGCAGGCGGGCCACCGCCTCCTTGGCGCCGCGCATGCTTTCGGTGTCGGCGTGCTCCTGCAGGCTCTCCTTGCGCCGGGCCTCGTGGCCGAGGGCGAGGAACACCAGCGCGCCGCCGATGAAAAGCAGGAAGAAGCCCTTGTCGAGGCCGTATTTCCAGACGAGGCCGGCGACGACGAAGAGGGCGGCGGCGCCCCATTCGATGAGGCGCATGCGTTTGAGCAGGCGCAATTCCTGTTCGATGGCTTCTTGGCGGCCGAGGAGGTTGCGCTCGTTGGTGAGGGTTTGGGCCATGGGATTCTCCCGGAGGGGGGGTGGATGGATCCTGCGATCAAAAGGCCGGAGCCACGGGGGTTTCAGGAGCGACGGCCGGGGCGGGGGC
>SABN01000004.1 GCA_009928955.1 Opitutia bacterium | reverse complement strand
GGGGGGGGGGGGGGGCGAGCCGCGGTTGGTGATTTGGAAAGGGCGCGCAACAAAGGAGATGAGCATGGGCAAAGGCTGTTTGGTGGCGGGAATCGTGTTGCTGGTGCTGGTGTTGCTGGTGGGCGGCAGCCTCATGGGCATGTACAACGGAATGGTGGCGAAGGACGAGGAGTGCAACAAGGCGTGGGCCAACGTGGAATCCGTGCTCCAGCGCCGGTTCGACCTGATCCCCAACCTGGTCAACACGGTCAAGGGGTACGCCGCGCATGAAAAGGGCACCCTCGAAGAAGTGACGCGCCTGCGCAGCCAGTGGGGCGCGGCGAAGACCCAGGCGGAGAAGGTCGGCGTGGCTTCGATGCTGGAAGGCGCGATGGGCCGTCTGATGGTGGTGATGGAAAACTATCCGGAGCTGAAGGCCAACCAGAACTTCATCGCCCTGCAGGACGAACTGGCCGGGACGGAGAACCGCATCAACGTCGAGCGGCAGCGCTACAACGGCGCCGTGCAGGGCTACAACACGCTCATCCGCTCCATGCCGACGCTCTTCCTCGCGCGCCTCGCGGGATTCGCCGCCCGCGCGCCGTTCGAGGCCGCGCAAGGCGCCGAGACGGCCCCGGCGGTCGAGTTCTAGGGAAAACGGAAGAAGGACGAAGAAGAAAGGACGGAGGCCATGGGAACCAAGGGAATCGCGATCGTCGACATGAGCGTCAAGAAGCTCATCGGAGTGCTCAACAAGGCGTTCTCCGACGAGTGGCTGGCCTATTACCAGTATTGGATCGGCGCCAAGGTGGTGAAAGGCCCGATGAAAGAAGCGGTCATCGCGGAGCTGATCCAGCACGCGGCGGACGAGCTGCGGCATTCGGACATGCTGGCGATGCGCATCATCCAGCTCGGCGGCACGCCGGTCACCGAGCCCAAGGAATGGTACAAGTTCAGCAACTGCGGCTATGACGCGCCGAAGAATCCGTTCGTGAAGAACGTCCTCGCCCAGAACATCGCCGGCGAGCAGTGCGCGATCATGACCTACAAGAAGCTGCTGAACCTGACCATGGGAAAAGACCCCGTGACCTACAACATCGTGCTGCAGATCCTGCAGGACGAGGTGGAGCACGAGGAAGACCTGCAGGCCGTGATGGAAGACCTGCAGACGCTGCTCAAGACGGCCCGGATCCGCTAGGGGGAGGCTCGAAGCCCGGGGCTGGCGCCCGGTTTTCCACACCGTGGAAACCTTCCGCCCGCGGCCCGGACCACGGCGGAAGGCGGAGGGGGGCGGACGGGTTCAGGACCAGGCGAGCATCTGCTCGATGGCGCGGCGCGCGCGGTCGGCAATGGGCGTCTCGACGCGGATGGCGGTTTCCATGTCGCGCAAGGAGAAATAGACCTTTTCCAGGGTGATGCGCTTCATGTTGGGGCAGACGGCGAAGGGGGAGACGCGATAAAAGGTCTTGCCGGGATTGTCCTTCCGCAGGCGGTGCAGGAGACCTTCTTCCGTGGCGACGATGAATTCCGCGGCGGGATTCTCTTGGACGAATCTGCACATCTGTCCGGTGGAGAGGATATGGTCGGAGACGACGCGCACGGGCTTGGGGCACTCGGGATGGGCGATGGCGACGGACCGGGGATGGGCAGCCTTCAGCTCCAGGATGTCCTTGGGGTTGATGCGGGCGTGGGTGGGGCAGTAGCCGGGCCACAGGATGAGCTTCCGGCCCAGGATCTCCTCCACGACGCTGCCGAGGTGCTGGTCCGGGACGAAGAGCACTTCGTCGTCGGCGTAGTGCCGGACGATTTTCACGGCGTTGCCGGAGGTGCAGCAGCAGTCGCTTTCGGCCTTCACCTCGGCGGTGGAGTTGACGTAGCAGACGACCTTGGCGCCGGGGTGCTGCGCCTTGAATTCGCGGAGCTGGTCGCCGGTGATCATGTCGGCCATGGGGCAGCCGGCGCGGGGGTCGGGCAGCAGGACCGTCTTCTTCGGGTTGAGGATGGCGGCGGTCTCGGCCATGAAGTGCACGCCGCAGAAAACGATCACCTCGGCGGTGATTTCAGTGGCCTTGCGCGAGAGCTCGAGGGAATCGCCGGTGAAGTCGGCGATGTCCTGGACGTCGGGCGCTTGGTAGTTGTGCGCGAGGATCCGGGCGTTCCGTTCCGTCTTGAGCTTCTGGATTTCCTGGACGAGGTTCATTGGCTTCCCACTCCATCGCGGAAACGGCCGCGGCGCCCGGGGCGGATGTTCCGGCTACAGGGCCTTGACGGCGGCGATGGCGGAGGGGACGTCGATGCCGAAGTACTGCCACAGCTCCAGATGGCCCTCGGACGGGGCGACGCGCGGGTCGGTGATGCCTAGGTGGATCAGCGGGAGCTTCTTGCCGTGGGCGGCGCCGCAGACGAGGCCGGCGAAGCCCCGCAGACCTTTTTCAGGACTGCCGATGAGACCGTCCTCGAGGGTGACGATGCCCTCGGGATACTGCTTGAACAGCGCGGCAAGGCGGCCGGCGTCCAGCGGAAGGCCGTTGACGACCCAGGCGTCGGCCACGAGGCCGTCGGCGGCCAGCTTGTCGGAGGCCTCCGCGGCGACGAAAGCGGTGGCCCCGAAGCCGAGCAGGGCCTTTTTCGCCCCGGGCTGCGCGCGGAGCTGGTTGACGTCGGTCCACGGAGAATCGGATTTCCAGAGCGGGCCCTTCGTGGCCGGATCCACGAGGATGGGGAGGTTGTCGCGGGGGATGCCGAGGATGTGCGCGCCGTTGCGCGCGGCCAGGTCGCAGATGGCGACGAAGGCGGCGCGGGCGTCGGCGGGGGCGTAGAAGCGGTCCAGATAGGGCAGGTAGCCGATGGCGAGGTTGATCCAGTCGAGGGACCAGCCGGAGAAATGGTCGCGTCCGGTGCAGGAGCCGACGTGCGAGAGGTGGAAGGTGACGTTGAGCCCTTCGTTGGCGCCGTTCAGGTTGCGCTGGTAGCGCCACATCTCGAGGCCCTCGCGGGCGATGCCTTCGAAGAAGGCGGCGAAGGTGGCGAAGACCACCAGCTTGGGCTCGGGCGTGGACATGGCCAGGCCGTTGGCCATGAAGGTGGCGATCTGTTCTTCGATGGAAAGCTGGAACTGGTGGTCGGAATCGAGCACCTTGAGCGCCAGATCCACCTTGGTGGAGGGCGCGAGGTCGCAATCCAGCACGAAGGTGGCGGCGGGATGGGTCTTGGCCACGAGATCATAGGCGAGGGCGACGCCGGCGCGGGGCGTGACCCACTTGCCGCCGGCTGCGGGAAGCGCGGCGTCGGCCTGCGCGAGGGCCTCGGCCGGGAGGACCAGGTTTTCCGCGCCCGGCGCCGGCCGGGCGGTGGTGGTGACGGACACCGGCGGAAGCGAGCGCCAGCGCTGGAGGGCTTTTTGGTTGGCTTTCGAGGCTTGCAGCATGGGATTCGCCAGCAGGGCGTCGAGGTCGCGGCCCTTCATATGCCCGTCGTGATGCGCCTTGCCGCCGGGCAGGCCGTTGACGAGGAACAGGCATTCCATCATGGACGGCACGTCGCGGTAGCTCATCAGGCAGCCGGGCAGCCAGACGGCCGTGTCCATCGGCACGCCGTTGTTGGCGGCGAAGGCGGAAAGCTCGGCGGCGATGCCGAATCGCTCGCCGATCTGGAAAAGGGGCACCTCGCTCTTGCCGGTGGGGAAGACCAGCGAGGGGATGCCGTTCCGGGCGAGGGAACGCGCCTCGCGGAGGGTTTGCCACAGCGTGGCGAGGTCGTACAGGGAGGGGGTTTCCAGAATCTGGATGCCGAGGGCTTCGATGAGGGGGCGGGGGTCTTTGCCCGTCATCTGCTTCGTCGTGCCGGAGAGCTGGATTCCATTCCGATGCATGAGAAAGGTGACGGGGGCCTTGTGGATGTGGGCCGCGTGGAATCCGTTGAGCGAGTGGCCGGCGAGCCATCCGGCGTCACCGCAATGGCAGAGCACCCAGGCGTCGGAGCCGTAGGCGGCGCGCTTGCCGAGGGCCTGGCCGACGGCGGTGGGGATCATGACGCCGAGGCGTCCGCCGTTGAGCTGGGTTCCGCCCGGCACCCACGAGACATGTCCGGGGATGTCGATTCCGCGGCGGAAGGTGTCGATGACGCGGCGGCGCTCCAGATAGCCCAGCGCGGAAAGGGCGGAATAGTAGCCGATGGAGGTGTGGGCGTTCTCGATGGTGAAATCCCGTTCGACGCGGTTGACCAGCGACAGGGTCAGCAGGAGCGGCGGAATCAGATCGAGGCCGCCGCCCATGTGATCGACTTCATTGATTTTCGACAGCGAAGCGACGGATTCGATGGCGAGGCGGGCGGCGTCGATCTGCAGGGCCTCGAACAAGGCGAGGTCGTCGTCGGACAGGCGGGGAATCTGCTCGATGTCGAGTTCGAGGGGGGGGACGGAGGACACGACCTCGCGGCGCATGTAGAGCGACTCGGCCAAAAGCGTGCGGTTGCGGTTCTGCTGGAGGGCGTCGGGGGAGAATTGGATTTTCATGATGCGCGCGATTGTGCCGAAAGCGGGGCGGGGAGTCAATCACGGGAGGCCACTCGGAAAAGGCCGTTTGGTCCATGAAAAAAGCCCGGCTTGCGCCGGGCTTTTCATGGAATCGCGGGGGAGGCTATTCGGCCTTTTCCATGGAAGCCGGCGGGGCGGTTTCCACCGTTTCTTCGACCTTCTCGGCGGCGGGGGCGACGGCGGCCTTCACTTCTTCGACCCCTTCGACGGCTTGATCCGCCGCATCCGAGGCGGCTTCCTTGACTTCCTCGATGGCCTCCTCGGCGGCGGAAGCGACGGCGTCCTTCACTTCTTCGACCCCTTCGGCGGCCTGATCCGCCGCATCCGAGGCGGCTTCCTTGACTTCCTCGATGGCCTCCTCGGCGGCGGAAGCGACGGCGTCCTTCACTTCTTCGACCCCTTCGGCGGCTTGATCCGCCGCATCCGAGGCCGCTTCCTTGACTTCCTCGATGGCGGTTTCGGCGACGGGGGCGGCCGGGACTTCCTCGGCGATTTCATCTTCTTCGACGTCCAGTTGGAGCAGGGTCTCGGCTTCCGGGGGCGTGTCGAAGCGCTGGATGTTCGCCTTTTCGCGGAGTCCATCCACGAATTCGCGCACCACGTCTTGCTGCTTCTGGGAATACAGCATGTCGCTGATGCGGGTCTTCACCTCGCCAAACTCCAAGGTTTTGGCATTGCTGTGCTCGGAGACCTTGATGAGGTGGTAGCCGAAGGGGGTTTCGACCACTTCGCCGACCGAGCCCACCGGTTGCGCAAAGGCGGCGTCTTCGAACGCCGGGACCATCTGACCCTTGCCAAAAGAGCCCAGGTCGCCGCCTGCGCTGGAACTGGGGCAATCGGAATTGGCCTTGGCGATTTCGGCGAAATCGGCGCCTTCGAGCAGTTGCTTGCGAAGACCGTCGATGCGCTCGCGCTTGCTGGCCTTGGCGGCCTCATCGTCGGCCGGGTCCACCTTGAGCAGGATGTGGGAGGCGCTGACGGTCTCGCCTTGGCTGAAGCCTTCTTGGTTCTCGTCGTAGAAAGCTTGGATTTCTTCATCCGTGGGCTTCGCGAGGGTTTCCGCCTTGGCCATGATCATCTTGCGGACGGCCATCTGCTCGCGCATTTCGGCTTCCGTGGTGCCGGTCTCGGCCATGTAGGTCTCGATCGTGGTGCCCGGAGGCAGTTCTTCGACCAACTCGGCCTTGACTTCGGCGAACTCGGAATCGGACAGGCTGATGCCTTCCTTGGCGACCGCATCGAGCATCACGCGGCGCATGACCAACTCTTCCACGATGCGCTCGCGGATGCGGGGAAGCGCCGTGGCCACCTGATCGGGGGGGATCCGGCCGCCCATCTGCTTCATGAACATCGTCAGCACCTTCTGGACGTCGGCCTCGGTGATGTCCGTGTCGTTGACCTTCGCGACCAGCGTGGCCGGGTCGACCGCCGGGAGGGCGATGGTTTCGATGTCTTGCGCGGGCGCGGCGATTCCCGCGTCCTGCGCGGGCGCCGCGATTTCGGCGGCGGCCACATCCGGTTTTTCCTGGGCGGCCGGCTTTGAATCGCCGCAACCAGTCAGAACCAAGCTCAAAGCGAGGGACGCCATCATCCAATATTCAGTCTGTTTCATCGGATCATCCTTTCCATTGACGGGAGGCCTGCATCACCTGGTTTTTGCAAGCCATGTTTTCAAAGGCGGGCATTGTGGGGTTTGAGGGGCCGGATGTCAATCCCCGGCCGGTCAGAGGCCGGAAGGAAACGGGCCGGGCGCAGGGGCGTTTCGCCGGTCACGACGGTTCGGACGGGGCGGGAGGCTCGGCGGCGGCCGCTTCGGCTTGGAAGGGTTCGGCCAAGGAGATCACGACGCGCTTGCGCCCCTCCGCATCCTCGTCCTCGGAATGGGTGCGCACATCGGGGCAATCCTTGAGCGCCTGGTGGATGATGCGCCGCTCCATGGAGTTGAGCAACGGCATGCGCCAAGGGTGGCCGTTCTGGCGGACGCGCTCAAGAGCCTCGTTCGTGTCGGCCAGCAATTTTTCCCGGCGGCGCTCCCGATAGCGTTCGGCATCCACCACGCAATAAGGCGAATCTTCGTACTTCCGCGACAGCAGGCGGTTGAGCAGGAACTGGATGGCGTCCAAGGTCTGCGAGGTCCGTCCGATGATCCGTCCGGCATCGGCCGTGACGATCTGGAAGAAGATCTGTCCATCTTCCACGGTGGATTCCAGCTGGGCGTCTTCGAATTCCAACAGTCGGAGAATATCCTCCAAGATGGTTTGCGCAGCCTCGACATAGCCTGGAGAGGTGGTGGGTTCGCTCATAATAAATCTTTCGTCGTTTGCAATTTACGCTATTTTTGTATGCTGATTGCGGCTGAATGACCAGCCAATTTTGCGGGAAGAGGTGTTTTCATGCGGCTGCGGCCAGAAGAGGTCAGTCGAAAGAGGGGACGGACTTGGGCCCTCCGAGCGGTGTTTCCGGCGCTTTTGCTGGGAGTTTCCTTCGGGGCGATCACCTATTGGGGTGCGGAAGCCCGGGTGAAGCGGGCGACGACGCGGGTGGTGCGCGTGGCGGAGAAGACGGAGGAGGAATCGCCGGTTTCGCTGGGGCTGTCCGCCAACCGGCTGGGAAACTTCCTGGCCACGAATGCGGTGCTCGAACTGGAGGGCTACGGGACGCTGGCCACGGGCCGGAAGGACATCGTCTCGGTTTTCGCCCAAATTCGCTCGTCGCTGGCGCAAATCGAGTTCGCCCGTCCGGAAATCACCGTCGCGGCGGCCGGCGAGGGCGCGGTGAACGCCCGCGTGGCGGCCCGCTACCGGCTGGCATCGGCCGCCGGGGAAGCGGCGGAAGGCGATGGCACGGCCGATCTGCTCTGGAACACGGGCGAGGGCGGCTGGCGGATTTCGCGCGCGGAGTTGCGCGCGGCAGAAGGCGCCCGGCTGCCTGGAGGGTGGAAATGAAGGCGGTGAAGCTGTGGGCGGTGGCCGTCCGTCCCTACGCCTATTCGGCGAGCCTCGTGCCCGTGGCCATCGGCGGGTTGCATGCGCGGGTTTCGGGCGCGGAATTTTCGGGGCTTCGCCTGGGCGTTTCGCTGGCGGCGGGGGTGCTGCTGCACACGGCGGCCAACTTGTGGAACGACTACCACGACTTCAAGGGCGGGGTGGACCGCGAAGGTGGCGGGGTGGGCAGCGGCGTGCTGGTCCGCGGCGAGATGACGCCCGCGCGCTGCTTCCGCGGCGCGACGGTCTGCGCCGCGCTCGGCGCGCTGGCCGGCCTGTGGCTGGCGGGACAGGTTGGGTGGGGCCTGCTGCTGCTGGGCGTGGCCGGGCTCCTCGGCGCGTTCGCCTATTCCGCCGGCCCGCTCAGCCCCAAGCACCGCGCCCTGGGCGAGGTGTGGGTGTTCCTGATGATGGGCATCGGCATGACGTTGGGCGGGCATATGGCGCAAACCGGGCGCTTTTCCTGGGGGGCCGTGGCCGCAGGCCTTCCCGCCGCGCTGCTGATGACCTTGATCCTCTATGCCAACAACCTGCGCGACATGAAGTCGGACCGCGATGCCGGACTGCGCACCCTGCCGATGCGGTTCGCGCCCGTCGAAGGCAAGGTGGTCGCCGGCCTTTTCCTTGTGATTCCGTTTCTGCTGACTCCGCTCATGGCGCTGACGCGCCAGTTGCCGCTGGCCACGCTGGCCGCCCTGTTGACCCTTCCCGTCGCCGTCCGCTGGTATCGCGGGGTCTGGATCGGCCCCGTCGAAGAAAAGCACGTCGTTGGCATGGCCCTGCTCCATTTGGCCTTCGGTATTCTTTTCGCCGCTGGCCTTTGGATCGGCCGCTGAACCGCAGAAAGGACTCTCGCGATGAAAAACGCTTCCGCCTCCGAAATCCTCCGCCAGATCGTCGCCATCCCCAGCGTGAATCCCGCGCTGGCCGACAACCCCGCCCTCTGCGGCGAGGCGCGGATGGTGGAATTCCTGGAGCCGTGGTTTGCGCAGAAGGGATTCCGCGCGGAACGTGTCGGCGCCACGCCCGGCCGGCCCAATCTGCTGGCGCGCTTCGGCGCCGCCGCGCCGAAGAAGACGATCCTGTTCGAGTCGCACCTCGACACTGTCGGCGTCGCCGGGTTTGCGGGCGATCCCTTCGTCCTGCGCGAGGAAAACGGACGGCTCTATGGCCGCGGGGCGTGCGACACCAAAGGGCCGCTGGCCGCCTTCATGGCCGCGCTCGATGCCGAGGTGCTCGCCGCGCTGGGGAAATCCGCGACGCAGCTGGTCTGGCTTGGCGCCATCGGCGAAGAAACGGGAAACCTCGGGGCGGAGGAGGCCGTCGCGGCGGGACTGCGCGCCGACGAGTGCGTCGTGCTCGAACCGACGGATCTGCGCATCGTGCATGCGCACAAGGGCGCCTGCTGGTTCACGGTCGCCACGCGCGGCCGCGCCGTGCACGCCTCCGATCCGGCGCGCGGCGACAACGCCATCCTCAAGATGCCCGCCGTCTGGCGCATCCTTGAGGAGGCCACGGCCGAAGCCGGCAAGGAATTTTCCAGCGCGGCGCTGGGCCGGCCCACGGTGTCCGTCGGCGTCATCCGCGGCGGCGCGGCCACCAACGTGGTGCCCGACGCCTGCGAGATCCAGGTCGACCGCCGCCTCATGCCCGGCGAGACCGCCGCTCGCCTGCTCGCCGATCTGCGCGCGCGGCTGGCGGCCATCCCCGGCGGCGTGGAGCTCGCGCTCCTGAAGGAAGGCTTGCCCTTCCACACGGATGCCGAGGCTGGACTGGTGCGCCGCTTCGGCGCGGCGCTGGAAGGCGCCGGGGTTGTCCCCGCGCGGGAAGGCGCGGCTTGGTGCAGCGATGCCGGCGTGCTGGCTTCCGCCTGCGCGGAAACCCTCGTGTGGGGCCCCGGCGCCATCGCGCAGGCCCATACCGTCGATGAATACATCGAAACGGACTCCCTCGAATCCGGCCGCGAGGCGCTGCGCCAATTCCTGCTTGCCGCCGCCGCCGCATCCTCGCCCCGAGGTGCTTGATCTCTTTCCTTTTCCCGCTTGCGGGGGAATCGAGGAAAGGCATAGTATTCAATCTCCAGGAGGGAAACGGCCATGCGCGCTTTTCGGAATGTCGGGGTTGCCGGATTTCTGTTCTTCTCGTTTGCGTGCGTTTCGTTCGCGGCGCTGCGCGATGTGAACGCGTCAACTGCGACGCCATTCGCGCCATATGCCAATGGGGGGATGGCCGCCGTCGAGATTCAGCCGGCGTTCGTGGATGCGGGCGCGGGGAATTTCCGGTTGGCGCCGGCTTCGTTCTGCATCGACGCCGGCACGGCCAACGGCGGGCCGGGGGGCGATTGCGAGGGCAACCGGCGGCCGCAGATCGGCAAGTCCGGCATGAGCGCCACGAATTGCGACCCGGGCGCCTACGCGAACGGCTTTCACTTCAATGAAATCCGGACGACGGCGGCCAACGAGATTCAGTTCAAGGGGGATGTCGAGGACCGGGGCATCTACCGGCTGCCGGCCGGGCAATTTCCGGTGCATACCCAAGCCGTATCGCAACCGGTCGCGATGCCGGACCGCGTGCGGTTCCGGCTGCTGGTCAGCCACACGCCGTTTTGAGGTGGAATTCCGATGGCGGAACCTATCGGTCCAGAACAGATGGTACATGGCACCGCATGGGCGCAAATGCACGGCGGCTATTTTTCCGATCCGGCGGTGGCGCAGCCGCTGGTTGCGGCGGTGCGCGAAGTCTGGGCCGGGGAGCGCCCGTCGGTCGTCGTGGATGTGGGCGGGGGCACGGGATTTCTGTTGTCGCAGCTGCGGGAGACCGGTGCGGGCGACGGTGGCGCGCTGGTGAATCTCGACGGTTCGCGCTTGCAGCTTTCCGAAGCTGAAAAAAACGGAATTTCCTGCGTTCGCAACTCGGTGGAGGCCTTTCGCCGCGCCGAGGTGGTGCCGGCCGGGCGCACGGCGCTCTGGCTCATGCGGTCGGTTCTGCATTATGCGGGGGAGAAGGGGTTGGCCCCGCTGCTGCGCCACTTGCGGGCGCAGGCGGCGACGGGCGAGTTCTGGGTGCACCAGACCGCGTGTTTCGAACGCGAAGAAGACGCCGATTGCCTCAACGCGCTGTATCGGAAGATGCGGACCGGAAAATGGTATCCTGCGGTTGCCGATCTGAGGGGGCGTCTCGATGCGGCCGGTTGGAGGGTGTTGGTTGTGCGGCCGGCGCCGGCGTTGTTGCTCGATTCCGCTGAATTGGGCCGCCGCTACGGGTTGGCGGAAGCCGATCTCCGGCGCATCGCGGACGAAATGGCGGCCGAATTCGGTGGGCAAAACGAAGTTTTCCGGCGGGGGCCCGCCGGATTCCAAGCCGATCTGCACTATCGCATCTTCGTCTGCGCGGCGGGAGCCTGAGGACGGATGGGCTCCGTCCGTCCGATGCGGGCGGAGGCCCGCGCCGCCTCACGCGCCAAACGGGGACGATTGCATTTTGCGGGAAGACCCAGTAGGGTAGCAACAGCGTGAGGCAGGAAATGAGGGCCGGAAAATGACAGGGCAATTCCCAAGACGTTTCCAATGGGCGGGCATCGGGATGCTGATGGCCGGGTGGCTTTTCTGGAGCGGGTGCGATGAGGATCGCTATGAGCGCGATCCGCCGCCGGGGCAGGGCTCGTTGATCGTGGAGAACGTCACGGGCGACCGGATTCTGGTCTATGTCGACGGGGCGGAAGAGGACGGGGTGTCGTCGGGCAAGCACCGCTACTACGACCGCGCTCCGGGCGTCTACCGCGTGGTGCTGGACGGCGACGACACGAGCCGGTCCTGGGCCGGCGACGTGGATGTTCTCGAAGGCCGGCGAACCGTCTTGGAAGTGCGCAGCTATTCGGGTGATTACAACCAATTCGAAGTCGAGATCTACCTGGACTGATCCGGTCAGGGCATTTCAAGGTTTGGCCATTTGGCGGATGTCTCCCGCCGAGATCAGGGCGGAAACAGAGCGTTGGCGGCCTGCCGTCCGGCTTCGGCGCCGATGCCGCCGGTGAAGGCGCCGGTGGCCGCCCCGACGGTGGCGCTGACGATGTTTTTCAGGCGGCCCATCCAGCTGTTGGCGCGCTGATCGATGGCCTCTTGCTCGACGGCGGCGAGTTTCTGGGCCTGGGCGCGCATGGCTTCGGCATCGGCTTGGGCCTCGGCCATTTTCTTGGCGGCATATTCCTGTTCGGCGCCTTGGCGCTCCATGGCCATCTGCTGCATGCCGGCTTGGGCATCTTGCAGGGCGCGGTCGCGTTTCTCGGCCCGGCTTTGGGCGAAGGCGTCCATCGGGTTGGCGGGAGGTCCGGCCGGAGGCGGAATGAATTCGGGGACGTCGGCCTCGGCGGCCGCCAAGGGATTGACGGGCTTGGCCGGGGTGGCCGGAGCCGTGGTCGCGACGGGCTCTGCGCGAGCCAACCAGGCGGCGAGGGGAGGAGTGTGAGGATTCTTGGAGCGGAGATCCGCCCAGGTCTGCATTTCGCCGAGCAACTGGCCGCCGGCGGCAAAGGAGTCGGCCAGCCACTTGTCGAGCACGAGCCGCCGCAGGGCGGAAAACTCCAACGGGTTTTCCCCCAATTGGGCGTCGCCGGCCAGCCGTCCGAGATAGTGCAGGTCGTTGGTGCCTTCGGCGGCAGTGTAGCTTGACACGAATTCGGCGAAACGATCCCGGGCGCCTTCGCCAAAGCGCGCATCGAGCTGGGTCCGGAGCTGTTCGGTTTCGGCGGTCATCCAAGCCCCGGCTTGATCCGCGATTTGGCGGGCATCGGCTTCGGGAAGCGGCTGGGCGAGATTGAGCGCCTGGGCGTGGACTTCGCGGGCCAGGACAAACCGGGTATAGGCGGCGAGCAGGACGCCGGCCTCGGTCGAAGGCGAAGCGGCAATCGAAGTCGTCAGCCCAACCAGCCACAGCGACAGGATGCAGATTGTTTTCATGTCCGCCTCTTATTGCGCGACCGCCCGGGCCTGGATCCGCCCCCCGCCCACATCCAGCACTTGGATTTTCAACCCTTCCGGCGGTGCCAGCACGAGCGCTTCGGCCAGTTCCTCTAGGGGCAGGGCGGACTCCAGGCTGAATTCGGCCACGCCGGCGGTGTAGCTGCGCTGGGCGACATTGCGCACCTCCTGGGTGCGGCCGCGCAGGCTGTCGCGGATCGCCTTGAGCTTCCACATCTGGTCGACGCCGCCAACGGTCATTTCCACGCGATGGGGAAAGGCGTTCGCGGCATTGCCCCCGGCGTTGCCCGGCGTCCATTTCGCGAGCATGTCCGGGAGGAGGGCGGCGAGGGCTTTCTCGCCCGCGGACCGGAGGGCCTTGGCGCTGCCGCTGACATCCTCGAGGCCGATTTGGGTGACATCCTCGGAGGCGGCGGCCAGCGTGGCGGAATTGTCGGTGCGCACGGCGCGCAGGGTGGCGACGGCCTGGTAGGAGCGCAGGTTGGTGTCGGCGATGCGCCGGGCGGAGGGTTTGGCGACGGCCTCGCCGATGATCACGATGTCGGCTCCGAACTGGGTGCCGAGCGCGGCCGCGCCGCGGTTGTCGCCGGCGGAGGCCAGCATCTGCTGGCTGCGGGCGATGTTGGCGCGGACCATGTCTTGATCGACCACCGGCACGTCCATGGCCGTCAATTTCTTGATCGCCATGGCTTCGACTTCGGCGGTGGCGATCGTGCCCAGGCTCTTTTCATCCACGATGACCATGACGCGCGGCAAGAAGGTCGGCGCGACAGCCTGGGCCGCGGCCGCCGGAGCGGGCGCGGAGCGGGCGCGGGCCGGGGCCGAAGCGGGGGCCGAAGCCGGGGGCGTGGCGCAGCCTGCGAGCAGGAGAAGGCAGGGCAAGGAGAGGAGCAGGGCGTGTTTCATGGGAGGCATCCTTTCAGCGCAGTTGCTTGGCCAAGGCGGTCGACATGTGTTGGACGACGGCGCGGGCATGCCGGGAGAGGGTGTCGCCCTTGCCGCCGCGTTCCGAGTGGTCGACGCTCCAGAGGATCTTGCCGGTGGCCGAGTCGATGAGGCGCACGCTGATGCCGACCACCGGATAGGTGCGGCCGCCCATCGCGACCATCTCGTATTCGGAGACCGTGCCGATGATGACGCCGTTCGCCCCGGCCATCTCGCCGAGCCGGGCCGCCTGCCCGGCGGTCAGGCCGGAGAGGGCCACTTCGGTTTCGCCGAGCACCCCGGACATCTGGGAGCGCTCGACGAACTCGTAGCGGCCCAGCTTCATGAACTCGGTGACGAACATGTCCGAGACGGAAGAGCCGATGAGGGTGGTGGCCGCCTTGAAGGGAAGGATGCCCACCTTGTCGATCCCGGCGGCTTCGCTCGCGACATGGACATTCGGCCTTTCGGTGCCGGCTCCGCCGCTGGAAGAGCCGGAGGGGGAGGCGCAGCCGGCCAGACCTGCGGCCAACGCCATCGATAGAATTCCGTGCCATTTCATCAGAGGACCTCTTCGTTCGGGTTATTTCATTTCCAGTCGCCGGATGCGCTGATCGAACTGCTGCATGCGGGACTGCTGTTGTTCCATCTGCTGAACGCGCCGCTCCAGATTGGAGAGGCGGCGCTCCACATTATGGGTGATCGAGGGCGGGCGGGAGGAACTGCCCAGGTGGGCGTCAAGCAAGTCGAGCCGCTTGAGGATTTCCTCGTCGTTTCTTTCCGCTGGAGGCGATTCGTTGCGGGACGCGCGGCCCTGCGGCTTTTCCGCCGGATCCGAATCGGGATAGAGCGCGTCGACTGCGCCGATGGCTTGTCCAGAGGCGACGAGAGCCGCCCCCCATGCGAGTGCGAAACAGCAAATGGCGATTTGTGTTTTCATGAAGCGGGCTTATTCCTCCACGGTGATCAGATCGCGTTGTTTGGCGACATGGCCGTTAGCGCATTGATAGATGGGCCCTAACTCAAAATTGTCGTTTCGGAAGGCCACGGTTGCCTTGCAGAAGGGGCACCCGGACCGAGTTTTCTTGGGGGGCGGTGGCGCGGTGGAGGATTCGGTTGAAGGCGGTGCGGTGTCCGACCCCAGTCCGGAAGGTGGCGGTCCGGAGCGTCCGGTCACGTTGCATGCGGGACAACGCCAGTCGTGGATGTCCATCGTGGGTGTTTCCACCACATGCTCGACCAGGTCGGTCCGACCGCAGCGGGGGCAGTGACCGATGAACCCGGAGGATGCGCCGCCGGAGGCGCCCGGTGTGCTCGATGCGGTTTGAGAATCGTCCGGACTGCTGGATGCGGGAGAACTCGTCTCGCCGTCCCCGCCACCGGAAGGATCGGACTGGGCGCTCGCGCCCGAACCGCCATCGGTTTTCGTCGGGGGTTTCTTGTCTTTGGCCGGTGCGGCGCCGGATGCCGGAGGGGGCGGGGGCGCAGCGGATGAAACGACGTTTTTGCCGCCGTCTCCTCCATCCGACGCGTCTTTGTCCGACCCGAAGATTTCGCCGACGACAACGTCGGCGGCGGACCCGCCCAGTGCGGCGCCGAAGGCCTTGCCGCCCTCGGTGATGCCGCTTTCCACGGCGTTGCCGATGGCCTTGCCCCAGCTGTTGTCGCGATCGGACTTGGCGGTGGCGCGGGCCGCGGCGTCCCGGATGGATTGGGAATCGCGGCCGCCGCCGTCGCGGACGGTGCTGGCGTCGCGGATGATCTGGTTGCCGGCGTTGGCGGCCTCTCCCATCTGGGTGTTCTGGGCCATGGTCATGGAGCCATCCGCGCCGCGCTGGTTTTGGCTTTGCGACCAGTTTTGGGCAAATGCACCGGAGGTGTTGACGCCGCCGGAGACGGTTTCCGGGGACACCTCGCCATCCGGCGGGGGCTCGGCGCCTTTCAGTCCGTCGCCGGCGGGTGTGTATTTCGTGTATTTTCCCTCGCCGGTGCCGCCTTCATAGGTGGTCGTGCCTTTGACATTGCCCGCCTTGTCTGTTTCCGTTTCCGTGACGCGGGTCAGGGAGCCATCGGGGCCGCGGGTTTCGGTGACGGTGATGCGGCCCTCGGAGTTCTCGACGTAGCCGGTGGTGGTGTCGCCGGGCGCCCCCCCGGAGTCGGGATCCTTGCCGGAATCGGAAGAGGCTCCGTCGGGCTGACCCTCATCTGCGCCTGCAACCGGCTCATCTTCGCCGGATTCATTCTCTTCGGATTCGCCATCGCCGGATTCCTCCGCGTCCGATTCTCCATCGTCCGCGGTGTCATCACCTGACTTGTCCGATTCAGGCTTGTCCTCGTCGGATTCGCCCTCGTCCGACTCGCCTTCGTCCGACTCGCCTTCTTCCGCTTCGCCCTCGCCGGAGTTGTCCGGGTCGGACTTGTCGTCTCCGCCCTCGCCCTCATCTGTTTCGCCCTCGTCCAGCTCATCCGCGTCTGACTCGCCCTCGCCGGATTCGTCCTCGTCCGGTTCGGCGGGTGCTTCCGGAGGCGTTTCGGATTCCGGTTCCTTTTCCAGGGTGGGCTCCGGGTCGAGCGGATCCTTGTCGCCCGTCGCCGGCTTGTCGATGTCGCCGCCCCCGCCGTCTTTCTCTTTGCCTTCGTCCTCGCCTGCGGCGCCGTCTTCCCCTTCTTTTTCGTCGCGCAAGCCGGGCGGGAGGACCTTCTGGATCAACCCATCGGTGATGGCATCTGGCGAAAACTCCTTCATTTTCTTGGCGGCATCCTCGAGGCGCTTGTCGCCCGTCACCCGGGCCAAGTCTTCCATGATCTTCTGTATCTTTTCCTGCTTGTCGCCATATCCCTCATATTTTTCCATCAGCGAGTCGTAGCGGTCTTCGCCCAGCGCCGACTTGAGGGCGTTCGCCGCCTTGTCCGCCATCTCTCCGTTGATTTTTTCCTTGAGATAATCCTTGGCGGCCCCGGTGGGGTCGTCGGCGGTTTCCTTGGCGACCTTGGCGGCGTCCTCCATCCACTTGACGGCCTGGGAGGAGGTCCCTCCCGTAATGGCATCGAGCGCCTTGATGTACGTATCGGCTCCGGCGGCGACGCCCTGCCGCAGGTCCTTCTCGAGGATGTCGATGCCGCGAACCTTGAGCGAGGCGGCCGCGTCGGCGTAATCGGCGAGGTCCGGGTTGTTGCCTGTTCCCGTGGCCGCCGCCAGTTCGGTATGCATGGCGGTGGCGAGTCCGCGGCCGTGGGTCGCGAATGGGTCCATGCTGGCCGGAGCATCCCCGAGGTTATGGTCCTTGCCATCGAAGAAATTTTGCCAGAATTGTCCGGATTTCGTTCCCTTCGGATCATCGGCGGGACTGAATCCATAGACGTTACTCAACGCTTTGCTGGATTGAAGCGAGGCGTAATATTTGTCCAGCTTGTCTTGATTGATCACGCGGATGGTTCCATCGCTTTTGCGGACAATCGTATCATTAAAGGAGAGGACACTGAGGATGCGTTCGCGGTCGCGCTTGTTGCGCTCGGAAGGCGAGATGAATTTTCCCGCCTTGGAATCGGTGACGCCGATCCAGGCGTCATTCGCCTTTTTCTTGACGCCCTGCCAGACATCGCTGGCACCGCTGGAAACGGTATCCATCCGGCCGGCCTCGGCCGACACGGATCCGATCAACAGCAATCCACAAACGATCGGCCACGCCTTGTTGGCTCGCATCGCATCCGTCGGTTGTGTATTCATGGCATACCTTCCTCAATCGATCCATGCAGTCCGGTTCTTCTTATTTGGGCGGTCTCACTTCCCGAGCGCCCGACGCAGCGCCCCCGAGCCCGTCCTGGTCGATGGCGATCACGATCAGCACTTTCTTCTGCGCAAGGGATTCGATGGGGAAGAAGTATCCGGCCTCGGAGCACGAGGCGACTTCTTCTTGGCCGAACAACTTCTTGTTGAGGATGCGGTAGCGCTCGATGTCTTTCTGGGGCGGCGCGGACCAGCGCACGACGGCGCCATCGGTTTTCCATTCGGCTTCGAGGTCGGCCGGGGCGTCGGGCAGGGGCTTGGTGGCGCCGGGCACCGGCTCGGACCAAGGGCTTTCGAGGCCGTCGAGATCGATGGCCTTCACGCGGTAATAGCGGGTCAGGCCGGGGGGCAGGGCTTCCTGCTTGAAGCCGTGGGTTTCATCGATGGAGACGCGGCCGGCCACGGTGAAGTTCCGATCAGGCAGGGCGGAGGTTTCGACGACGTATTCGGCGATGTCTGTGCTGGCTCTCACCACGATACCGCCGAATCCGGGCGATCCCGCGCGGGGGAGGTGGATCCGCGCGGAACATAGGGTTGGTTTTTTTTCAATTGCTGGCTCAGGGCGATCACCGTTCCGCGCACGACGGCGCGCGCGTGGCTGGACAGCGGCGTTCGGGCGTCCTTCGCACAATCGGAGAAGCTGGCGCTCCACATTACGCGTCCGCTGGTGCAATCGATCAACCGGACCGACAGGCCGACCACCGCCAGGGACTGGCCTTTCACGGCCAGAGTTCCGTATTCATCCACGGTCCCGATGATTACCCCATCGGCGCCGAGCATGTTGCCGACTTCGATGGCGCGTGCATCCGTAACGCCGGACAGCGCCACTTCGGCTTCGCCCAGCACCTGGGAAAGCTGGCTGCGTTCCACGAGCTGGTAGCGGCCGGTATGCAGCAATTCGGTGACGAACAAGTCGGAGGCGGATGAGCCGATCAATTCGGTCGCGGCCTTGAAGGGCAACACCGCCACGCGGAGGATGGAACCGGGCGTGCGGTCCACGTAGATATTCGCGCCCGAGGGGGCCTCCGGCGGGGGGCTCTTCCGCGTCCCGCCTCCTCCCGCACAGCAGCATCCGGCCAGAAAAAGGAGCAATCCGCCACCACCGATTCTCCCGCATGCTTTCCATGCGCGAAGCCCTACCTGTATTTTGCTCCAACCCCGAAGGTCCATGGTTTTCCAATCGAATGAGTTGATCGTGCCGTCGCTTGAGAAACTATGCCAAAACGAGGAGCCACAAGCAAGCGGGTTGGTCCGAACTCCAGATGAGGGGAAAAGGCGCACAAGGCCTACCGGTTGGGTCTTACTTCCAATCCCCCCGACGCTGGGCTTTCGAGCCCGTCCTTGTCCACGGCAATCACGAACATGACTTTCTTTTGCGCCAGCGCCTCGCTGGGGAAGAAATATTCCGTGGTTTCCGCGGTGGCGACCTCCTCCTGGCCGAACATCTTTTTGTTCAGGATGCGGTAGCGGGCGATGTCCTTCTGCGCCGGCGCCGCCCAGCGCAGGAAGGCGCCGTCACGGGTTCCTTCCACTTCCAGATCGGTGGGAGCGCCGGGCAGGGGCTTGGTGGAACCCGCCACCGGTTCGGACCATTCGCTTTCGAGGCCGTCGACATCGATGGCCTTCACGCGGTAATGGCGGGTCAGGCCGGGGGGCAGGGCTTCTTGCTTGAAGCCGCGGGTTTCATCGATGGAGACGCGCGCGGCTTCGGTAAAGTTCCGATCGGGCAGGGCGGAGGTTTCGACGACGTATTCGGCGATGTCCTTTTCGCGGTTGGCGCTCCAAACCAAGCCGATGACGCGGGCGCGGCCCTCGGAGGCCTTGAGGCTCTTGGGGGTTTCCGGGATGATCTTGGTGGTCGCCTCGACGGGAGCGCACCACTCCGACGCGGCTTTGGCGGTGTTGACCGCGCGAAGGCGATAGGCATGGCGCGTGCCATCCTGCAGCGGGGTTTTCACGCTGGAGCGCATGAAGCGGGACGTTTCTTCCCCGCTGTCCACGTAGGCGCTCGACTCGCGGCCGGGAACGCGGGCGATGAGGATGGGCGCGGCTTCGCTCGCGGTGCGCTCGATGTCGTAGCCGATCACTTTTTCATCCGGAGAGGCGTTCCATATCAATTCCACGCGGCGGGGGAGGCCGGTCGCGGCGGCGAGCCCCTCGACCCCGGGGGGACGGGGGCGGGTGGTGGCCATGACGACTTCTGAATCGTCGCTTTCGGCGGTCACGGCATTCATGGCGCGGATGCAGTAGAAGTAGGCGCGATCATCCTCCAGATCTCCCGGATCCCGGCCGCCATCCAGATAGGCGGCGTTGGTCAGGCCGGACGCGGAGCCGATGAAGGAGAAGACGCCGGCATCGCTGTCGGCGCGGTAGACGTCGTAGCGAACCACGTCGTCTTCGGGGTGCGCTTCCCACGACAGCGGGACGCAGCGCACTTGGAGGCTCTCGGCCGCCAGCCCCTGCGGGGCGGCGGGGGGCGGGCGGGTGGTGATCTCCACCGGCGCGGAAGCCTCGCCGATGGCGCCCACGCGATTGACGGCGCGCACGCGATAGAGGTAGGCGGTGGAATCCTTCAGCGGGGAGGCGGCGGTGCCGCCTTCGCTGAACGAAGGCGCGGAAACGTCGCCGACCTGGGAAAAGACCTCATCGGCGGCATGGGCGCGTTCCACGAGATATTTTTCGATCCCTTCGCAGGCAGGCGGATTCCATGCCAAGCTCACGGCGCGGGCGGCCGGCGCCTCGGCCGTGAGATCGCCGGGCGGATTGGGTGGGGGGGCGGTCATGCTTTCCTGGGCGGCGGTGGGGCCGCTTTCCTGGCCGTCGCGGCCGATGGCGACGAGGCGATAGTAGTAGACCGCGGCATCCTTGAGCGGGTCGTTCTTGGCGCCGGCATCCGAGTAGGAACCGCGCGAAGCCGGCAGCGTGGCGATCGGAACATAGGGCCCATCGGGGGATTCGGCGCGTTCCACGCGGTACTGCACGGAGCGGTCGGGCGGCGGGGTCCACTGCAAGGCGGCTTCGCGCAGCCCCAAGTCGGAGAGGGTGAAGACGGCGGGCGCGGCGGGGGGCGGCGTTTCGGGGCGCGCGGGCGCGGCCGGTTCCGCAAGTCCGACGAGTTCATCGGGACGATCGCGGTTGCCGGCGGCATCGTCGAACCCGGGATCGACCTGCCGTTGCACCTTCCAGTTCTGCACGACCGCCGAGACCATTTCATGCACCACGTCTCGGGCATGTCCGGAAAGCGTGTCGAGGGGGGAGTCGGCGCGGCGGGCATGGCCCACGCTCCACATCACGCGGCCGGTGTCGCAATCGATCAGGCGGATGGAGGCGCCGACCACCGGATAGCTTCGTCCCCGATGGGCCACCGTCGCGTATTCATCCACGGTGCCGAGGATGACCCCGTCGGCGCCCAGCATCTTGCCGGCCTCGATGGCGGCGGATTCCGACAGTCCCGAGAGGGCGATCTCGGTTTCGCCGAGCACGCGGTCGATTTGGCCGCGCTCCACGAGGGTGTAGCGGCCGGCGCGCAGCAGTTCCGTCAGGAAAATGTCCGAGACCGACGAGCCGATCAACTCCGTCGGGGCCTTGAAGGGGAGGACGGCCACCTTGGAGATGGAGGAGGCGACCGGCGCCACGTAGATGTTCGCGTCGCTTTTGGTCTTCCGGAAATAGGCGTCTTGGGCGTGCGTCGGCGTCCCGCAAGCGATCCACAATCCCGCCGCGCCCAGCACGGCGCATGTCGCGCGCCATCCGCTTTCCGCCCTCCGCCGCCGAACCCTCATGCTTGCGTCTCCAGTGAAATGGCTTCCAATGGAAAAAGCATGTTCTAACCGCTTGTGAAATCAAGGCAAAAGCGAACCGCTTCCTCCGATTTCCGCCGGGAAAAGCATCGCGGGGGGAAGCGTCGGAGGACTCAGCCCTTGCAACCGGCGGGGATGTGGTAGAGACCGCCCGAAGCCCGGACCAGATCTTCCAGCGAATGCACGGGCAGGAGCTCGGGCGTGGCGGCGGCGGGATCGAGTCCGAGGTCGGCCACGGTTTTGACGATGCCCGCGGAACGCAGGGCGGACTTCGTGGCGGCATCGACGGACAGCCCGACGGGGGTGTCGCCCGCGACGGCGGCCACGGCCTTCTGGCGGGTTTCGCTGTCGGGGCACTTGTCCAGATAGGCGATGCCGACTTCGGTGACGATGTGGGTGACCTGGTCGCCGGCGATCATGACCGGCGGCTCGGGGAAGATGCCGTCCTTGTGGAGCTGCTGGGCGTCGAGTTCTTCGACGAAGACCGGGATGTTCTTCTTCTCGGAACGCGTCGGGGTGAGTTGCACGACGAGCTTGCGGCCGCGGAAGACCTGTTCGCGGGTGCTGCCGGCGGCGGTGGTGGCGGCGGTGTTGTGGCGGCGGCCCGGAGGCGTGCCGCCGAGGTTGGGCGCGCCGCCGAAGCCGGCGATCATGCCCTTGATGGCGGTGGACGAATTGCCGAAGCGGTCGATTTGGAGCGTGGCGCCGATGAACAGGTCGATGGCGTAGAGACCCGCGATGTGGGCGCAGCAGCGGTTGGAGCGCATGAAGCCGTCGGGCCCGACGGCGAAGATGTCGGGGCGCGCCTGGACATAGTCCTCCATGCCGGGCTCGCCGCCAAACGCGTAGACGTGCTCGACGAAGCCCGCCTCGATGGCGGGGATGAGCGTGGGATGGGGATTAAGCACCCAGCGGGTGGCGACCTTGCCCTTGAGACCGAGCTGCGCGCCATAGGTGGGCAGGAGCAGCTCGATGGCGGCGGTGGCATAGCCGAGGCCGTGGTTGAGCGCCTGCACGCCGTAGGGCTGGTAGATGCCCTTCATGGCCATCATCGCCATCAGGATCTGCTGGGAAGTGATCTTGCCAGGGTCGCGCGTGAAGAGCGGTTGGAGGTGGTAGTCCTCGCCGGTGACGACGATGAAATCGATCCACGACGCGGGGATGTCCACGCGCGGCAGCTGCGCGAGCTTCTGCTTCACCTGCACCACCACGATGCCCATCTTGAAGCGCGTGGCCTCGGCGATGAGCGGGGAATCCTCGGTGTTGTTGCCCGTGAAGATGTTCCCGGCCTCGTCGCAGGCCTCCGCGGCGAGGATGGCCACCTGCGGATAGAGGTCCACGAAATAGCGGCCATAGAGTTCCAGATAGGTGTGGATCGCGCCGATTTTGACTTTTTTCTCGGCCGCGAGCTGGTAGAGCGCCTTGGATTGCGGGCCGGAGTAGGCAAAATCGAGGCGGTCGGCGATCCCGAGCCGGAAGAGGTCGAGGTGCTCGTTGAGGACCACCGTGGACTGCGTCATATGCAGATGGTTCACCTGCGCAGGGTCGAGCTTGACCAGCTCCCGGGCGAAGAAATCGGCCTGTTTCTGGTTGTCGCCCTCGATGCAGACGCGGTCGCCGCTGCGGACGATGGCGCGCAGGAGCGCGAGGGCGTTTTCCCGGGCGACGAACTTGCCGGCGGCGATGGGGGCCGCCGCGCGGGTGCGGGCGAGATAGCTGTCGCGGAGATGGTCGAATTTCATGGTGAGGTCCTTGGGGTTGAGAAGGCCTTTTCTACCCGAGGCCTCGGATAAAACCAATGACGAACTTGCATGGCGCCTGTTTTCATGGGGGAGGCCGAAGCAGCCGGAGCAAGGTCTTCATGAGAAGAGGGCGGGCGGGGTTCAAGGCGAATCGCCGATCCGTCCGAACCACCCATCCGCTTTGGATCATGGTGTTCAGATGAAAATGCACGGTTTCGGGGCTGGCCCGGATCCAGGCGGAAAGGGTTTGCTGATCCCTCGGTCCCCGCAACAGCGCGCAGGTCAGGGCGATTCTCCGCTCGTGGCCCAGCGCTTTGCCCATGTTGGCGATGGACTCGTCGGTCTGGCCCTGTCCAGGCAGCACGGATTTCAAGGTTTTCAACAGCGGGGCGGCCGACGGGACCTGCGGGTCCGGGAGGGGCAGGAAAACCACGGACTTTCCTTGGCAGGTCCGGCGAAGCAATCCCCGGGATTGCAGACGCCGGAGTTCCTGGCTGGCATCGGACACTCCGATTCCCATATGGTTCGCCAACTGGGACACGTTTTGGCCGGGTTGTTCGAAGATCCGCCGAAGCAACCGCAGGCGGTTGACCCCGGCGAGCACGCGGCACGTCCGCCACAAGGTGGGATTCAATGGTTGCATAGACTCCTTTTCCCAACGCCTAAACATTTTATGAAACGTTTGGGTCTGCCGCAATCCCGGAAAGCAAAATGTTTTATGAAA
The DNA here is from genome assembly GCA_009928955.1 of Opitutia bacterium. GTDB lineage: Bacteria > Verrucomicrobiota > Kiritimatiellia > CAIQIC01 > Lenti-01 > Lenti-01. The sequence continues at coordinate 38,872 of SABN01000004.1, read as the reverse complement.
CGTTTGGCGGGGGAAGGGGGCGGGGCGGAGGGGGGGCCGTCAGGTTCTTGAGCAAATTGCGCAGGACGTAGGGCAGGATGCCGCCGGCCTCGTAGTAGGCGACCTCGATGGGGGTGTCGATGCGGTTGCGCAGGCGAAAGCGGATTTCGCGTCCGTCGGGTTTCGTTGCGACGGCCTCGTGAAGGCCGCGGGGTGCGAGGGGGCCGGTGCCGCGGATGGAGACGGTTTCGGTTCCGTCGAGTCCGAGCGTTTCGCCGGTCTGGCCATCGGCGAACTCGAAGGGCATGACGCCCATCTCGACGAGATTCGAGCGGTGGATGCGCTCGAAGCTTTCGGCGATGACGGCCCGCACGCCGAGAAGCAGCGGGCCTTTGGCGGCCCAATCGCGGGAACTGCCCGCCCCGTAGAGCTTGCCGGCGATCACGACGACGGGCGTCTGCGCCTTCTGGTAGGCCATGGCGGCGTCGAAGATGCTCATTTCATCGCCGGAGGGCTGGAGCTTCGTCCAGCCGCCTTCGCGGGAGGCCATGCGGTTGCGCAGCCGCACGTTGGCGAAGGTGCCGCGCATCATGACCTCGTGGTTGCCGCGCCGCGAACCGTAGGAATTGAATTTCGCGCGCGCGATCCCGCGTTCGACCAGATAGCGCGCCGCGGGGGAATCCTTGGCGATGCTGCCGGCGGGCGAGATGTGGTCGGTGGTGATGAAATCGCCGAACAAACCGAGGATGCGCGCGCCGGAGATTTCCGGCGAAGGCTTGGCCGCCGCCAGGAACGGCGGTTCGCGGATGTACGTGGAATCCGCATGCCAGTCGAAGACGGGTTTGTCGGCCACGGGGATGGCGCTCCATTCCGGCGTGTATTGGTTCACGTCGCGATAGGCCGCGGCGTAGAGCGCCGGATCGTTGGCCTGGGCGAGCCGCGCGTCGATCTCGACCGCCGAAGGCCAGAGGTCACGCAGGAAGACGGGCTGGCCATCGGATCCGATGCCGACGGGTTCGGTGTCGAGGTCGACATCCACGCGGCCGGCGAGGCCGAAAGCGACGACGAGCGGCGGGGAGCACAGATAATTGGCCTTGCAGGAGGCGTGGACGCGGCCCTCGAAGTTGCGGTTGCCCGAGAGAACCGCGGCGGCGACCAGATTGTGTTCCTGGATGGAGCCGGCGATCTCGTCGCGCAAGGGGCCGCTGTTGCCGATGCAGGTGCCGCAGCCGTAGGCGGCCACGCCGAAACCGAGTTTCTCCAGCTCGGCCAGCAGCCCGGTGTTTTCCAGATAGGCCGTCACGACGCGCGAACCGGGGATCAGCGACGTCTTCACGTGCGCCGGCACCTTCAGTCCGCGGGCGACGGCCTTTTGCGCGATCAGGCCCGCCGCCAGCAGGAGAACGGGGTTCGACGTGTTGGTGCAGGAGGTGATCGACGCGATGGCGACGGAGCCGTGCCGGAGCGAAGAGCCGTCGGCCAGCGCGGCGGCCGCGGCCAGATGGTCGGGCGCGATGCCGAAGCCGCCTTGGTCGTGCGGCGCGGACAGCGCGGCAAGGAAGCGCGCCTTGATTTCGCCCACGGGCTGGTGGTCGTGCGGCTTCTTGGGGCCGGCGATGGCCGCGACGACGCCGTCCAAATCCAGCGCGATGACGCGCGAATAGGCGGGTGCGGGCGAATCCTTTTCGAGAAAAAGCCCCTGCAGGCGGGCGTACTGCTCGACGAGCGCGCAATGCGATTCGGAGCGGCCCGTCATGCGCAAATAGGCGATGGTTTCGGAATCGATGGGAAAGAAGCCCGTGGTGGCACCGTATTCGGGGGCCATGTTGGCAAGCACGGAGCGGTCGGCCAGCGAGAGGCTCGCGATGCCGGGTCCGAAATATTCGACGAACTGGCCCACGACGTTGTGCTTGCGCAGCAACTGCGTCACGACCAGCGCGAGGTCCGTGGCGGTGACGCCGGGGCGCAGCGCCCCGGCCAGGCGCACGCCGGTGACGACGGGGGTGAGCAGCGCGATCGGCTGGCCGAGCATGGCGGCCTCGGCCTCGATGCCGCCCACGCCCCAGCCCAGCACGCCCAGGCCGTTGATCATCGTCGTGTGCGAGTCGGTGCCCACCAGCGTGTCGGGATAGGCCAGCCGGGAGCCGTTGGCCTGCGTCTCCGCATGGACGCCGTCGGCGAGGAACTCCAGATTGACCTGGTGGCAGATGCCGACGCCCGGCGGCACGATGCGCAGCTTGTGGAAGGTCTGCTGGCCCCAGCGGAGGAATTCATAGCGCTCGCGGTTGCGGCCGAACTCGATTTCGATGTTCTTTTCCAGCGCATCGGCGCTCGCCCAGCAGTCGATCTGCACGGAATGGTCGACGACCAGATCCACGGGCACGAGCGGCTCGATGAGGCCCGGATCGCCGCCCTCGCGCACGACGGCGGAACGCAGGCTGGCGAGATCCACCACGCACGGCACGCCCGTCAGATCCTGCAGGAGGACGCGCGCGGGCAGGTAGGGGATTTCGTCGGCGCCGTCCGCGCCCGGGGTCCAGCGGGCCAGTGCTTCGACATGGCTCCACTGGTAGGCCGGATGCGATTGGTTGCGCAGGGCGGATTCGAGCAGGATGCGGACGATGTAGGGCAGTTCGGACAGCGGCGAGCCGCGCAGGGGCTCCGCCGCCGCGAGGCTGTGGTAGGCCACGGGTTTGCCGTCGTGCTCGAACGTTCGCAGGGTCGAAAGGGGGTTGGCCATGGTTGCTCCTATAAACAAAAACGTGGGGGGAAAATAGCGCGAGCCGGGGCGGGGGGCAATCAAAGAAAACAACCCCACGCCCAGGGCGTCGGCGAGAAGGCGAATTTGCTTTTGTCGCGCGGGGTGTGGTAGGGTTCGCACCGATGGCCAAGCGATGGAATATTTTGGTTCTTGCCTTGTTCAGTTGGGCGTTGATTGCCGCCCCGTTCGTCCATCGGGTGGCCGGACATCACGCGTGCGAATCCTGCTCTGCGTGCGCCCATGGGGTCCACGCGGGGCACTGTCCCGGAAACGAACCGCCGGCGAAACACGATGCGGATCATTGTTCCATCTGCCAGTTGGCCGCCACCCCCGCGCTGGCCGCGGCTCCGATGGTTTGCCAGGCGCCGGACTCCACCCCGGTGGCGCTGCCGGAATTCTCGTTCCTTGCGCCGACGGTTTCCGCGGCGCGCCGGTTGCCGTTCTCCTGCGGCCCGCCGGCTTGATCCGTCCATCCCCATGATCAAAGCGCACCGCCTGTTGCGGCTGCGCGGCTGCTTGCATTCCCATATTTTCACAGGAGATTTCCATGCATTTGAAACGTTTGTTGTTTGGACTTTCGTTGTGGGCCGTCGCGATGATGGCGCCGGCGGTTCTGGCGCAGGAAGCGGCCCCCGCCGCCGGCACCGAACCCCCCGATCCGTTCCTCAACCTCAAGGCCTTCAACCCGGATATTTCGGCGATTGTCGACATGTTTTACTACGACGAGAACTCGGACGAAGGCATGAGCCACGTCGCCGGAGAAATCGCGGGCTTCGGCCACGCCCATCCCGAAGCCGAAGGCGAGGGGCACGGCCACGGCCACAGTCACGGCCCCGAAAAGGGCTTCAACCTGCGCCACCTGGAGTTGCAGTTCTCGGGGACGGTGGATCCGTACTTCAAGGCAACGGCCATCGCGGCGATCGACCTGGACGGGGCGGAAATGGAAGTGGCCGAGATCGAAACCACGGGCCTGCCCTTCGGCCTGAAGGTCAAAGGCGGCAAGTTCTTCAGCGATTTTGGCTATATCAATGCGCAGCACTCACACGAGTGGGACTTCACCGACCAGCCGCTGATCTACCAACTCGCGCTGGGTTCGCACGGGCTGAACGACAAGGGCCTGCAGCTTTCGTGGCTGGCCCCGACGCCGTTCTACCTGATGGCGGGCGCCGAAGCCTTCCAAGGCGACAACGAGAGTTCGTTCGCCTATCACGGCGAGGGCGAACTGCCGGAAGACGCCGGTCCGCGGATGGGGGTGGGCTGGCTGAAATTCGGTCCGAACCTGCCGGGGTACCACGGTCTCCAGATGGGGGTGTTCGCCGCGACGGGCACGCACCAGGAGGAACACGACGGCGATGGCGACGGCGAACATGACCACTGGCTGGACGGGGACACCACCTTCTGGGGCGGCGACATGGTGTACAAGTACAACGCGCCGCACGCCTACGGGCAGGGCGATCTCACGGTGCAGGCGGAATACTTCAGCCGCAAGAAGGACTTGGATCTGGTGGCGCACGAGTTGGCTCCGCAATTTGTCGGCAACCGCCGCGTGGATGAACAGGATGGCTACTATGTGCAGGCAACCTACGGGTTCCTGCCGCGTTGGCGCGCCGGCCTGCGCTGGGAGCAGGTGGGTCTGGCCAACGAGTCCGAACTGCCCAGCGGGGTCACCGAGGATTTCGACGCCAGCAGCCGCGCCAGCTTGATGCTCGACTTCACCCCCTCGCACTTCTCGCGCATCCGCCTGCAGGCCAACCACGGGTCCTACGAGACCGAGGAAGGCGCCGAGGACGTGACGGAAGTCTACGTGCAGTGGATGGTGTCGCTGGGCGCGCACGGCGCGCACAAGTTCTAGGGCGTCCTGGAAAAGGACAACGCAAATGAACCAACGTTACTTTGCGGTTTTGGTCCTGGCGCTGGCCCTCGCGGCCAGCGCCGGGGCATCGGAAACCCTGAACATCGTCGCGACCACGTCCGACATCGCCGATCTGGCGCGGGCCGTGGCGGGCGGCGACCATGCCGCGGTGTCGAGCATCTGCATCGGCACCGAGGATCCTCACTATCTGACCGCCAAGCCCGGGTTCATCGCCCGGGCGCGGGCAGCGGACGTGTGGATCGCGGTCGGCCTCGAGCTCGAGTCCGCCTGGGAACTCCCGGTCCTGAACGGCTCGCGCAACCGCAAGATCCCACCGGGCACCGCCGGCTACTTGGATCTTTCCACGAGCGTCGAGCTGCTGGAGGTGCCGCACGGGCCGATTTCGCGTTCCATGGGCGACGTGCATCCGGGCGGCAATCCGCACTACTGGCTCGATCCGCTCAACGGCCGGCGCATGGCGGAAGCCATCGCCGAACGCTTGGCGCGACTGCGGCCCGAACAGGCCGGCGACTTCTACGCCAATCTGGCGAAGTTCCGCAAGGAACTGGACCGGCGCATGTTCGGCGCGGAGGCGCTGAAGGGCGCCAAGGCGGAAACGCTGTGGAAGCGCCATGCCCGGGGCGAGGAGATCGCCAATCCGGGCGGGTGGGCGGCGCAACTGGCGCCGCTGCGCGGCAAGGGCATCGTGACCTACCACAAGAGTTGGACATATTTCGCCCACCGCTTCGGAATGCAGGTGGCGGGCGAGATGGAGCCGAAGCCGGGCGTGCCACCCACGGCGAGACACCTGGCGGCGCTGGGCGAGACGATGAAGGCGCAAGGCGTCGGCCTGATCCTGCAGGAGCCGTTCTACAGCCGCAAGGCGGCCGATCGGTTGGCCGCGGCCACCGGCGCGCGCGTGGTCGTGGTCGCCAACTCCGTCGGCGGCCAGCCGGAGGCGACGGATTATCTGGCGCTGATGGACCGGATCGTGAAACAGTTGACCGAGAAATGAGGAACCTGTCTTCGGCCGGGGACTCCCCGGCCGAAGACAAATGTGATATAGATTGATCAGGGCAAAGGATTATGAAAAAAAACGGATGGCTGATGTTCGTTGCGGTGGCCATGGGCGCCGCGACCGGGTGGGGCGCGATGCAGAACGTGCTGTGCAGCACGTTTCCGATCTATCAACTTGCGCGCAACGTGGCGCAGGGGCGGGAAGGCGTAGAAGTGCAGTTGCTGCTGCCAGCCGCGCTGGGCTGTCCTCACCACTATTCGCTGACGCCGCACGACATGAAGAAACTGTCCGCCGCGGACGTGTTCGTGGTCAACGGCCTCGGGTTGGAGGAATTCCTCGGAGCGCCGGTGGAACAAGCGAGCCAAGAACTGCGCGTGGTGGATTCTTCGGCGGGGATTCCGGACGTGTTGTCCTATGCGGAGGAACATCGCGAAGATGGAGACGAGCACGCCGAAGAGGCGCATGCGGTCCATGAGGAAGCCGAAGAAGGCCATGGAGACTGCGAAGCGGCTCATGGCCATCAGCATCATCATGAGGGCGCCAATCCGCATCTGTTCGTCAGTCCGCGCATGTCGGCGAAGCTGGCGTTGAACATCGCCGCCGGCCTTTCCAAGGCCGATCCGGAGGGGGCGGGCGTTTATTTCCGGAACGCCAGCGCCTATGCCGTGAAAATGGATGACTTGGCTGGTGAAATGTCCGCGCTGGGCCGGCGCCTCCGCAATCGGCGCATCGTGCAGCCGCATGGCGTGTTCGACTATCTGGCCCGCGACATGGGGCTGGAAGTGGTCGCCTTGCTGCAGCCGCACGGGCAGGAGCCCTCGGCCGCCGAGATGATTGCGATCGTCCGGATCGTGCGCGAAAAGAACGCGAGCGCGGTGTTCACCGAGCCGCAGTATTCTCCCAAGGCGGGTCAAACCATCGCGCGGGCAGCCGGAATTCCGGCGGCGGTGCTCGATCCGGCCGCCAGCGGGCCGGAGGACGCCTCCTTGGATTACTTCGAGACGGTGATGCGACAAAACATGGAGATCCTGAGTGCAACCCTTGGCGTCGAAGAATAACGTGTCGTCGTTCGGCGAGGCCGCCATCGCGTTCGACCGCGTGACGGTCTCGCTGGAAGGCGTTTCGATCCTGGATGGCGTATCCGCCTCGGTTTCCCGGGGCGGATCCACCGCCGTGGTCGGTCCGAACGGAGCCGGCAAGACCACGTTGCTGCTCGCCTTGCTCGGACAGGTGCCGTACGCCGGATCCATTCGCATCGCGCCGGTCGCCGGCGGGGGCGCGCCGCGCATCGGCTATGTGCCCCAGCGGCTCCAATTCGATCGCGGGCTTCCGTTGACGGTGATGGATTTCCTGGTCATGGGGCGGCAGCGCCGGCCCTTGTGGCTGGGTTCGTCCGCGCGCCCGCGCGCCGCGGCCCGCGGCCTGCTGGAAGCCGTGCGCGCCGAACCGCTCGCCGACCGTCGGCTGGGGGCGCTGTCGGGCGGCGAACTGCAGCGGGTGCTGTTGGCGCTGGCGCTGCAACAGGAGCCGGACCTGCTTGTGCTCGACGAGCCCTCGGCCGGGGTGGACGTGCAAGGCGGCATCGTGTTTTGCGAATTGCTCGAGCGCTTGCGCGGCGAGCGGGGCTTCACCCAACTCATGGTTAGCCACGATTTGGCCATGGTGACGCACCATGCCACGCACGCGATCTTGATCAACCGCGCCTTCGTGGCGGAAGGCCCGCCTCGCGACGTGCTCACGCCGCGGAACCTGTCCGCCGTCTTCGGGCTGCACATGGGTTTGGTGGACGCCCGGTCCATGCCCAACGGCCAAGCCGCGTGCAGTTGCGAGCGGCATTTGGAGGCGGCCCCATGATGGATCCCATCCCGCTCTGCGATTGGCTGGCGCGCGCGCTGCCTTTCGAGATTTTTCAGCCGCGCTTCATGCAGCAGGCGCTGCTGGGCTTGCTGCTCATCGCGCCGATGGCCGCGGCCATGGGCGTGCAGGTCGTCAATTTCCGGATGGCTTTTTTCGCGGACGCGATCAGCCATTCGGCTTTCGCCGGCGTGGCGCTAGGACTGATCTTCGCGGTGAGCCCGAGCTGGACCATGCCGATCTTCGGCTTGCTGGTGGGCCTGTCCATCATGGCCATGCAGCGCCGCAGTTCGCTGTCCTCCGACACGGTCATCGGGGTGGTGTTCGCGGCGGTGATGGCGTTCGGCCTGGCCATCGTGAGCCGCGACCGCGCGGTCGCCCGCGACCTGCAGCGCTTTCTCTACGGCGACATCCTGACGATGTCCGCCGGGGATCTCGCGGCGCTGGTCGCATTGTTCGTCGTGGTGATGCTGTTTCAGGCGTGGAGCTACAACCGCCTGCTATACATCGGGCTCAATCCGGTTCTGGCGCAGGCCCATCGGGTGCAGGTCGGCGTCTATCAATACGCCTTCGCCGGGCTGCTGGCGCTGGTGGTGATGTTTTCGGTGTGGGCCGTGGGGGTGCTGCTGGTCACGGCGCTGTTGATCGTGCCCGCCGCCGCCGCGCGCAACTTCGCCCGCTCGGCGGGGCCCATGTTCTGGTGGGCCATCGGGATCAGCGCGACTTCCGCGGTGGCCGGATTGGCGATCTCCGCCCAGGACTGGGCCCGCACGGCGACGGGACCGACCATCGTGCTGTGCGGATTCGTCTGGTTCGTCGTCAGCCAACTCGCGGCCCGGGCCGGAAGGCGCCGGAAGCGATGAGTCCTTGCTGCGAACGGCCCGCGCCGGAGCCGGCCGCTCCCTTGCCGATCAACGCTTGGGGCGACGCGATCTATCCGCCGGCGCCGGCGCCGCGTCCGATTCCTTGGGGAAAGGCGCTGGTCTTGCTGGCCGTGGCGGCGGGGTGGGCCGTTCCGCTGTTCGCGGGCGACCGCGCCGCGGTGCGCAGTTTCGCGTTGGTGTTCGGCAGCATCCTGCTGGAAGCGCTGCCCTTCATGCTGGTGGGTTCGCTCATCGGCGGCTTGATCGAAGTCTTCGTGAGCCGCGAGCGGCTGACGCGGCATTTGCCGCGGGGGCCGCTGGCGCTGACGTGCGTGGCGGCCTCGCTGGGCCTGCTGCTGCCCGTTTGCGAATGCGCGGTCGTGCCCGTGGTGCGGCGGTTGACGCGGAAGGGGTTTCCATTGTCCGCGGCGGTGGCCTATCTGCTGGGCGCGCCGATCGTGAATCCCATCCTGGGGGCCTCCACGTTCCTGGCCTATGCGGGAGATTGGCGCATCGTGGTGGCGCGGCTGGGAGCGGGTTATGCCATCGCGGTGGGCGTGGGGTGGCTCATGGGGCGGCTGTTTGCGAATCGTCCGGCCCGGCTGGCGGCGGCGGCCGATTCTGCGCATGCCGGTTGCGGATGCCGCCACGATCATGGGCATGGGCACGCACCCGTCTCGGCGCGGCGGGTGGCCGCGTTGCGCCACGCCTCCGACGATTTCACGGCCGTGGCGCATTACCTGGTCATCGGCGCGGCCATCGCCGCGTTGGCGCAGACGGTGGTGGAGCGGCGCGCCGTGCTGGAATTCGCCGCGGTTCCGTTCCTGCCCGCCGCCGCCATGATGGCGCTGGCCATCCTGCTCAACCTCTGTTCGGAGGCGGACGCCTTCATCGCGGCGTCGTTCCGCGGCCTGGTGCCGACCCACGCCCAACTGGCGTTTCTGCTGACGGGCCCGATGTTCGATCTGAAGCTGTTGCTGATGTATCGCACCTTGTTCACGCGCCGGGCCATCGGAGTCCTCTCGGTCCTGATCTTGCTGGCGGTGGCGCTGGCGGTCGCCGCGCTCGGGCTGGCGGGGAAGGCGGGGGCATGAACAGGTTGCGGTTTTGGGGGGTGCGATACGGGCGGTCGTTGCTTTTCCTGGCGTGGTTACTCTCCCTTGTCGGATTGTTGCCCGGGGGCGCCTACGAGGCCTTTCTGCGGCCCGAGTTCGGCGTTCTGCTGGCCGTGGCGGGGCTGGCTTTGGTGGGGTTCCTCTTCGTGGAGATGGGGCGGGACCCCGCCCAGGAAGGCCGGGGATTCTCCGAGTTCGTGCGCGTGCTGATTTTGGCGGTGCCGCTGGCCTACCTGTCCATCGGGCGCGAGGTTGCGCTGGATTCGGGCGACTTCGAAAAGCGCTGGACGGGGCCGGCCGGCGATTCCGTCGTCCTCCCGCCGGAGGCTCTGGCCGCGGTTCCCGCAGACGCCGGGACGAAGGCGCAGGAGGCGAGCCTCGTAGGCCTGTGCTGGAATTCCGAAGCCTACGAAGGCAAAGAAGTCGCAGTGGAGGGGATGCTGCGCCATGAACCCGATGTGGCGGCCCGGTACGGCGGCAATGGATGGCTGCTCTATCGGTTCGTCGTTGCGTGCTGCGCCGCCGACGCCCAACCCGTGGCGGTGATGCTGACGGGCGGCATGGCGACGAACTGGCCGGGCGATGCTTGGGCGCGCGTCACGGGCCGGTTCACGCTGCGGCCCGACCGGCCCCGGCCCGTGCCGATCATGGACGTGGGCGCGGTGGATTCGATTCCGAAGCCGCGCAATCCCTATCTGTATTGAGGGGGAATCATGGAGCGGTCCGAGCCGATCATCGTTTGCGAACATGTCGCCGTTTCGTACGGGCGGCAGGAGGTGGTGCACGACGCCTGCCTGCAGGTGCCTCGCGGCGCGCTGCTGCCGTTCGTGGGGCCGAACGGCGCGGGCAAGACGACCTTGCTGCGCGCCATCCTCGGCCTGCTGAAGCCGAGCGCGGGCGCAATCCGCACGCCGTTCGCGGACCAACCCGCAGGCTACGTGCCGCAGCAAAAATCCATCGATCCGCTGTATCCGGTGACGACGCGCCAGATCGTGGAGATGGGGCTGTATCCGGAACTGGGCTGGTGGCGGAAGCCCGGCGCGGAGCAGGCGCGGCGGGTGGACGAGGTGTTGCGGCGGCTCGGATTGCGGGAGCATCGGCGCAAGACCTTCGACGAGCTTTCCGGCGGCATGAAGCAGAAGGCGCTGCTGGGGCGCGCGCTGGTCAGCGGCGCGGAGGTGTTCGTGATGGACGAACCCACGTCGGAACTCGACGAAGAGACCGAGCGGGACGTGCTGCGGCATCTGGTGGCGCTGGCGCGGGACGAAGGCAAGACGGTGCTGCTGGCGCATCATGGACTGGACCAAGCCGCCGCGCTCGCCGACCGGGTCTGCGTGGTGCACCATGGGCGCGTGCATCTGGACACGATTCCGGAAGCCCGCCAGCGGTTGGTGGGCACCGGCAGCGCGGAAGGGGGACGGCGCCATGGATGACTCGCTCTTTTCCCTGATCAAGGCGTTCCCTTATGCCATCGCCGCCGGCCTGCTCGTGGGCGTGGCCTGCGCGTTGCTGGGCGTGTTCGTGATCCTCAAGCGCGTGGTGTTCATCGGCATCGCGCTCTCGGAGATCGCGGCGTGTGGAATCGCGGGGGCGCTGCTGGCGGGACGGCCGCCGCTCCTCGGGGCGATTCTGCTGACGCTGGGCGCGGTGGCGCTCTTGGCGGGACCGTTCGAAAGCCGCCGCATTCCGCGCGACGCGCTGCTGGGCATCCTGTTCGTCGGCGCGGCCAGCCTCAGCGTCCTGCTGGTAGCTGGCAGCGGCCACGGGCTGGCGGAGGTCAAGGCGCTGCTCTACGGCGACCTGATCCTCGCCTCGCGGGCGGACCTCCGGTTGCTGGCCGCCATTCTGGTTCCGGCGACGGCCATCCTGTTGGCGTTTCTGCGGCCGATGCGCTACGCCTTTCTCGACCGGGAAGCCGCGATCGTGCTGGGCGTGCGCCCCGCGCGGTGGGAACGGCTGTTCTTCCTGCTGCTGGGGCTGGTCGTGGCCACCGCCTCGCAGGCCGCCGGCGCGCTGCTGGTCTTCTGCTATCTGATCGTGCCGCCGGCGACCGCGCTGCTGCTGACGCGCCGGCTAGGCCTCGTCCTGGCGCTGGCGGCGGCCTTCGCCGCGCTGGCCACGCTGGCGGGCATCGCGATTTCGTTTCGGGCCGACTGGCCCACGAATCCGACCATCTGCGCCGCGTCCGTCGCCGGGTTGCTGCTGGTCCTGCCGGTCGCGCGGGCGCGGCGGACCTGAGTCCGTTTCCGCGGCGAGGGACGCGCGGCGCGGTCAAGCCGGCGCGCCGGGGAGGGGGGCGGAGAAATTTCGATTGACGAAGTTTGGGGTCTATAATATGTTAGGCGAAACTAACAAATGGAGCGGCGAACATGGCGCAGGCATTGAGCGAGAGCATGGAGGATTATCTGGAGACGATCTTCCTGTTGATCCGGGAGCAGGCGGTGGCCCGGTCGCGGGACATCGCGGCGCGGATGAACGTGAACAAGTCGTCGGTGACGGGCGCGTTGCAGGCGCTGGCGGAGCGGGCGCTGGTGAACTACGAGCCGTACGGCTACGTGACGCTGACGCGGGCGGGGGCGGCGGAGGCGCAGCGGGTGCTGCGGCGGCACGAGGTGCTGAAGGATTTTCTGGTGAAGGTGTTGTCGGTCGAGGAGGCGGAGGCGGATGCCAACGCCTGCCGGATGGAACACGCCGTCTCCAAAGGCGTCGTCGACCGGTTGGTGGATTTCGCGGAGTTCGTGGAGACATGTCCGCGCGCCGGCGCCAAGTGGATCCACGGTTTCGGCTATCGCTGCCGGGAGGCCATCGCCGCGCCGGAAGCAATGTCCTGCGAACGTTGCATCGCGCAATGTCTGGATGATGTCAAAACCCAAGAAAACCGAGGAGCAAACAAGAGCGTGAGCACCACCCTCAAGGAACTGAAGCCCGGCGACAAGGCCCGGATCGAGAAATTGTCCGGCGCCGGCGCCGTCGCGCGACGCATCGCCGACATGGGCGTCACCAAGGGCAGCGTCGTGGAAGTGATCCGCATCGCCCCCCTCGGCGACCCCATCGACGTGAAGATCAAGGGATACCACCTTTCCCTGCGCAAGGAAGAAGCTGCCGGCATCGCCGTGTCCCGGCTCCCGGCCAAGTGAGAACCGTCATGCACGCCCCCCTCCATCGCCCGCTGAGCACCGTTTCCGCCGGCCGTTCCGTCCTCCTCCGCCGCATTCGCGCCGGCCAGGACATGGAAGCGCGTCTCTCCGCCCTCGGCTTCGTGCCGGGCGCCACCGTCGAAGTCCACCGCAACGGCTGCCACGGCCCCCTCGTCGTCCAAGTCAAGGGCAGCCGCGTCATGCTGGGGCGGGGCATGGCCGAGAACATCGCGGTCGAATAGACCTTGTTTTTATTTGTCCAGAGAGTTAGGCGCAACGAACAAAGTGGTGCGCCCCTAAATCAACGAAAGCGAGCGAAGCAGGCATGAAGAAACCCATGGTCGTGGCCCTCGCCGGCAATCCCAATTCCGGCAAGACCACTCTGTTCAACCAATTGACCGGTTCCCGCCAGCATGTGGGGAACTATCCCGGCGTGACCGTCGAGAAGAAGAAAGGCACGTGCCGCCACGGCGGCGAAGAACTCCACGTGGTGGACCTGCCCGGCACCTACAGTCTCACGGCCTACTCGCAGGAAGAACGGGTCGCGCGGAATTTCATCGTCGAGCAGAAGCCCGACGTGGTCGTCGACGTGATCGACTCCTCCAACCTCGAGCGCAACCTCTATCTCGCCGTGCAGCTCATGGAACTGGGCGTCCCCGTCGTCCTCGCCTTCAACATGAGCGACGTCGCCAAGGCCCGCGGCCTGCAGTTCGACCTCGCCGAGATGGCCATGCTGCTCGGCGCGCCCATCGTCGAGACCGTCGGCAGCAAGGGGGAGGGGCTCGACCGCCTGTTGGAGGCCGCCGTGGCCGCCGCTGCGCGCGCCACCCCGCCGCCGGTCCCTTCCATCACCTATGGAGCCGATTTCGAACAGGCCATCGCCCGCCTGCTGCCCAAGCTGGAAGGCCCGCTTCCCCGCGCCGATGCCCGCGAACGCCGCTGGACTGCCATCAAGCTGCTCGAAAACGACGCCGAAGTCGCCCGGCGCATCTCCGCCGGGGAAATCCTCCGCCTCGTCAAGGCCGAACAGGAGCGCCTGATTTCCCTGCTGGGCGATTCCCCCGAAATGCTCATCGCCGACGCCCGCTACGGCTTCATCTCCGGCGTCTGCCAGGAAACCGTCCGTTCCACGATCGAGGCGCGCCACACGGCTTCGGACCGCATCGACGAAATCGTCATCCACCGCGTCTGGGGCCTGCCGATTTTCCTCGGCCTCATGTATCTCGTCTTCTGGCTCACGTTCACCGTCGGCACTCCGCCGATGGACTGGATCGACGGCCTCTTTGGCTGGCTCGGCGGAACCGTCGCCGGCTTCTGGCCCGAGGGCTCCGACAGCCTCCTGCAGTCGCTGCTGGTGGACGGCGTCATCGCCGGCGTCGGCGGCGTGTTGATCTTCCTGCCGAACATCCTGCTGCTGTTTCTGGCGATGGCGATCCTCGAGGACTCGGGCTATTTGGCGCGCGCCGCGTTCATCATGGACCGGCTGATGCACAAAATCGGGCTGCACGGCAAGAGCTTCATCCCGATGCTCACCGGCTTCGGTTGCTCCATTCCGGCGATCATGGCCACGCGCACCCTCGAAAGCCGGCGCGACCGTCTCACGACCATGCTCGTCGTGCCGCTGGTCAGCTGCGGCGCCCGCCTGCCGATCTACGCGCTGATCATCCCCGCGTTCTTTCCGCAAGCGTGGCGCGCGCCCATGCTGTGGATCATCTATGTCTTCGGCATCGTCCTGGCCATCCTCTGCGCGAAGCTGCTGCGCGCGACGCTATTCAAGGGCGAGTCCGTCCCGTTCGTGATGGAACTGCCGCCGTACCGGCTGCCCACCCTCAAGGGCATCTGGATCCACATGTGGGATCGCGGCGGCGCCTATCTCAAGAAAGCCGGCACGGTCATCCTCGCGATCTCCGTCATCCTCTGGGCACTCACCAGTTTCCCGAAGCTCGACACCGTGGATGAATCCCTGCCCGCCGAGGAACAGCAGGCCGCCGAACTGGCCCATACCGTGGCCGGCCGCATCGGCCACGCCCTGGAACCCGTCATCCGCCCCCTGGGATTCGATTGGCGCATCGGCACCGCGATGATCGGGGCGTTCGCGGCCAAGGAGGTCTTCGTGGCGCAACTGGGCATCGTCTATTCCGTCGGGGAAGCCGACGAGGAGTCGGAGCCGCTGCGCGAAAAGCTGCAGCAGAACTACAGCCCTCTCGTGGGCCTGTGCATCATGCTCTTCATGCTGATCTCCGCCCCCTGCATGGCGACCATCGCCGTCACGAAGCGCGAAAGCAATTCCTGGGGCTGGGCCCTTTTCCAGTTGGTCGGCCTCACCGCGCTGGCCTACGTCGTCACCCTCGTCGTCTACCAACTGGGAACCCTGCTGGGCCTCGGCGTCTGAGCCCCGCTCCGAATCTAAACCCATAACAACTCAACCAACGAAAGCGATGATGATGAAAAAATGGAATGGAATCCTGCTGGCCACCCTGTTGATCGGCGCGGGCGCCGCCCGCGCGAAGGAAGGGGAGGGCCTCCACCTGGCCCCCGGCGTCGGCCTGGGCGTTTTGGTCGAAGTCGAAGCGGCCTATGAGAAAATCGGCGCCGAGGAAAGCACCGACGCCAACGTGGCGACCTTCGAGGTCGGCCTCGAAGCCGAGCCGATGGAAGGGGTCCGCGGCGAGGCCGCCTTGCTGTGGGAAGAGGGTGAACGCGATTCCGTGGAAGTGGATTCCGCCTTCATCGAACTGGGCGGCACCGAAGCCCTGCCCGTCGCCGTTTCGGCCGGCCGCATATATCTGCCCTTTGGCGCGTTCAACAGCTTCATGGTCAGCGATCCGCTCACCTTGGAACTGGGCGAAACCCGCGAGACCGCCGTGGCCCTCTCCGGCGGGTGGCGGACCTTCACCGCCTGGGCCGGCGTCTTCGCCGGCGAACGCGACGACGCCGAAGACGTTGAAAACGCCGCCGCCGCCCTGGGATGGACCCCGGTGGAAGGCCTGACCTTGGGCGTCTCCGTGCTGTCCGATCTCGGCGAAGGCGCCGGCTACGTGGACGACCTGAACGACGTGCTGGCCAGCGAAGGCTCCGCCGAAAAGGCGGTCGGCGTCAGCGCCTTCCTCCTTCTCGAACGCGGCGCCTGGTCGCTGGCCGCCGAACTCCTCGGCGCGGTCGAAGACCTGGAATGGACCGACGCCGAGGGCGAAACCACTTCCGTCCGGCCCCAAGCGTGGCACGTGGACGTCGCCTATGCGTTCAACGACGCCTGGAGCGCCGCCGCCCGTTACGAAGGCTCCAAGGAATTCAAGGCCGACGAAATGCCCGAACACCAAGGCGGCGCGGCGGTGTTCTGCCAGCTGAACGCCTTCGCCGTCCTCGGCGCGGAATATCTCTATGGCACCTTCGAAGACGAAGAGGCCGGCGACCGCCATTTGGCGACGATTCAATTGGCATTGGAATTCTAAAGAGAATCTGCCTATGAGGTCCTCGGTGCCGGCGGTGCTGGCGGAGAAGAAGGCGTGGCGGACGGATTCAGCGTCGGGAGGGTCCCGGTCGAGGTCCTCTGGCGAGTGGCTAATGGCGAGGATGGGATGCGGCCGATCGCAGGTGGCGCCCGCGATGTTGGATCCGCTGGCCGCTTCCGCCGCCCTTCGGCAGAAAACCGCGGCGGTCCAGTGGTTCATCGCAAGCAACGATTCGCGGAGGCGCCCGGAGGCGTGAGCTTCAAGTTCTTTCCGGCGCGGAAAATTCCGGGCAGCTATTGCTCCGCAGGGGCGAGTTCGCGCAAAATGAGATCGAGTCGCTCGGGCGAAAGCTTCTTCTGCTCGACCAGCGGGACGGCTTGCCGGCGAAGGGCCGACAGCGTGGACTCGACGGTTTTGCGATAGTCTTCTTCCGACGTCTGGCCATTTTCGCGGAGCAGGCGGGCGCGCTTGAGGATCCGCGCGGAGAATTCATAGGCGGATTGCAGCCCTTCCGGAATCGTCGTCTCCTGCAAGCGGCTGCGCAGGCGTTCCTGTTCCGACGGCGGAAAAACGGAGAGCGGATGGTCGACGGTTTTTTCCGTGCCGTCCTGCACGAACGAAACCGTTTGTCCTTGGATGGTTTGCGGCGTGGCTTTCAGCACGTGCCCGGCGAGATTGGTCCACGCGCCACCTTCTTCCGCGCCGAACGAGTCGAACGCGCAAAGCAACAGGATCGACAACGGCCCAGCGCAGTCTCGGATCCACGATCTCATTTCACGTCCAGCCGGAACGAAACGTTGTTGGTCGGGAGCAGGTAGAGCGTGACGTAGGCGTCGGATGGACTGCTGTAAAACGGTTGCGAGGGCGGCACGTTGGTGGCCAAGGACAGCTCCGAGGCCGTCCACGAATGGGAAACCAGATGTTCCGTCTGGGGCACTTCGTAGGTGCGGCCGGGCGCCGCCAGGAATTTGAGCGCCATCAGGCCGGCGGAGGATTTGCGAAAATCATCGATTTTCAGGAAGTCGGATTCTTCCACCGGAATGGTGCCGGCCCACAATTCCTGTTCATTGGAATAGCCGTCGCCGTCGAAGTCGTCGGTCGGCAAAATGGCCCAGATGTTCGTTCCCCGGCCCGCCTCGACATAGTAAGGCAACAGGAGGTTTTCGTATTCATCGGGCATGCCGTCGCCGTCCACGTCGGTGCCGACCACGAGATTGCAGGCCATGGCCATCCCCGTCTGCCCCACGACCGGCGGCGTTTCGCCGGGGGGCACCGCATGCGTTTGCCCGTCGTAGAGCACTTCGAACGCGATCGGATCGCCCGTGGAGCCCTTGCCGGGAACCGGCGCGCTGGCCATGGGAATGTGAATCCGGTAGTTCAGATCCGGATAAATCCCCGACACCACGTTGCACCGATCCATCTCCATACCGTTGATCTTGGCGATGACTGTCGCGTTGTCGTTGCTTGAATAAGCGCGCCCGTTCCAGCTTTTCGCCACCCCGTAAACCGTGAAGGGCGGAAGCGACACCACGGTCTGGGCGTGAGCCGCCATCGCCATCCCCACCAGCAACCCCATGCTCCCTGTGACTATTTTCATGTTTTCCTCTATGGGCTCAATCGCGTTTAGTTGCCGGAATTCGAATACACTTCAAAGCCGATTTGGATGTCCGAAATGCCCGGTTGGTCCAGCTTGCCGTCGCCGTTGAGATCGGCGCCCTGGATCAGCGCCTGAAGCGCGAAATCGCGGTCGGCATGGAACGTGCCCGCCGGAATGATCAGCAGCCAGCGGGTGTTCCAGACCGAACGCCCCACGAGGCGGGTGCTGGAAATCATGTCGCTGTCGCCAAAGGAGAATTGGTCGTGATAGGCCCGCAGCGAGGGATAGCGCCGGATGCTCGCCAGCGGATCGCCATTGCCCGTGAACGCGTCGTAGAGGGCCATCCAGTCCGGCTCGTCGAGCGCCGAGGCGCCGATCGGGAACGGAAGCGGCACCACCTGGTCCACCACGTTGTACGCCAGCAGCTCGTCGCCGTAGCTGCCGGGCGAGCGCATGACGTCGAAGCCCACCGGAACCAGGTAGATGCGCGGCGCGTTGGCGAGCGCCGCCACGACGTTGCTGGTCTGGTTGTAGCCGACGAACCGGATGCCCAGCTTGCGGATCTTGGTGGCGTAGTGCGACGAATCGAACGCATTGTCGTTTCCGGCCAGCGGCCAGCCAAACACGTTGCGGGCAAAGTCGATGGTGGTGGAGAACGGAATCACCAGCCCCGGCTCCTGCGGTTTCAGGCCGGTCGAACTTTCGAACGGCAGGCAGTAGCGGCGAAACTCGGGATGGGACAGCAGATCGTCCACGCGATGCGCCGACAGCTCGTTCTGCCAGGCCGTCGTCGCGGCGGCTCCCGTCGGAGGGATGCGGAGCAATTCGGTGCGCAGCGACAACCAGCCCTGCTCGGTCTGCGGGTTGTTGATGCCCAGCCGGCCTTTCAACACCAGCCAATTGGCTTTCAGCCGCGCCAGGACATCCGCCAAGCCGCCATCGCCGTGAATGCCGCCCAGTTGCGCTTCGCCCTCGTCCATGAAGCCCAGCGCGCGCGCGCCGACGATCTCGCGGAAGATGGAATTGCCGCCGTTGGTCGTGCTCATTCCCAGCGCGGTTT
The DNA here is from genome assembly GCA_009928955.1 of Opitutia bacterium. Lineage (GTDB taxonomy): Bacteria > Verrucomicrobiota > Kiritimatiellia > CAIQIC01 > Lenti-01 > Lenti-01. The sequence continues at coordinate 20,184 of SABN01000004.1, read as the reverse complement.
CATAGTCGTAGGCCATCGTGGCGAGATAGGTGTACTTCTTCGCCAGATCGAATGCGCTGCCATACCGCGCCAAGGCATCGGAGCGGAAGGTGCGGAAGGCCATGTCCTGATAGCGCCCCGCGGCAATGCGGTTGTTCGCCTGCTTGCGCAACCGTTCGCGCTTGGCCAGCGCGATTTGTCCGCTCGCCAGCACCGTCGCGAAGGCTTCCTGCGCGTTGACCAGCGCCGCGTTGGCGGAGTCGAGCGCCAGGGCGGCCTCGTTGGCCTCCATGATCAACTTCTGAACCTCCGATAGAATCTTGTGCGACTCGAACGTCAGATTCGCCAGATCCTTGGCGATGGCATACGCCTTGTTGATGCGCTCCATCATGTTTTGGGACAAGGCGTACTTGAGTTTGGCGACACCGGTGGCGGTATCCATCATGGTATCACTGGCGACAAAGCCTGCATCCAAGGCGGCTTTGATGGGGGCCCCGATATCCACTCCGACCGCCATGCCGGCAATAACCATTTGAGGCGTGGAATCTTTGGCCGCCTCGGCGAACGAATCAAAACCCAACCCTTCGATAACTCTTTCGCTTAGGGATACCAGCGTTTTGTTCTGCTCGCGCAAGTGCCAGATTTCAAATGCATCCAGCGCCACCGCAAACGCTTCCACCCCGGCGTTGATGCCGATTTGCGTCCCCGCCCATCTGGCTTCGGATCCGAGATAATCCACAGCCTCTTCGTACTTTCCCAGCGCCTTGCGGTAATCCAGATAGGCTTGAATGAACGAGCCGTAGGCGGCCTGGAGACTGCCCTGGGCGCGGCGTTTGCCCGCGATGTTGGTCGGGGTCAAGATCATGCCATTGGCAGACATATCAAATCGGAGCGTCAGGGTCTCGTCGGTGTTTTCGGGAAGTCGCAGGGCATCGGCATTGACCTCATAGACCACGCTCGTGACGGGCTCCAGCTCAAACCGCTCGAAGCCATACGCGCCCAGGTCCATCCACATGTAGTGGTAGAGATCCGGCCCGGAATACCCCTGCGGATAGGTCCCGCCCGGACCGATGTCGCCTTCATAGGGATAGCCGAAGATGCCGACGAGTTCGGTGTTCAGCCCCGCCTCTTCGTTGGCCAGATTCTGCTGCACGTTGACGGCGTTCTGCGCCTGCTGGCGTTGGAGTTGCGAGACGCCCTGCGCGCGGTCGAGCAAGGTCGCCGCATTGGCGAGCGCCTGCTCGGACCGTTCCAAGATCTGCTCGAAATGGCTCTTCCCCGCCTCCAGTTCGGACGGATCGATGTCAAAGGGAATGGCGTTGCCGGACAGCCCGATCGGCGTCAGGCCGGCATCGGCCATGTCCACGCTGCGCTGCACGTCCTGCAGGGACGACACGACTTCCGCCAGCGAGCCGACGGAGGCGCGATTGATGCGGAGGAGGCTGTCGTCCACGAACGCGAGCGTCGCCCCGGACGCCGCTTGTTCCTGCCAGACGGGATTCTCCGCCATCCAGATGGCGCCGCTGGCGGCATCCGGCAAATAGCCGCCCTGCGCGGAGTCGCCGATGAAGCGCTGGTACATCTGCAAGCCGTCGGCGTTGGCGGCCACGCCGTCGCGGGCGGCCTGCAGCTCGGCGAGCGTGCGCACCCGGTTCCAGATGCGGAACTCGGCCAGCGAACCCGAGAACGGCACCGGCGAATCGTTCGCCGTCAGCGCCATCTCCGGCAGGGTCACGTTCACGGTGGTCGGGATGACCACGCTGGAAAACAGTCCGCGTTGAAGGCCGTTCAGATAGAAAGCCAGTTGGGCGGCATTCGACGAATAGGTGATGGCCGCGTGCGTCCATTCGTTGGAGGCCGGAAGCGGCGCATAGAGATCCACGGCCAATCCCTGAATCCCCAAGGCCAACCGATTGGAAGGCGGTTCGAGGAAGATGCGGAGGGCGCCGGCGCCGGTCTTGCCCTCGCTGCCGAACCAATCGAAGATCGTGCAGGTCGCGGCGGCGTCCAGGACGGACGCGTCGGGGTTGATCTGGAACTCGATCGTGAAATCGGCGCTGAAATCGACGGCCGCGGCCGGCGACTCGCACGCCAGCTGGGTGTTCGTGGCAAAGACCATGAAATCGTAGGTCCGCGGATCGGCTTCGGGCGGCAACAGCGAATTGGCGGCGGCCCAGTTGTAGAGCGCGGCCAGTCCGGCGCGCGAGCCCCACTCGCCGTAGCCGAAGGCGCGATTCGTGTTGCTGTCGAAGTATCCCGCCAGCGGCGCGCCGCCGTTTTCGACGTAGGCCTTCTCGCTGGTGCGCTTCACGACGTCCGCGCCCGTGCGCGCCATCGCGGCGGCCGACTCGGCGAACTTGGCTTCGTCGAAATAGTCCGCATCCACCACGGCGTCGCCCACCATCAGCGGCGAGATCGACGGCGTGCCCCAGCTGAAGTACGGGTTGCGCATGAGGCGATAGTAGCCGTTGAGGGCGCTGAGATAATGCCCCCACGCGTCGCCGTGCCCCTGCGGATACAGCGTCGCGGCCTGCGGCCGGTCGATCGTGACGTCGTCGCCCATGATCTGGTAGTTCATGGCATAGGCCACTTCGCCGGCGGTGACGCCCTTGGTGAAGTTCCAATAGAGGCGGTTGTAGGTCGGCGACAGCGTGAGCGCGGGCGCCAGCTCGTCGGACCGGCCGCGCAGCAAGGCGAGCTCTTCGTCGCGCAGGTTGGGCAGCAGGTTGTCGAAGCAGAAGAGCGACGAACTCAGGGCACCGAAATCCACGTTGCCCATGGTGAAGCCGTCGCCGTTGTAGAAGTCACTGCCGAAACCGATGGTGGGATCCAGCGCATCGGCATAGGCTTCGTTGCCCAGCAGCATGTACAAGTCGTTCAGGCGCGAGGCGGCCAGCAAGAGCTGCTGGTTGGCGGCGGCGTTGTCGATGCCCAGCGTCAGGCTCATCGATTCCGCCTTGTTCAGCACCGTCTGGTACAGCTGGATCAGGCCCACGCTCGTCAGGTTGTCCTGGTTGAGCGCCACGTCGCCCTCGTAGGGGCCGCCGGCCTGCTGGATCATGCTGACGGCGGTTTCCGACGGATTGTCGTACATGTCCTGCATGCGCTGCGTGAAGGGCGTGACGTTGTTGAGCACGCGCTGCACCCAGCCCTCGGCCAGCGTGGGGCCGACCCACGCGCTCCACGTGTTGCTGATCACGCCGTAAACCGCCGATCCGGGAATGGCGCGATAGCGCATCACGTAGAAGTTGTTGACCATGTCCGGCAACGTGTCGCCCTGCCGGCCGATGGTGAAGCGGGTCAGCCCGTTGGATTGCCGATAGAGGCTGTACTGGTTCGTGTAATCGCTTGGCGTGGTACCGTTGGCGTTGGGCTCGGCCCGCTTCCACTGGAACTCGAACTGGGAAGCATTGCCGGCAAACGATTCGGTGTAGAGGATGTCGAGCTGTTCGCTCAGCAGGTTGTTGGGATCTTCCAGCGGCAGCACGGAGCCCGCAAAGAGATTGCTGGAGAGCTGGATCACGTGCATTTGAATGGGATCGCCCGCGCTTACGCCGCAGGCCGGATTGCGCGCGTCGTTCTCGATCAGCGTCGCAAAGCCGCCCGCGCCCGGCCCCAGATGGGTGAGGGCATAGTTTGCGACGGCGATGGAATCATAGGGGACATTCTTGGAGCTGGTGGCGGTTTCCACCCGGTTGGTGGCCAATTTTTTGATGGCCTTGGCCCATTCGTTCGTGCGGGCTTTGTCGGTGACCAGCCCCTTCAGCGCCTTTCGCTCTTCGGCGCTGAGCACGTTGAGCTGGAGGTAGCTGATCCCCCCGGCCGGCGCGACTTGCCGGCCGATCAACTTGAGGCAGGCGTTTGTGGGTGCGGTGGGATCGAAATAGAACCGGTCGCTGACGTTGGGCGGCACGCCGTTGAAATAGGTCATGCCGTTCTTCAATTGCAGGTCCCCGCGCGGCCCGGCATCGAATCCGAAGTATTCCGCGAAGGAACCCTCGAAGCTGAGTCCGGCGGTTTGCGCCACGATGGGGTCGTACAAGGCGACCGAGTCCGTCTCGGGCGCGTAGAGCCGCATCAGGCTCTTGGCGTTCCAGACTTCCGGCAGCCCCCGGGTCGCCGTGGTCAGCGTCTGGCCGATGTCGAGAACCGGGGCGTTGGAGGGCCAGTCGACCGTCCACGTCCACGCCGCGGGGTCGCCAGCGAGCAGGTCCGCAGTGGCTTAATTCAACCGGCACAGCCAAGGCACCGGCGTCTGGAGCGCCGGCTGGTTCGTCAACGCCAACGACGGGAAGAAGAAGCCGTCCTGCATCGGATAGAAGTTGTGCATGACCAGCTCGGCCGAACCCCCGTCCGCGCCGGCGCGCTTCGCCCAAATCTGGAGCTTGCGATCGCGATAGCCCGCGCCATTGGTGTTGTTCTTGACGTTCGACTCCATCCAGTAGGTATTGGTGTTCCAGGGGTCGGGCAGGAAGTCGAGCGGATGCGGGCCGGCCACGAGGGTGCCCGCGGTCATGGTGTCGGCGAAGTTCGTATAGACGACATTGGTCGTCACCACCTCGTAGAGCTGCAGGTTGGGCCGTCCGCCGTTGGCGGGATCTTCGTACTGGACCAGCACGTAGGGTTCCGAGCTGTTGGTTCCCGTGTTGAGATCGCAGCGCAGGGCATAGGTCACGTAGCCGCCCGCGCCGGCCCGGATGAACGCATGCTCCTCGTTGGGATTGTAGCCCGGCTGGCTCGCGTCGTTTTGCGCGTAGACGAATGGGGCGGCGTCGGTCGCCAGCACGCCCGGATCGAGTTTCGGCGCCCCCGGCAGCATGAAGGACGAAAACGTGACGAAGGCCTCCAGGCTGCGAACCCGGTCGTAGACGTAACGCGCCTCGGTCGTCGCGCGAACGTCGTGGTCGAAGGTGTAGCCCAGCCGCAAGCCCGGCTCGTTGCCCACCGCCGAATTCAGCATGGCGTCCACCACGTCGTTGCTCGAGCGGGCCACGTCCCAGATGAAGAAGTCGTCGATCTGCCCGTCGAAGCTGTTGGTGGCGCCGCCTTGAATGCCGTGGGCGAGATGGTTGTTGGTCGTGGCTTCCGTCCATACGGGAACCACCTGGCCGGGGTTCTGGTAAACGGCGATGCCGTTCAAATACACCGTCGGCTCCCGGTTGGACACCACCAGCGACAAATGGCTCCACTCGTCCACGTTCACCACGTGGTTCGTGTCCGGCGCGATCGTAACGTCGTCCAGGCCGTCCGCCGCGCTGATCCGATAGCGGATGGTGCCGTCGGACTGGATCGTCAGGGAGACCCGGTTGCTGGCGTTGGCGTTGTTGAAATCGAACGCCCGCCCAAAGGCCGCATTCAAGCTGTGCGGCTTGATCCAGCAGTCGACGGCATAGTTCGCGCCCGCGAACCAATCGCCGGAAACGATCCGCATCCTGGATGCGGAAGATCGGGAGAAATCGAGCGCCGCGCCGCGCTTGCTCAGGCTCAGATTGGCGCTGCCCAGCTGGCTGGCCAGCACGATTTTCGGCACGGCATACGCTTCCCGCGGCCAATGGAACCGGTATTGCTGCACCCAGGCCGGGAACCAGAGCGGATCCGGCATGGCTTCCTGAAATACCTCGTGCGACCACCAGACCTCCAGCGGCTTGCCATTCGTCGGGGTTTGGTTGACGGCGAAGAGATAGGTTTCGTTCGTGTTCGATCCAGTGGACGGGGTGTTGGTCGACGTCAAGGCGTCCGGACGAACGTAGAGCTGGGGATTGAAGTTGTTGCCGGAAACCGGCTCGTAGACGTAGGCGTGATATTTGCTGAACCCCTCCAGGTCGGACAAGCCCACGGCGCCCGTCGACGAGCGGATGCAGTTCACCATCGTCGCATCGTACCCGTTGGTGCCGGCATCCGTGGCCACGCGGCCGACGTCGTTGTGGATCGGATAATAGGCCGCCAACTGGTTGGCGGACGAAGCCTGGTGCAGGAATCCGCCGAGCGCTTGCTGGATTTCGTTGGTGCCCCGCGCGCGGTTCCAGATGCGCAGGTCGTCCATCTTGCCGGCGAAGAAGTGGTTGCTGACGCCTCCGGCGCGGGCCTCGCTTTTGCCGAACAGCAGCACGCCCGCGCGGTCGGCGGTCCGCGCGAACGGCCCGACGGAAACGGCCGCTCCGTCCACGTAGAGCGTGGCGTTGGAAATCGCCTCGTCGTAGATCAACGCGACGTGGTGCCAGGCGCCATCCCAAAGCGAAACCGCGCCCCCCGTGATCGTGGCGGCCGCCGCGCCCGCATTCGATTCGAAGATCGCCCGCAGCACGCCGCCGGTGGTCATGTCCACGCAGAAATCCGTCCGGTGCCCGGCATTCGTGGAAACGGCCTGTTTGAAGAACAGCGTTTGCGATTGGCCGGGCAGCACGGATTTCACGAACTGGAAATAGCCCTCCACCGTGAACGATCCGCCCAGCTCGTTCGTGATCCCCGTATCCAAAACCGACGACGTGCCATCGAACGCCAATGAAATGGCCGTGGGCAGCGGCGTCACCTCGACCCCGACCGGCCAGTCGCCGGGCGTCAGATCGAACTGCGGCTCGTCGCGCTGAATGGACCGCACCGGAACAAACCAGACGTTGTCGGCGCCGTTGTCGTCGGTTCCGGTCAACTTCAGCAGGCAAGCGCCGTTCGTTTTCGTGGAAAACACGTTGTTGGCATCGAGGAGCGCGTGGCCGTCGGGCTCTTGGAATCCCATCAACGTGGCCGTATAGGCATCGGAGATGGGAATGGTCAAGCCGGCGTTGACGGTGCCATCGGCATTCGTTTCGCTGCCCCGGACGTAGGATTCGGCATTCGCGGGCCAATCGCACTCGTAGTTCAACACTTCGAACGGCCAGCTCGTCCCCATCAGATCCTTCTGCCGCCAGTAGACCTCGATCTTCCACGGCTCGCCGACGGTCTTGCGAATCGCAAAAATATCCCCGTTTTTGGGGCTGTAGCTGTGCTGGCCCTTGTGTTGGTACAAATAGGCGCCGACGTCGTCGTCGCTGTCCAGCCCCGCCGTCACCGAGGCGTTCAAGCCCACCACGTCGTAGCCATCGCCCGTCGGCCGAAGCTGGCTTCCGATGTCGGCGGACACGGTCTTGAGGTCCGGCGCGCAAATCTCAATCACGATCGTTCCCAGCAGCTGGTCGAAATTGCCGGTGCTGTAGTAGGCCATGACCACCTGGCCCTTGATGCCGCCCAAGGCCTTCAGCCAATGGGTCGCTGGATCCAGAAAAAGCCCCTTCACCACGTTGGTGCTCACCGAAACCATGCCTCCGGAGGTGTTGGTGACCGCGCCGTACACCGGCGGCAGGATGTCCGGATCTCCGAAGAACTTCACGAATTTCCCGGTCAGATCGATCGGCGGCGCGTTGTAGGGCTCGTCCGTCCAATAGATGCGGAAGGGTTTCGCGCGCGCAGAACCGCTCACCTGATAGCTGTTCGTTTCGCTGCGGCCATCGCTCAATACCCACACCACGCTGATCAAACCGCCTTCGGAGAAAAAGATGCCGGGCCTGGAGGCGTCGAAAAAAACGGCGTTGTTCGAATAGGCCGGCGTGTTGGTCAGTCGCGCAAAGGTGGCATCCCAATTCACGTTGGTGGGCGCGGTCAGTTGGTCGCCCAGATAGTATTCCGGCTTGATGTGCTCCACGGAGGAACCCAGCGCCGATTCGACCAAGCGGAAATCCCGAGTGCTCGGCGACGTGTCCACGGAATTCGGGTAGCCATTGGTGGTTTTCCCCGACCCGCCCGCCGACCAGACCACCGACTTCGCGTTGGCCGCCGCCCAAGCCGATGGGGACGGCGTGTCATAGATGGGGAAGGCCGGAGGCGCCGTCACCCGATATCCGTTCTGGCTCGCCGCCGAAACGGCTCCCGGCATCAGGTGCAGGGCAAACGCCAAACCGACCGTCACATACCGCATGGTTTTCATGGCAACTGTTTCTCCCGCGACAACCAATCCAAGGGGATCTTCGACCGGCGATTCACCTTTCCAAGGTCATGCGCCTGGCTCTATTGCATGCGCATGATGTAGCACAACGCAAAATACGGCGGCAGAATAGGGACGGAACTGCCCGCGCCGGTGTTGTCCGTGGTCATGTGTCGATAATACATGTAATTGTTGTCGGCATCATGGTTCCCGGAGCCCGTCACTTCATAGCCCAGATCGATGTATCCTCCGCCACCGGTCGGGGTTTTAGATGGAACGACGGATTCGGCGTAGTAGGCATCTTTGAAGGTGTGGCTGTGCGGCGGCAGTTGGTTTGTCGACAGCGTCACGCTCGCCACCCCGCCCGTCGCGCTCACGCCATAATGGTTGCCCGCGCCCATGATGAATCGATCGCGCAGATCCGGCGTTCCGTTCTGGCCGTTGCACAGCGACCACCCATCCGGAATGGTGTTCGTGGTGCCCGACCACATGAGGATGGCGCCGACCGGAACGGTCCCGTGGCCTGCGAATTTCGTGTCCACTTTCAGGGCCCCGTCCACGATGGTCAACGTGGCGATCCCGGCGCCGGTTCCCACCTGGAGGCTCGTGCCGACTTGCGCCGTTCCTTCCACCAGCGCTCCGCCGTTGGCGCGCAGGATCCCGGTCACCTCGAAATCGCCGGCCGCCGCCTTCACGTCGCCCGCCCGCAAGGCATAGGGCACCGCCAGCAACCGCTGGCGCGGGGCAATCTCGGTGGAGCCCTGGACCGTCAGCCCCAGATAGAGCGCGGCATGGCCCGAAACCGTCGCCGGCAGGGTGGCATCGGCAATCAGTTCCGAGCCTGCTCCGTCATCCAGCTCCACGTTGAACAAGCCGTTGGAATCCACCAGCACCGCATATTGGCGGCCCCACACCGCGCTGCCTCCGGTCGCCACGGCGTAGAGCCTGAACCCCACGTCGTAGGAACCGGCGGCCAGAAACTCTCCGGACCCGCCGCGCAGCACGCCCTGGTAATTGAACAAATCCGGCACGCCCTGCGCCCGGGCCGACAGCACGCCCGCCAGCAACACCCATCCGACCCAACCCTTGATTTTCATTCTGCGACTCCTTTTCCGTTTTCTACATTCCAAAATCCATGGTCATCGCCTCACTCCGTCGAGAGGTTTCCGATCTGGCTGACCCGGCGCAGCTCGAAACGCCCCTGCATCAAAATCGCGCCTTCGCGGCGAATGCCCTCCACGAGAAATTCCACGTCGCCCGACGTCCGCTCGGACGGATTCCACAGCGCCGATCCGCTCCCGGTTCCATTCGTCTCGCTCCAGACCAGGCGGATCGCGTTGCTGATGGCAAACAGTTCCGGCTTCGTTTCTCCGACATACAAGTCCGGGTCGTCGCCGGCCGGCAGTTTCGTCGTGAAATCCCACGCCAGGCCGTCGTGGTCGGGGTGGTGGGGATGGCGGAACGGATTCACGGGATCATCCGCCTCGATGGCGTACGTGAACCGCAAGCGGTTTCCAAACCCGCCCGCCGTTTCGTCCCACGCGACGTCGTTTTTCGTGCCGAAGGCCACCGAACTGATCCGCACGCTCGGCCCCTCCGCCGGGACGTCCTTTTCATCCACGTAGAGCGAAGGCCTCCAGTTGCCCTCGGCATCTTCCGTGCCCGCCGCCAGCACGCGCTGCAGCAGGCGGCAGCGGCCGTCTCCGTCCACGTGCAGAATCAAGCGGATTTCCATGGGTTCGCTCGCCCGGCCCCCGTCGATCACCGTGTCCGCTTCCACCACGTGGGAGACCCGGTCCAAGCTCGCCTTGCCCACCCAGAGGCCCGCCGGCCACAGCGCGCGGGTCGGATCGGGCAAGCTGTATTCCGCTTCCAACGCGATTTCCGTCCGTCCCCCGGCCGTATCCGTGCAGACCAGCAAGCCGCCATAGGATTGGCCTGCCACCATCCCCGTGCGGTCTACGGCCATGGGCAGCGTCCATTCCTCGCCCGCCTGCAGCGTCTTCTGCACCCCGGACGTGAGCGCGAGCCACCCGGACAGGTTGTCGAAGTAGAGCATCGAAGGGAAGACCGGAACGGATCCCGAAGGCGCCGGCGCCGAATTCGTCGGCGTCAGCGTCACCGTCAGCGGCGCCCCGTTTTCGTTGGCCAGCCGCAAGGTCTGGCGCGATTGGTCCGCCAGAAAAACAATGCCATCCGGGCCCGCCGGATAGGCTTTGACCGGGCCGACGAACGACGAACGCTTGTCGCACGAAATGAAATACGCCTTTCCCGGTTCCATCGCGTTCGTCCCCAGCGTGCCGGCAAATCCGCCCATCGTGTAATAGTTGGGCTTGGCGCTGTTGGTCCCCCCCACCCGATACGCCGACAGCTTGGACGTGTCGAAGCCCGCCCCGGCGAGATAGGTTCCAAACGTGGCCCCCGCCGCTTGGCGAAACCCCAGCAGATTGTACGTGTTCGTGCCCGGCACCCATTCCATGCGCGGAACGGCCGGCCGGCCCGTCAGCGTCCGCTGGAACGCCTGCGTCGCCAGCACCAGATAGGCGTGTCCCGCGACAACGGAATTGAGCGCATTGGCCCCCGCCGGCAACCCCGGCACCCACGTCAGAAATTCGGATGCCATATCCAATGGCTCGTCGGGGTGCAACAGGAACCTCGCCACCGCGCTTTCCATGTTGTAGAGACTGACGTGCGCGACGGGCCAATCCGCGAACACCACGTCGCAGCGCGGATTCTCCGGCTCCACCTGCAGATAGACGGCATTCCACCCATTGCTGAATGAAATCGTCTGCGTGCTCCATTGCCCCCGCGCGGAGCCCGCCCACGCCCCGACTAGTCCCACGGCCACCCCTGCCCATCGCCGAAACCGAGACCCTTCAAAACGCTTCATAGACGTAGCCTCCGGGCGCAGATCCAATTGTTACGAAATCGTTAAGAGATTGTCCCCCCCCCCTTTGGGCTTTGACAACATAAATCTTCCAAAAATGCCGATTTCCCCGGTGTGGAAAGGGGTTTTCCACGGCGTGGAAAAACCGGCGGGGGGCGCGGTTCAGGCCGCCGGCGCGGGGGGGCCAGGATGGATTTCAAGACCTCGGTCAGGGTGGGCGCATGGGCGGCATCGGCTAGAGGTCCAGGGGACGATTCGGCGACGGGTGTTCAGGCCGGAGGCAGGAGGGAGCCTTGGCGCGCCGCCCGGGCGATGGCGGCGAGGAGGCGCAGGTGGAGTTCGGGGGTGCCGGAGCGGGGGCTCAGGAGCAACACGAGCTCTTCCGGCGGGGTGGGGAAGCCATCGATGGCTACGCCATCCGGTCGCCGGCCGACGACGATCCGGGCGGAGTCCAGCAAGGGCGTATGGAGATGCAGCAGGGCGATTTTGGGGGAGAGGGGGACGGGCGTGGATTTCCGCAATTCCGCGACCAGGGGCTCCAGCGGGTTTTGGACATGCGGCAAGACCGCGTGGATCAATTGGTGAATCGCCTGCGGGAAATCCGCCGATTCGAGCGGAACCGCGAGCGGTTGGAGGAGGGCGGGGAAAGGTGGGGCGCCCGCGGCCTTCCGCTCCTCCACTTCCTCTTCGCCCGAGTCCAGCGGGGAAAAGAGAACCATCAGGTTGGCATGGGGCCAGCGCAGGGCCCATTCGATGGGGAGGCGTTCGAGGCTGGGCTGCCAGGCGAGGTTGCCGCGGCGCACGCTGAGCAGGAGGACGGCATCGCCGTCGGCGAAGTCGGCGGCGACGGTCGAGACCGCGTCGGCCCAGGCGGGCAGGGCGGGGGCCTCCTTGTCGGTGGCCGGGGGAGGGTTGCCCGGGAGGAGTTCGATGGCCTTGCGCGTCTTGTCGGAGGCGGCGAGCGTTACGCGGGCGCCGGCGCGGGCGGCGATGCGGCGAACGAACTGCAGCGCGTTGGGCAGGCCGGCGTGATGCTCGATCAGCGGCGGCGCCAGCACCCAGAGGCGCTGGGTGGTGGAAAGCTTCAGCCCCGATCGATAGACCAGCACGGCCTGGGTGCTTTGCGTGACGACGCGGTCCGGGATGCTCTGCAGGAGCGAGGCAACGCGGGTCCGGGGATGCCAGCCCATGACAATGGCACAGGCGCGGAATTCCATCGCGGCATTCAGGATGCCGCCGGCCACGCTGGAATCCAGCCGGGCCAGCGGGATGGCGCGGACGCCGGCGGCCTCGGCCCGGGCGACGGCGCCGCCGAGCAGCCGTTCGGCCTCGGCGACGCGGTCCGGATCGTCCGGACCCGCGAAAGCCACGTGCAGCGGATAGATGGGCTCTTCGCTGCGGTCGGGGCGCAGCATCAGGGCCAGGTCCGTGATGGCATCCACGTGCAACGGGGAGACCAGCGGGACCAGGATGCGTCCGCTTTCGTGGCGCGGCGCGGCCGGCTGGGGTTCTTCCCCCTCGGCCATTCGCCGGGCGCATTTTTCCGTGATCCATGGCCCGATGAGGCACGTGACCAGAATCATCAGGATGGTGCCGTTGAGGACGGCATCGCCGAAAATCCCCACGCGGACGCCGACGAGGACGGCGGCGAGGGTGGCCGCGGCCTGGTTGACGCTCAGGCCGAAGAGCAGCCCGGTTTCGTCGCGCGTATAGCCGAGGATCCGCCCGGACAGCTTGGCCGCCGCCCATTTGCAGGCGGTGACGGCGACCGCCATGTAGAGCGCGATGAGCCAGCCTGCCAGCCCGGTGAACAACACGCGCAGGTCGACGCGCATGCCGACGGAGAGCAGGAAGAAGGGGATGAAGAGCGCGTAGCCCACGAAGTGCAGGCGGCTCATCAACACGCCGCGGCCCGGCACCACCGGGCTGAGGGCCAGGCCCGCGAGAAACGCGCCGATGATGGGTTCCACGCCGGCCAGCTCGGCGGCGTAGGCGACCAGGAAGGTGGCCGCCAGCACGAAGATGAATTCGGCGGCGCCATCCGGGGCGGCGCGGCGGAAGAACCAGTAGCCCAGACGCGGGAGCAGGACAATCGATCCGAACACCAGCGCCGCCAGCGAAAGGCCCAGCTTCGTCCAGAACGCCGGGCCGAGGCCCGCGCCGCCGCCCTGCACGACGACCGCCAGCACCAGCAGCGCGGCGGTGTCGGTCAGGATGGTGCCGCCGATCGCGGTGGTGACCGCCCGGTTGCGGCCCAGCCCGAAGCGCTGGATGATGGGGAACGGAATCAGCGTGTGCGAGGCGAACATGCTCGCCAACAGGATGGCCTGGGGCCAGGTGAACCCCAGCAGCCAGCGCGCGCCGAGCGCTCCCAGCCCCTGCGGAATCAGGAACGTCAGCGAGCCGAACACCAGCCCCGGCTTCTTGTAGCGCTGGAAGTCGTTGAGGTTGATTTCCAAGCCGGCCAGGAACATCAGGTAGAGGAGGCCCACCTTGCCCAGCAGTTGGAAGGTCTGGTCGAGGTGGAACAGCCCGAGGCCATGCTCGCCCACGATGACCCCGGCCAGAATGATCCCGGCAATGTCCGGCAGCCGCAGGCGCACCGACAGCAGCGGGGCAATCAGCAGCAGCACCATCACCAGCGCAAAATCCAGAATGAGGCGATCGGCATCCATGGGCACAGTCTATCAGTTGCGCGGCGCCGGAGCAAATCCCAGGCCCGACAACGCCCGGAAACGGGTCAACGGCGTTCCGGCGGCTGAATTCCGGCCGGGCGAATCACGGCGCGGAAGTCGGCGGGGCGAGGATGGCTTGCAGGGCGGCGTAGAGGGCCGGGACGTCGGGGGCGTCGGCGAGGCGGACGCGGTTTTCGGCGCGGGCCATGGCGCGGGCGATTTGCGCCAGGATTTGAACGTGGAGGTCCTCGGCGCCGGTGGCGCTGGCGAGGAAGAAGACGTGGTGGACGGGTTCGGCATCGGGGGCGTCCCAGGCGAGGCCTTCCGGGGAGCGGCCATAGGCGAGGATGGGATTGCGCAGGTGGTCGAGGCGGACATGCGGGATGGCGACGCCATGGCCGATGCCGGTGCCGAATTCCTTTTCGCGCGCGAGGGCGAGCTGTCCGATGTGGCGCGCGGCGACCGGGGAGGTGAGCGCCGCGACCCTTTCGGCCAACAGGTGGATGACCTCGGTGCGGCCTCCGTCGGGCAGGTGCGGCACCATCGCCCGCTCGTCGAGGAACTGCACCGGGGAGACCCGGCGGCGCCGGGCGAGGGCCTGGGCCATCCACGGTCCGATGATCACGGACGAGAAGACCGCGCTGAAGACGATCGCGACGAAGACCGGCTGGGTGATCAGGCCGGCTTCCAGGGCGAGCAGGGCGACGACGATTTCCATCATGCCGCCGGGGGTGTGGGCGATGGCGATCAAGTGGCGATTCACGCGCGGCTGGCGGGTCAGGTGGACCCCGAGCCAGGCGCCGAGATAGCGGCCGCCGATGCCGACTGCGCAGATCAACGACACGAGGCCGAGATGGAAGTTGGCGGCGAAGTCGATCTTGAGGCCGATGTTGGCGAAGAACAGCGGGACGAAGAGGGCGTAGACCATCTGGTTGATGACGCGGCGGGTGTCTTCGGACAGGCTTTTGGCCTCGCCGGCGACGATGCCCGCGAGAAAGAAGCCGAACAGGGCGTGCACGCCGAGCTTCTGGGTGATGGATCCGAACAGCAGGCCCAGCAGGAGCGTCAAGGTCAAGGAACTGGCCGGTTCGGGGAACTCGCGCGCCTTCATGGCGTCGAAGATCCGGGTGGAGATCAGGCGTCCGATGGTCAGGACGAGGATGGCAAAGCCGAGGGTGCCGGCGAAAACGAGGAGAATGGGGCCGATGGCGACGGAGGCCTGCGTGAAGATGCCGAGGATGATGGCGAAAAGGACCCACCCGATGATGTCGTTGACGGCGAGGGCCGACATGGTGAGGAAGCCGAGGTCGGTCTTGAGGAGATTGAGGTCGTGAAGGCAGCGGGCGGAGACGGGCATGGCGCTGATGGTCATGACGGTGGCCATGAACAGGCCGAAGATGAGGCGGCGGTCGATATGGGCGAGGAAATGGTCGGGCAGGAACATCACGGGAAGGAAGGCGACGACCATGGGCACGACGATGTCGGAGAGGGCGATGGCCAGCGCGCTGCCGCGCTGGCGCCAAGCGATGGAAAAGTCGATCTCCAGCCCGGTGTCCAGCAGGAGAAAGAGGACGCCGAGCCAAGCGACGGTCTCGAGCATGGATTGCTGGATGGCGTCGGGAGGGAACAGAGCGGCCTGGAAGCCGGGCAGGAAGCGCCCAAGAATGGTCGGACCCAACACGATGCCCACGAGCAGTTCGGCGGTGAGCGCGGGCTGTTTCCAGCGGCGGAACACTTCGCCGAGGCCGCGCGCACTGATCAACAGCACGAACAGCTGAAGCAGAAAGATGAAAATATGGTGTTCGCCGAGGAAGTGCATGCGACCCAATCCGTATCCGCAACAATGCAAACTTAAGGCATTCCGGTAGTGGGGGCAAGCTTGCCGGCGCGGAATCTCCAGTGGCGGGGTTGACAAGCGGGATTCCGAGGTTCGTTTCTTCCACGCTCCAACCCAACCAAAGGAAATACCGAGGAAAAATGGATCGTGGCCCTCGTGATCGTGAGCGGTTTCGTCTTGGCTTCCGGGTCGTTCGCCCAATGTTGCAGCGCGGCCATGGCAACGGCCGCCGTTTCGGCGGAATGGTGCGCGAAGTGCGGCGAGGTGGCCGGATCGGAGAAGTGTTGCGCGGAAGGCGTGGAAACATGCGCCGGGTGCGGCTTGCACAAAGGCTCGCCCGGTTGCGCGGCGAAGTGCGCCGCCCAGGCGGCGCAGCCCGAATAGGGCGCCCCGCGTTGCGGGATTCAAACCGATAACGAAAGAAGCGGCGCGGAGTTTCCGCGCCGCTTCCGCTTGATTTCCAAACCCGCCTTATTGCAGGACGGCGCCGATGTCGGCGGGGCCGACGAGGCGCTGGTAGCGGGAGAGCCAGCCGGTCTTGACGGTGGACTTGAAGGGCTTGAGCTTGGCGGCCCGGGCCTTGAGTTCCGTCTGCGAGACCAGCAGGTTGATCTTGTAGGCGGGGATGTCGACGGCGATCTGGTCGCCGTTCTTCACCAGCGCGATGGGGCCGCCATCGGCGGCTTCCGGCGCGACGTGGCCGATGGCCGCGCCGCGCGTGGCGCCGCTGAAGCGGCCGTCGGTGATGAGCGCGACCTCCTTGTCGAGGCCCATGCCCGCGAGGGCGGAGGTGGGCGAGAGCATCTCGCGCATCCCGGGGCCGCCCTTGGGGCCTTCGTAGCGGATGACCACGATGTCGCCCTTCTTGATCTTGCGGCCGTAGATGGCGGCGATGGCGGCTTCCTCGCTGTCGAAGACGCGCGCGGTGCAGGTCTTGACGAGCATTTCCGGGGCGACGGCCGAGCGCTTGACGACGCCGCCGCGGGGGGCGATGTTGCCGAAGAGGATGGCGAGGCCGCCGGTGGGGCTGTAGGGGTCGTTGATCGGCCGCAGCACCTTCGGATTGCGGTTGAGCGCGCCGGCGATGTTCTGGCCGACGGTCTTGCAGGTGACGGTGGGCAGCTTCGTGTCCAGCAGCTTGGCCGCGGCCAGCTGCTTCATGACGGCGGGGACGCCGCCGGCGAGGTGCAGGTCCTGGATCAGATCGGGGCCGGCCGGGCTCAGGTGGCAGAGGTTCGGCGTGGTGGAGCTGATCTCGTTGATGCGCGAGAGCGGCATGGGCACGCCCGCCTCGTGGGCGATGGCGGTCAGATGCAGCACGCTGTTGGTGGAGCAGCCCAGGGCCATGTCCACGCGCAGGGCGTTGGTGAAGGCGGCGGGCGTCAAGATGTCGCGCGGACGCAGGTTCTTGGCGAGAATCTTCATGATCTGCATGCCGGCCTGCTTGGCGAGGCGCGTGCGCGCGGCGGCGACGGCCGGAATGGTGCCGTTGCCGGGGAGGCCCATGCCGATGGCCTCGGTCAGGCAATTCATGCTGTTGGCGGTGAACATGCCCGAGCACGAGCCGCAGCCGGGGCAGGCGGTCTCTTCGTAGTCGGTCAATTCCTTCTGGCCCATCTTGCCCGCCTTGCAGGCGCCGACGGCTTCGAAGACGTTCGAGAGGCTGAGGTGGCGTCCGTCGAGATCGCCCCCGAGCATGGGGCCGCCGCTGACCACGATGGCCGGGATGTTGATGCGCGCGGCGGCCATGAGCATGCCGGGGATGATCTTGTCGCAGTTGGGGATCAGCACCATGGCGTCGAAGCAGTGCGCCAGGGCCATGGTCTCGACGGAATCGGCGATGAGCTCGCGGGACGGCAGCGAATAGCGCATGCCGGGGTGGCCCATGGCGATGCCGTCGCACACGCCGATGGCGGGCACGAGGATGGGGGTGCCGCCGGCGATGCGCACGCCGGTCTTGACCGCCTCGGCGATCTTGTCGAGGTGGATGTGGCCGGGGATGATCTCGTTGAAGGAGGAAACGACGCCGATGAGCGGGCGCTTCATCTCCTCGGCGGACAGGCCGAGGGCGTAGAGGAGCGAGCGGTGCGGGGCGCGTTCGGGGCCTTTGAGCACCATGTCGGAGATGCGGTTCTTGGATGCCATGGTCATATCCCTTGGTTCGGGTGGTTCAAAGCCCATGACTTTCCGCCAAGCAAGGCGCTTTTTCAAGCGCAAACGGCGGCGGGCTGTTTCTGGCGGGCTGTTTCTGGCGCGGGCTAGGCGGGCCCGAGGGGGTTGACGATTTTGGAGAGATAGTTTTCGAGTTCGCGGCCGTATTCGGTGTCCTTGCCGGCGAGGGTGAGCTGCTTGTGGAGCATGGCGAGGCCGTTGCTGCCGACCTCGGCCTCCTCGGCGGTGGCGAAGCGTCCGGCGGGGTTGGGCTCGAGGAAGCGCTGGAGCAGGATCAGGAACTGGGCGTTCTTGCGGACGTGGTCGGGGAGCATGTCGTAGAGGCGGTTGGGCAGCTCGCGCTTGGCCTGGAGCAACTCGGCTTCGGAGAGCGGGTTTTCGGCGGGGAAGAGGCGCTCGCCGCGGAGCATCTCGAGGCCGACGAGGCCGAGGCTGTAGATGTCGGAATGGGTGCGGGCGACGCGCTCCGCGTGGGCTTCCGGGGCCATGTAGACGGGCGTGCCCAGCAGGATGGTGATCTTCTCGTTGGCCAGCATGGCGCGGCCGTAGTCGATCAGCTTCACGTAGCCGAGGCGGTCGATCATGATGTTGGCGGGCTTGACGTCGGAGTGGATGAAGCCCATCTCGTGCAGGGTTTCGAGGCCGCGCAGCACCTGGCGGAGGATGTAGAGCGCGATGCCGGGCTGGATCATGATCTTGCCGTTCTCGAGGCGGAAGATCACGTCGGTGAAGCGCCGCCATTCCTCGTCGGTGGAGCGGGCGCGGGCCTGGGACAGATGGGTGCCGTCGAGCAGGTCGCGCAGGGAGATGCCGTCGACGACCTCCATCTGGATGTAGCCGATGCCGTTGCTTTCCTCGTAGATCTCGGGGGCGACGAGGGCGGGGTTCTTCACGAGCTGGAGCTTGGAGGTCTGGGCGGCGATGCGGCCCATGTCGGTCCAGTATTTCTTGGCGTTGCCGTAGATGGCCGGGTCGAAGAGCTTCAAGGCGTGGCGGGTGACGCAGCCCCGGGCGCCTTGCCGCAGGCCGAGGAACACGATGCCTTGGCGGCCGCGGCCGAGTTCGCGGGGGAAGCGGTAGGCGACGGGATAGTAGATGGCGCGGGCGGCGAGGATGGCGCGGTAGTTGGCGGCGAGCTGGCGGCTGCCGGCCCCCGGCGAATGGGCGGACCCGGGCGCGAGGTCGCGCAGGATGGACGGCTCCGAGGCGGAGCCGGTCTCCACGACGGTGGTGGCGTCGGGCGTGGCGCCGGGAATGACTTCCAGCGCGGTCGTGTGGTCGAATATCGGTTTGTCTTGCACAAGGGAGGAGTTTACCTGAAGGCTGGATTTTGGCAATCTCGACCCTTCATGAGCCAAGAAACACCATCCAAGGCCTTTGCGCGCCGCGAAGCGGCGTTCCGGAAGCGCTGGTTCCCGGCGGCGGCGGCGGCGGACTGGGCCGACTGGCGCTGGCAGCTGCGCCACCGGGCGCGGACGGCGGCGGAGTTCGCGCGGGTGTTGCCGCTTTCTCCGCGGGAACGCCGGGCCTTGGCCGCGCCGGCGTCCTGGCGCATGCCGCTGGCCGCGACGCCCTACGCGCTGTCGCTGCTGGCCGCGGAAGCCCCCGACGGCCCGCTGCGGCGCACGCTGATCCCCGATGTGCGCGAGGCGCGCGTCGGGAAAGGGGAGTTGCGCGATCCGCTGGGCGAGGCCGCGCACGCGGTCGCGCCGGGCCTGATCCGGTCCTATCCCCACAAGGCGCTCCTGCTGGCGACGGCCGATTGCGCGTGCTTCTGCCGCTATTGCACCCGCGCGCGCACGGCGGGAAAATCAACATGCGACAAAACAAGAACGGACCCCGATGATGCGCAGGCGCTCGCCTGGCTGCGGCGGACGCCGGAGATCCGCGACGTGCTGGTGTCGGGCGGCGATCCGCTCACGCTGGGCGACGCGCGGCTGGAAAAGCTGCTGAAATCGCTGCGGGCGATTCCGCACATCGAGCTGATCCGCATCGGGACGAAGATTCCGGCGGTGCTGCCGCAGCGGGTCACGCCCGCGCTGGCGCGGATGCTGAAGCAGCACCGGCCGCTGTGGATGAGCCTGCATTTCACGCATCCGTCCGAACTGACGCCGCGCGCCGCGGCGGCCTGCGCGCGCCTGCTCGACGCGGGCATCCCGCTGATGAACCAGACGGTCCTGCTGCGGGGCATCAACGACGACCTGGACACGATGCGGCGGCTGAACGAGGGACTGCTGAAAATCGGCGTGAAACCCTACTACCTGCACCAGGGCGACCTGGCCGCCGGCACGGCGCACCTGCGCTCGACGGTCGCGAAGGGGCGGGAGATCCTGCGCGGGCTGTGCGGCCTGACGACGGGCTACGCGATCCCCCTGTTCATGTTCGACCGCCCCGGCGGCGGCGGCAAAGTGCCGCTCGGGCCCGGCGGCACCCGGAATCAGCGAAAATAACCTCCGAAACCCGCCTCCCCCCTGCGTTTGGTCGCCGCAGGAGCCACATAAACGGGATCATCAGAAAAGATCCGGTCCTGAGAGCCCGTTCCGGTCCATTTTTCTCGCCAAGAACGCGGAGGGCGCAAAGAAGCCTTCGAAATGCCCGAAGCTTCTTGGCGAACTTGGCGCGCTTTGCGAGAGGAATTCTTCGGCTCGGATGTCCGAAAAACGGGATCATCGGAAAAGAT
>SABN01000188.1 GCA_009928955.1 Opitutia bacterium | reverse complement strand
CGCCGAATCCGTTGCCGGGAATGGGTCAGTGACGTCGGGGAGTGAGCGAAGGAAAGAGCAGCGTGGAGCGGGCCGCCCGCTTCCGTGACGCACCGGCGAAACGAGGGCGAAAACGACCCGCCGGGGCCGCTTGCTTTCTCATCCCGGTTGCGTTAACGTTCTTTTGTGGCTCGGTGCGTCGGGCTCCCTCCCCGGCGGCGTACAGCCAACAGCAAAGGAGTGGCGTAGCCGTTCACGGGGGGGCGCGGGGTTCCCGAGGCAAGTCGGTGCTTCCGTGCGCCTCAATGAGAACGACTGTCCCGCTTAATCTCGATCACGTGCGTCGGTTAAGCGTATCCGATTAAGGGTGGCGGTTAAGAAGGCGATTAAGTGTCCGCTTAAGAGCGCTGACACTCCGCATCCACACTTCGTCGCAACACTTCAACCCCACACTTACTCGCACGCTTACTCGACCCGCTTACTCGATCCCGTCTTTCCGCGCGAACGATGCGATCAGCCCGGCGTCCCTGCGGCGGGGGCGCCGGGCGCATCAGCCCAAGGCGGGCAACAGGGAGGGCGCGGGTTCGCTGCGGAAGTGCGCCCGCACCGCCGCGAGGATGAACTCGAAGGCGGACCGGCCCTGCATGGCGCAGGTGCCGACCACGGTCCAGAGCCGTTCGCAGGTCTCGCGGCCCTTGAGCCCGCGCGTGCCTTGCGTGATACGCCGGTCGATCACCACGAAGCGCACGGCTTGCTCGGCCAGGTTGTTGGTGGGGCCGATGCCGGGCGTGGTGACGAACTCGAAGTAGGCCTTGCCGTTTTCGCGGAAGCGTTTGGCCATGTTGAAGGCTTCGCGCTTGAGTTCCTTGCCGTTGGCGTCCAGACGGGAGGGCACGTCGCGCAGCGCCTCCTCAAGGATGCGGTCGCGCGCCTGTTCGAGCGCGCGCCGGAAGGCGGCCGGGTCGGTCTCGCCGCGGCGGTGGATGACCTTGAACATCGCCTTGACCGCCGCGAGCAACCGCTGGCCATAGGCGCACGTTTCGGCGTCGGGCAGCCCGGTCAGGAACTTGATGTCGCGGATCAGGTGGGCGATGCAGAACTGCACCGTGATGTTGAAGTCGCTCATGTACTTGTGGTAGGCGGAGAAGTAGTCGCAGCCGAGCACGCCGTCGAATTCCTCGCCGAGCACGTCGAGCAGGACCTTCGAGCCGCGGGTCTTGTCGATCTTGAAGAGCACGTACAGTTCGGCCCGGAACACCCAGGTCCAGAACTTCCCGCCGTTGTCCTTGTGGCCCGTCTCGTCCACGTTGATCGCCTGCTCCAGAGGCAGCCGGCCGAGCAGTTCGGCGTAGGGTGCGTCGAGCGCGGCGGAGGCCTTCGCGACGACCTTGCGCAGGTAGCCGCGGGAGACGCTTTCACCCAGCACGTCGCGCACGAACTTGCGGATCGTGGAGAAAGAGGCGTGATCGACGGACTTCATGTAGGCGACCAGCGCGGTGAGCCGCTCCTTGAACAGGCCCTCCCTGGCCACGGCTTCGGGGAAGGGGTGGTAGTGGATCTTTTGGCAGCGCTCGCACCAGACCGGATAGGAACGGTGCTCTTCCTTGAAGACGACGACTTTCTCGATCTCCATCTGCTGAAGTACGCGCGGCGGCTCGTCCAGGAACGTGACCTCCGCGTTGCCGCACTCCGGACAGGCGTCGAGCCGGTAGTCGTGGAAGGTCTTGATGTCCGCTTCCGGGAAGGCCGGGCGCTCGTGCCGGGGATGGCCGGGTTGCGCGCCGATCTTGCGTTCCCCCCGCTGCCGTTGTTGCGGCTTGGGCCGTGTGATGTCCGAGGACGGGGGCTTGCTGGAGTTGGTGGAGTTCTTCGAGAGTTGAGCCACCTTGCGCTCCAGATCGTCCGCCTTGCGCAGCAGCAGGTCGATCTGCCGCTGCTGCGCATCGACTCTGGCGGACAGATCGCAGATCAGCCGGGCGGCGGCCTCCGGATCGCTGCGGCAAAGGGCCAGCGCTTGATCAAACGTGATCGTCACGCAACGCCTCCCTGAAGTTCGCCGCCAGCGGATACAGGTACACGTCCTTGACCGGCACGCGGATGCGCGTGTGCCGGTCGTTGCGGGTGCGGCCGCGGGTTTCCCCCAGCCGCCGCCAGTTGGCCGCGCGGTAGCACGTCCCCTTGAACCGCGAGCGTTCCACGAAGGTCTCCAGCGCATGCACCGGATGCCCGTACTTCGCCTGCCAGTCGGCGCGGACGCGCCGGGCGATGAGGCCGAGCACATGGCTGGCCAGATGCGGGACTTGCACCCAGGGCGGAATGAGGAAGCGCGTGTTGTTCGTCAGGCGCTGCAGGTTGCGTTCGCGCGTGGGGCGGTCCCAGCCGATGAAGGCGTCGCGGTCCGCGCACTTCCACGCCGCCGAACCGAACAGCACACAGGCCACCGGGCGTCCGTGCCGGTCCCGCACGAGGTAGCGGATATTCTCGCCGACCGTGTTGCGCTGTCCGAGGTAGTGCTCGTGCGCCAGCAGTCCATGGAACAGGCGCGCATCGGCCGAGCCGGGAGCGGCGACGCCCACCTGCAGCGGCTGCAGGTCGCGCAACGCGCCGCGGATCGGCTCGTCCGGAGGCGCGACCGGTTCGGCCAGCCGGTTGCGCCGCCCGTTGGGCGAAGGGGCGCGCCGCGCGGGCAGCCGCAGATGCCCCGCCCGTTCCAGTTTCAGCAGCAGCGTGCGCGCCGCCATGTCCTTTGGGCGGCCTTGCGCGTTACGCCAGTCCCAACGCGCGCACAGTTCCCGGCTCAGGCGCGTGCGATTCCATTCGGGATGCGCGTCCAGCAGGCCGCGAATCGTCCCCATGTCCGACTCGTCGAGCCTCCGCCCCTGTATGACCATGACGCTTGCCATGCCCGAACAGTACGGCAAACGCCGCGCTGAGTCCAGTCCAAAAAGAATCTTTTTTTCGCTTGCGCTTCGGGGGGGGGTAGACTATACTCCGTATTGATTGGATTGGCTTGGGCCATATCCTACGCGGTTCCGCATGCGGCGGGCGGAAACGCGAGCAAAGAGACGCCGTGAACGGTTACGGCAATTCTTACCCACAGATTTTAACGAGATGCCGAAAAAATTAGGCTATATCCGAATCTCTCAACGGTCTGAAAGTGGTTTGATGTTGATGGATACAGCGTCATCATGATCTCCTAGAG
>SABN01000187.1 GCA_009928955.1 Opitutia bacterium | reverse complement strand
CCGCCGCAGGGGGGCGGGGGGTTAGGAGGCCTCGATGATCTGCTTGGTTTCGAGGGCGATCTGGAGTTCCTCGTTGGTGGGGAGGACGAGGATTTTGATGGGGGCGCCGTCCTGTTCGATTCCGCGCGGGGCGTCGGAGCGCACGGCGTTCTGGACGGGATCGATGCGGAGGCCGAGGTGGGCGAGGTCGCGGCAGATGCGCTCACGCACGGGGGCGGAGTTCTGGCCGATGCCGGCGGTGAAGACGATGGCGTCGAGGTTGGGGACGACGGCCATGTAGGCGCCGATGTACTTCTGGATGCGGTAGCAAAACATCTGGAGGGCGGTTTCGGCCTGGGCGTTGCCGGCGGCGGCGGCCTCGACGACCTCGCGCATGTCGTTGACGCCGCAGACGCCCTTGAGGCCGGACTGCTTGTTGAGGGCGGTGGTGATCTGGTGGATGTCCAGGCCGGTCTGGCCCATGATGTATTCGAGGGCGGCGGGGTCGATGTCGCCGGAGCGGGTGCCCATCATGAGGCCTTCGAGGGGGGTGACGCCCATGGTGGTGTCGACGCATTTGCCGTTGTGGATGGCGGCCATGGAGCAGCCGTTGCCGAGGTGGATGCTGATGAGGCTGGTCTGGGCGAGGGGCTGGCGGAGGAATTCGGCGGTTTCCTGGGCGATGAATTTGTGGGAGGTGCCGTGGAAGCCGTATTTGCGGAGGCGGTATTTCTCGTACCACTCGTAGGGGGTGGCGTAGAGGAAGGCCTTGGGGGGCATGGTCTGGTGGAAGGCGGTGTCGAAGACGGCGATCTGGGGGGCGGCGGGGAAGAATTCTTCGGCGACCTCGATGCCCATGAGGTTGGGGGGGTTGTGGAGGGGGCCGAGGGGGAAGAACTCGCGGATGGTGGCCTTGACCTTGGGGGTGACGCGGACGGTGTCGGAGTAGACCTCGCCGCAGCTGAGGACGCGGTGGCCGACGCCGTCGATTTCGGAGGCGTTGCGGATGACGCCGTTGGCGGGGTCGGTGAGGAGGGCGACGACGCGGGCCATGCCCTCGCGATGGGAGGGGAGGGGTTCCTCCTCGACGAGCTTGTGTTCCTGGCCGCCGGAATAGGTCTTGTGAACGACGCAGCCTTTGGGTTCGCCGATCTTTTCGACGAGGCCGGAGGCGAGGAGGGTGTAGCGATGGACGTCCACGAGGTCCATGAGCTGGTACTTGATGGAGGAACTGCCGGCGTTGATGACGAGGATTTTCATGATGAGAGGGGTCTATAGCATGGATGGGGACAAAATAAAAGAGCCGGGGTTTTGACGTCCGGCTCGGTGGTTCTTCTCAGGACCGTGGATTACAAGGCGGCCTCGCGGGTGGCGCGGCGGGCGTTGATGCGGGCGCGGGCCGCCTTGCGGCGACGCTTCTCGCTGGGCTTCTCGAAATGCCGCTTGGCGCGGATGTCGCGCATGATGCCTTCTCGGTCCAGTTTTTTCTTCAGGCGGCGCAGGGCCTTTTCGACGGACTCGCCTTTCCTGATCTTCACTTCTGTCATATGGGGGAACTCACCTGCCTTTTATGCGGTTTCCCGGCCCCGGAGGGCGGGCCGCCGGAACGGGTGTCCGAGCGGTAAAAACGCGTGAACCCTAGGCAAAGGAGGGGATTCTGTCAACCTCAATATCCCGAACCGGGGTCGGAATCGCGATCGGAATCGAAAGGGGGGGGCGAACCCGAACCCGCTTCCGATGCCGATTGCGATCCCGGGGGAGGGGAACCTCAGCGCGGCGGGGGGGCGTTCTTGGGCATGGCGGGGGTGCCCTTGGGGAAAACGACCGCTTCGAGCTTCTTGCGGCCCCAATTGCGGGCTTCTTTATGGGTGTTGTAGTAGAGATCGAGCCGGTGGCGGCCTTTGATGTCGCCGCCGCGGTCCTCGACCACGCCATAGCCGTAGCCGGGGATGTAGATGACGGTGCCCATGGGGTAGTAGCGGGTGTCGGCGGCCAAGGTGCCGGGGCGGGCCTTTTTGCCGCTGGCGGTGATGCCGACGGCCTTGGGCTTGCCGCGGTCGCGGCCGGCGGCAACCACGGGTCGGCCGGACCGGTCGAGTTTCCAGCCGCAGCAGCTGCCGCAGGGGCAATAGGCGGTGGTTTCGATCTTGACGACCCGGCCATAGATGAGCCCATCGCCCCGGCTTTCCTCGCCGAGGAAGAAGACGCTGCATCCGCCCAAGATGAGCGTGGCGAGAATCGCCAACGACAGGATGACCAGCTTGCCGCGCATATCGTAGGGGGAAGCATCGCGCAAAACCGGTTTGATGACAATTAGATTTATCCGGACGGCGCGATTTGGCAGGATGGGCGCCATGAACTCAGCGCAAGGCATTCCGGTGCAGGATTGGGCGTTGCCCGGCGAACCGTTCCGGCTGGTCGCCGTGGCGGTGGACGCCGCGGATTGGGCCCCCCGGCTGCCCGTCGCCGCGAGGAGGCGGACGGAGCGGTTTGAGGATGCTTCGGCCCGGGCCCGCGCCGGGGCGTCGGAATGGCTGAAGGCCTGCTGGCTGCCGCGCGAACTGGGGCTGGCGCGCGTGGAGTTTGAAACCGGCGCGAACGGCAAGCCGTTGCTGGCCGGCGCCGCCTCGGCATGGGGCTTCAACCTGTCGCATGCCGGCGCCTATGCGGTCGCGGTCCTCGCGCGCGGCGCGGCCATCGGCGTGGATCTGGAATCGACGGCGCGCAAGGCCGACATCGAGCGGCTGGGGCGCCGCGTGTTCTCGGAAAGCGAGCAAGCCTGGGTTCGCGCGGGCGGAACCGAAGCTTTTTTCGCGTTGTGGAGCCGGAAAGAAGCGCTGCTGAAGGCCCTCGGATGCGGCTGGGCCGATGGCGGCATCGTGCGTCGCACGCGGCTGGAGCCGGTCGCCTTCCAGATGGAACCCGAAACCCGCGTGCAGGTCTGGTCGCGCGCCGTGCTCGCGGGCGCCTATGCCCTTGCCGTGGCGAGGGCCCCCGGCCGATGACGCGCCCCCCGCTCCCGCGCGCTTCCCGTCCCGTCACTATCACATATAATTATAAGTGATAGCGATCGTTTTCCGCGCAAGGGGGGAAAAGGCGGGGTTTTCACGCAATGGAAACCAGGTTTCCGCGCCATGGAAACAGCCCGGGCGGGCGCCCATCCGCCCGGGGGGGGCGAAAATTTGGGGGTGACGGCGGGGGCGGGGAATGGC
>SABN01000186.1 GCA_009928955.1 Opitutia bacterium | reverse complement strand
CCGGGGGGGTCAAAGGGGCTCCCTTGCGGGAGCAAAACCATGAAACAAACAACAACCTAAAGTGACAACCGGAAACCAGGACTCGACAGATTTTTCCACACAATGGAAAACTTTTTTCCACACTGTGGAAAACTCGGACGCCGGGACGGGGGGAAGCGCCTCAGGAGCGATCGGGGTTGGCGGATTGGGGGGCGCGTTTTTGGTTGCGGCGGGTTGCCAGGGTGGCGCGCAGCCGCGCGGCCCAATAGTCGAACGCGTCCCGGGCGTCCTGCCACTTGCTCCACTTGTCGAAGCGGCCCGTGATCTTGGCGCCGACCCGTTCGTCGACCAGCGCCGCCAGGCGCACGCCGGTCTCGCCGTCGAGGGCTTCCGCTTCGATGCGCACGGAGCCGGTGGTCAGGGTCTTGCCCAGCGCCGCGCGCTCCAGCGCGCTGATGGCCAGTCCGACGGGCACGACGGTGGAGAGGGTGTCCAAGACCGGCTTGGTGCCCCGGGCGTCGGTCAGGGCGATGCGCAGGCGGAGCACGCCGGGCCCGGGCCGGTCCACGAGCGCGTAGTCCTGGCCGAGCTGCTCCCGGAGCGTGGCGTGGAAATAGTCCAGCAGGGCCTGCCGGTCGGGCTTGGCGAGCTTGCTCAGGCGGCTGCCGGCGCCCAGGTAGCCGGTGATCGGATCGATCAGGATCCGGTCGTAGGCGCGGGTGTCCGCCGCCGGATTGCGGTAGATCAGCAGCGGCTCCCGCCCCCGCCCCTTGCGGAGCTGGGAGTAGTCCCCGAGGAACCCGGAGGTCTGCGCGTGGCGCGCCTGGTAGGTGGTGGAGCACGACGCGCCCAGCGCCAGCAGCAGCAGCATTCCCATCCAGCGGACATTCATGGCGGGGCTCCTCGGGTTCAGGCGTGGTCCGGCGGGTTGGGAATGCGGTAGACGATGGCGTAGTTGACCGGGATCACCACCATGGTCAGGACGGTGGCGAACGACAGCCCGCACATGATGGTGACGGCCATCGCGGCGTAGAAGGCGTCGGTGACCAGCGGCAGCATGCCCAGCACCGTGGTCAGCGCGGCCAGCGCCACGGGGCGCAGGCGCGACACGCCGGCGTTGACCACCGCGTGGAACGGATCCGCGCCCGCGGCGGTCTGCGCGTTGATCTCGTCGATCAGCACGATCGCGTTCTTGATCTGCATGCCCACCAGGCTCAGCATCCCGAGCAACGCCATGAACCCGAAGGGCTGGCCGAACACCAGCAGGCCGACCGTCACCCCCACCAGCACCATCGGCACGGTCATGAAGATGACCGCCGGCTGGCGGATCGAATTGAAGAGCGAGACGACGATCAGCATCATGATCAGGATCACCGGGGGGATCTTGCCGGCCAGCCCGGCGTTGGCGTTGGAGGAGCTCTCGTGCTCGCCGCCCCATTCCATGCGGTAGCCTTCCGGCAGCGAAGCCATCGCTTCGGCCAGCTGCGGCGCCAGCCGCTTGAACGCCGTCGCCGCCATCTCGCCGCCGGAGGTGTTGCACTTGACGGTGAGGCACAGCGTGCGGTTGCGCCGCTGCAGGCGGGCTTCCTCCGACGCGGTCTCGAACCCGTCCACGACCTGCGCCAGCGGAATCGGCCGGTTCAGGCGCGCGCTCCAGAACCACGCGCTCAGCAGCGAATCCGGATCGGCGCGCTCGGCCTCCGGCGCCCGCAGCACGATCGGCAGGCTTTCGTCGCCTTCCTTGTAGGCGGCGATCGGCGCGCCGACGGTGGCCGCCTTGACGGCGGCGGCGACCTCCGCGCGCGTCACGCCCAAGTTGCGGGCGCGCACGTCGGACACGACGGGGCGGATCAATTCCACGCGGTTGCGCCAGTCGGCCTGGATCTCGACCAGGCGCGGATCCGCGCGCAGGATCGCGATGGCCCGGTCGGCGTACCGCCGCAGCACGTCCGCGTCGGGGCCCAGGATGCGCATCTGGATCTTCTGCGGGTCGCCGGGGCCGAGGACGAAGCGCTGCCCGTAGACCAGCGCGTCGGGCACCTCCGCGCGCGCGTACTCCGTGATCTCCGCCGACAGGCCGTCGATCAAGTGGTAGTCCTCGACGTCGACCAGCAGGATGCCGTAGGCGGAATCCGGGTTCTCGGGGCTGTAGGTCAGCAGGAACCGCAGGCCGCCGGTGGCCGTCATTTCGGTGACGCCCTTCACGCCTTCGAGCTGGCGCACCTGTTCGCCGATCTGCCGGATCCGCGCGTCGGTCGCGTGGATCGACGTGCCCTGCGGCATCCACACGTGCACCATGAACTGGGGCCGGGTGGAGTCCGGGAAGAAGTTCTGCTTCACCTTCGTGAAGCCGTAGCCGGCCGCGACCAGCAGCGCCAGCAGGACCGCCGACGACAGCCAGCGGTGGCGGATGCACGCGATGAGGAAGGCGCGGTAGCCTTGGTAGAACTTGCCCGCGTAGGGATCGCTGTCGTCCGCCGCCGTTCCCTTTTTCTTCAGGAACGTGGCGGCCAGCAGCGGCGTCAGCGTGATCGCCAGCACCCAGCTCAGCAGCAGCGAGATCAGCAGCACCAGGAAGAGCGACCGGCAATACTCGCCGGTGCTGTCCTGCGAGGCGCCGATCGGCGCGAACGAGAGGATCGCCACGGCCGTCGCCCCCAGCAGCGGCCACTGGGTCTGCTTGACGATGGCCAGCGCGGCCTTGACCTTGTCCTGCCCCTTCTGCGCGGCGATGAGCACGCCTTCCGTGATGACGATGGCGTTGTCCACCAGCATGCCCAGCGCGATGATGAACGCCCCCAGGCTGATGCGCTCGAACAGGATGCCCATGCTCTCCATGACCAGCACCGTGCTCATCACCGTCACCATCAGCACCACGCCGATCAGCACCCCGCTCTGCATCCCCATCGTCAGCAGCAGGACCGCCACCACGATGACGACCGCCTCGATCAGGTTGATGAGGAAGCCGCCGACCGCGAGGTTGACGCTGTCGGCCTGGTGCGAAATCACGCCGAATTCGATGCCGATGGGCGTCTCGGCCCGCAGCTCCCGCAGGCGCGCGTCGATGGCTTCGCCCATCACGACCACGTTGCCGCCCTTGACCGTGGAAATGCCCAGCCCGATGCAGGGCTTGCCGTTGTAGCGCAGGAAATTCCGGGGCGGATCCAGATAGCCCCGGCGGAGCGTCGCGATGTCCTTCAGGCGGATCGCGGAGC
>SABN01000067.1 GCA_009928955.1 Opitutia bacterium | reverse complement strand
GTCAAAAAATTCCCGAAACGTCGAGAACAGATAAGGCCGGTATCCCTCCTCCCGGTTGCGCCGGAGGATATTCTGCAATACGGCCTCGTTGAGGATATACAGGTCTGTACCCCAATGAATGATCTGCGGATAATCGACCGCGGCAATATATTCCTCACTGACGGCATCGGCCCCGATCATTTTCCGGTAATCCTCGGAAGACGCCGTACAGCAGAGCCTCGCATAATGCAACGGGTCATAAGCCCGAATCACGGTCCCGTCCGGCCCGGTCCAGCGCACATGGTCGGTATGAGTCCGAAACCCCCGCGAAAGGATGATTTTTCCCGCGCATGGTGGTAGGATTCCACCACAATGAAATCAAGCCGTCAGGCGGGCGATCTCCGCAAGGTGCGCGTGCTGGTCAACCCCAAATCGGGAACGGGCGCGTCCTTCGGCTCGTTTTTAGACCTCTTCGAAAAGCACTGGGGCGGCGGACAAATCGACGTTTCCTGCGAGTTCAGCAACGACGTCGCCGATGGAAAGCGGAAAACCGAGCGCGCCATCCAAGACGGCGTCGATGCGATCCTCGTCGCGGGCGGCGACGGCATGGTCAACAGCATCGGCGCCGGGCTCGTCGGCACCTCCGTCGCCCTCGGCGTCATCCCCGCCGGCAGCGGCAACGGCTTCGCCCGGCATTTCGGCATCCCGCTGGACATCGAGGAGGCCGTGCAAGCCCTGCGGGACGCCCGGCGCTGCCCCATCGACGTCGGCACCGCCAACGGACGCCCCTTCTTCGTCACCTGCAGCATGGCGTGGGACGCCGCGATCGTTCGCGGATTCGAGGCCTTGCCCTTCCGCGGCATCGCCCCCTACGTCTTCGCCGCCGCCACCGAACTCATCGGCTACGATGCCCAGCCCTTCGAAGTCGATCTGGACGCAGGCCGGGAGCAACACTCGTTCCCCAATCCGGTCATCTTCACCGTGGCCAACCTGACGCAATACGGCGGCGGCGCGCAGATCGCGCCGCAGGCCCGCCCCGATGACGGACTCATGGAGATGGTCGTGGTGCTTCGGCAGGATCTTCCGCTCCTGCTCGTGAACATCGGCAGCCTCTTCAACGGAACGGTCGACCAGCTCTCCCAGGTGTTCACGCAACGCTTCCGGAGCATGGATGTGCGCCGCCGCAACGCCGCCCCCATCCAATTGGACGGCGAACTCGTCGAGGCCGGCCCCGATGTCGAAATCCGCCTGCTCCCCCAGGCCCTCGTCGTCCTCGTCCCGACCTCCGCCGCCACGGCTGCGCCTTGACTCCTCCGGGCCGCCGGCCCTAGACTCCGGAACCAGAAAGGACTCGCGCCCCCGACGGAATCCGCGCATGAACCCGCTGCCCTTCATCTTGCTGACCGATCGCGATGCATTCTGGAAGCGGATGCAGGCGCAGGACCTGCGCTGGAAGGAAATCCTCGGCCTCGTCTTGTTCGTCTGCTTGGCCTGCGCGCTGTATGGCGCGGTTCTCGCCGGATGGCGGTCTCCCCTCCTTTCTCTCTATGTGGCGGCCAAACTGCCCGCCCTCTTCCTCGGCACCACCGCGCTCGTCGCCATCTTCAACTGGATGATCGCCAGCTTCCTGGGCTCCGGCCTCTCCTTCAAATCCTCCGTCTTCACCGTCTTCGCCGCCATGACCATCGGTTGCTGGATCCTGCTCGCCCTCGTCCCGGTCTCGCTCTTCTTCCTGCTCTCCGGCGTTTCCTATTCCGGCACGCACACCGAATTGCAGATCGCCCACAACACGATCCTGATGACCCACATCTTCATCCTCGCCCTCGCCGGCGTCGGCGGCAACGCCGCCCTCTTGCAGGGCCTGCGCCGCATCGTGCGCCCGAGATGCCCCGCCACCTCCCTTTTCTTCGCCTGGCTCGCCGCCTTCGCCTTCGTCGGCTGCCAGCTGTCCTGGATCCTCCGCCCCTTCATCGGCAGCCCCTTTTTCCCCATCGAATTCCTCCGCCCCGACGCGCTCGACCGCAATTTCTACGAGTTCGTCTTCACCGAAGTGCTCCCGTTCTTGCTGACGGGAGGAAAATAGGAGAACCGCCATGCCCCCCCCCCAGACCAACGCCACGCCCGGATCCACCCCGCCGCCCGTCCCGCCGGACCCGGCGGCGCCCGAGACCCGCAACATCGCCGCCACCCTGCTCAAGAACCCGCTGCGGATTTCCGGCCTGATCGCCGGCCAGCGGAACCTCCTGCGCGCGTCGCTCGCGCTGCTGCTGGTGGCCCTCGCCTGCCATGTCGTCTTCGGCCTGGCCGTGGGCCTGTTCGGCGGCTGGACCGTCGCCGCCATGGACATGGCCAAGGTCCCGCTGGTGGCGCTCTGCTCCCTCCTGCTCTGCTTCCCCAGCCTCTATGTCTTCACCTGCGTGGCCGGCGCGCCCCTCTCCCTCGCGCAGACCTTCGTGCTGGGCTGTTCCTGCTTCGCCATGGTCGGCCTCATCCTCGTCGGCCTCGCCCCCGTCGCCTGGCTCTTCGCCGTCTCGACCGAAAGCCTCTCCTTCGTGGCCATGCTCGCGTTCCTGATCTGGCTCGTCGCCGTCGGGTTCGCCTCGCGCTACGTCGACAAGCTGGGCGTCCATCCCCTCTTCCAGCGCCGGGCCGGCATCAAGCTGTGGTTTCTGATCCTGATGCTGGTGACGCTTCAGATGGCCACCTGCATGCGCCCCATGCTCTCCAAGCCCGAACCGGGCTGGTGGACGGGAGAAAAGAAATTCTTCCTCTCCCATTTCGCCGACACCTTGAACGACAAGAAGTGATCGGCCGGCCAGCCCGGATCGCGCGCAGCGGGCGATTTCTCTTCGCGGGCAAAAACAAAACGGCATCCGTCTCCGGATGCCGTTTTGCGCGAGGCTGGAAGAAAAGAACTACTTCTTCTCTTCGTCCTTCTTGGCCTTCTTGGCGGCCGGCTTCTGGACGGGCTTCTCCGCCTTCTTCCCGGTCTTCTTCTCGGCCTTGGCGTCCTTCGGAGCCTCGGCTGCGGGCTTCTTGGCCTTCTTGGCCTTGGGCACGAAATCCACCCACTCCAGAATGCACATTTCGCTGCTGTCGCTCATGCGCTTGCCGAGCTTGACCATGCGGGTGTAGCCGCCCTGGCGGTCCTTCATGGCCGGGGCGACGGCGCTGAAGAGCTCCGCGACCGCCCCTTCCTGCTTGAGCAGGGAAAGCGCATGGCGGCGGGCCGCCAAGTTGTTTTTCTTGCCCACGGTGACCATCTTGTCGGCGAGGCGCTTGGTGGCGCGGGCCTTGGCCAGCGTCGTCTTGATGCGCTTGGCGAGGATGAGGTTGCTGACCATGTTCGCGAACAGCGCTTCGCGCTGCGAAGAGGTGCGGCCCAGTTTGACGGTAAGCTTGCGATGACGCATGGGAGGACTCCTGTCTCGATTATTCTTCGGGCTTGGCGGTCTTCAGCAGGTCGGCGTCGAAGGCCATGCCCAGCGAAAGGGCCATCTCCGAAAGCTTCTGCTTGATCTCGTTCAGCGACTTCTTGCCGAAGTTGCGGTACTTGAGCATCTCGGCCTCGGTCTTCTGCGCCAGTTCCCCGACGGTGGTGATGTTGGCGTTGTTGAGGCAATTGGCCGCGCGCACGCTCAGCTCGATCTCGTTGACGCTGATCGACAGCTTCTTGGCGAGCTCCTCGCGGGCGGGATCGACGGTCTTCTCGTTCTCCTGGAACTCGACGATGTCCTTGTCGAAATTGACAAACACGTCCAGATGGTGGCGCAGGATCGCGGCGGAAAGCGTCAGCGCCTCGTCGGGACTGATGCGCCCGTCGGTCCACACCTCGAGCAGGAGCTTGTCATAATCGGTCCGGCGGCCCACGCGGGTGTTCTCGATGGCGTACTTGACGCGGCGGACGGGGGAGAACAGCGCATCGATGGGGATCAGGCCGATTTCCTGGTCGGGCTTCTTGTTCCATTCGGCGGGACAATAGCCGCGGCCGATCTTGACCTCGACTTCCGCGTCGAACGCGCCATCGGTGTCCAGCGTGCAAATGTGCTGGTCGGGATTGAGCACTTCGACGGAGGCGTCGAGCTGGATGTCGCCGGCGGTGACGTCGCCCGGGCCCTTGACCTTGATGCGCAGCATCTTGGGCGTGCGGGTGTACATCTTCAGCAGGACCTTCTTGAGGTTCAGCACGATGTCGGTGACGTCCTCGACGCAGCCTTTCAGATGGCAGAACTCGTGTTCCGCGCCCTGGATGCGCACGGAGGCGATCGCGGCGCCCTCCAGCGAGGACAGCAGCACGCGGCGCAGGGAATTGCCGATGGTGCGGCCGTAGCCGGCCTCGAAGGGCTCGGCGGTGAACTGGGCGTAGGTCGGCGTCGCCGTGGCTTCGTCCTTGGCGACGAATTTGGGCATCTCAAACCGATTGAGGCGGGTACTCATGTGTTTTTCCTTCCAGCCCCGGGCGTTGGCCGGAGCATATGGCGGGGGTTCGGGATCGGGGTTACTTCGAATACAGCTCGACGATCAACTGCTCGTTGACCACCGGCGCGATTTCCTCGCGGGTGGGCACGTGGTCGACGACCGCCTTGAACTCGGCCTTGTCGACGCTCAGCCAGACGGGCCAGCCGCGGCTTTCGGCGGCATCCAGATGCGCCTTGGAGTAATCCCGGCTGCGCTTGAGGTCGCGCGCCTGGATCGTCTCGCCGGGCTTCACCTTGTAGGACGGGATGTTGACCTTGATGCCGTTGACGCGGATGTGGCCGTGGCGCACGAACTGGCGGGCGGCGCGGCGCGAAGGGGCCAGCCCCATGCGATAGACGATGTTGTCCAGCCGCATCTCCAGCGCCTGCAGCAGCATTTCGCCGGTGACGCCGCGGGCGCGCAGGGCGCGCTGGAAGAACAGCCGGAACTGCCCCTCTTGCATGCCGTACATGTTGCGGAGCCGCTGCTTCTCCTGCAGCTGGATGCCATAGTCCTTCAGACGCGGACGGCGACCGCCGTGCACGCCCGGAATGGAATGCCCCTGCTCGATCGGGCACTTGGCCATGTAACAACGGTCGCCCTTCAGAAAAAGCTTCATTCCCTGCCGACGGCAACGCTTGCAAGCCGGTCCAATGTATCTGCCCATGGGTTCTTCCTTCCTCTATTGAAATGGCTAGACGCGGCGGGCCTTGCGGGCGCGGCATCCGTTGTGCGCGATCGGCGTGATGTCCTTGATGCCCGAGATCTGCAACCCGGCGGCCTGGACGGCCCGGATGGCGGACTCGCGGCCCGAACCGGGCCCCTGCACCAGGATCTCGACCTCATACAGGCCGTAGCCCAAGGCGACTTTGCAGGCCTCTTGGGAAACGATGGTGCCGGCATAGGCGGTGCTCTTGCGCGACCCCTTGAAGCCGCACCGGCCTCCGCTGCTCCACGAGATCACGTTGCCGCGGGGATCGCTGATGCTCACGGTCGTGTTGTTGAAAGAGGCCAGGATGTGCACGACGCCCACGGGGACGTTCTTCGCGCCCTTGGCGCGGCGGCGGACGGCCTTCGCCTCCCCTTCGGCGGCGGAGGCATCGGCGGCCGCAGGCGCGGCCTCGGCGGCGGGCGCGGCGGGCGCCTTCACTTCATCTTTGATTTCTTCTGCCATGTCTCAATCCTCTACTTGCTGGCGGGGGCGGGAGCGGGCGCGGAACCCTTGACGGCCGAGCGGGCTTCCTTGCCGCGGACGGCGCCGACGGTCTTGCGCGGCCCCTTGCGGGTGCGCGCGTTGGTGCTGGTGCGTTGGCCGCGGACCGGCAGGCCCTTGCGGTGCCGGATGCCCCGGTAGCAGTTCACGGCGATCAGGCGGCGGATGTTTCCCGACACCTCGCGGCGCAGGTCGCCTTCCACCACATAGTCTTCCTGGAGCAGCTTCGACAGGGCGGCGATTTCTTCGCCCGTCAGCTCGTCGGCCTTCTTGGCCGGGCTGATCTTCAGCCGCTCCACCAATTCCTTCGCGCGGGTCGGGCCCACGCCGTAAATGTATCGCAACGCGTACTCGACGCGTTTCTTTCCCGGGATATCGACGCCAATCACTCTGGGCATGGTTCTTCTTCTCCTGACCTTATCCTTGGCGCTGCTTGTGTCGCAGATCGGTGCAGATGACCCGCACCACGCCCTTGCGACGCACGATCTTGCAGCGCTCGCAAATCCGTTTAACCGATGTTCTTACTTTCATTCTCCGCCTCTGTCTTCAAGACTTCCACAATTTCTCCGCGCGACATGTCGAACGGCGACATCGCCACGCGCACGCGGGCGCCCGGAAGACAAACCCATCCGGACGCGGGCCGCTTCTCCCGCGGAACGAACGCCGTAAACTCATATCCGTTCCCTAATCTGGCACGGAAAGCCCGGATGTTTATCACACCCGTCAACTCCGCGTCCAGCACAATTATTTCTTTTCCGCGCACGTCAGGATTTCCGCGGGGCCCGACTCCACCACCAGCACCGTGTGCTCGAAGTGGGCGGACCGCTGGCGGTCGAGGGTCTTCACCGTCCAGCCATTGGACTGCACCTCCACCTTCCACGTGCCTTGGTTGATCATCGGCTCGATGGCCAACGTCATCCCCGGCTTCAGCACCGGCCCTTTCCCGGGATGCCCGAAGTTGGGCACCTGGGGGTCCTCGTGCAGCTTCCGGCCCACGCCATGTCCGCAAAAATCCCGCACCACCGAAAATCCGGCCGCCTCGGCGACCATCTGCACCGCATGGCCGATGTCGCTCAGCCGCGCTCCGGCGCGC
This sequence comes from Opitutia bacterium, assembly GCA_009928955.1. GTDB lineage: Bacteria > Verrucomicrobiota > Kiritimatiellia > CAIQIC01 > Lenti-01 > Lenti-01. Next base: position 9,401 of record SABN01000067.1, on the reverse strand, counting down.
GCCGCGCCGATGCCCGCCGCCAACGAGGCCTCGCACGCCGCGCACAGGCGCTCCGCCTCCGCGTCCACCGCGCCCACGCGCACCGTCGTGGCGTTGTCGCCGATGAACCCTTCGGCCGTCACGCCCAGATCCACGCTGACGAGGTCGCCTGCGTTGATCACGCGCGGGCCCGGGATCCCGTGCACCACCTCCTCGTTCAGGGAGATGCACGTGTGCCCGGGAAAACCGCCATATCCAAAGAACGCGCTCTGGACGCCGAGCGCCCGCATCCGTTCCGCGGCGAACGCATCGAGTTCGCCCGTGGTCACCCCGGAACGGACCTGCGCCGCCACTTCCGCCAAGAGCTCGGCGGAGAGGCGGCACGCGACGCGCATGCGCTTCAACTCCTCCGGCGTCTTGAGGGGAATCATCGGCCGGGCCAGCTCAAGCCAGCTTGGACATCAGCTCCGCGGTGGCCGCCTGGGGGCTCGTCCCGGCGTTGATGCGGATGAGGATGCCTTTCTTCTCGTAGAAATCGATGAGGCTCGCCGTCTGCCGCCGGTAGACCTCCAGCCGGTTCAGCACGGTCGCCTCGCTGTCGTCGGGCCGCTGGTAGAGCGCCCCGCCGCATTGGTCGCACACGCCGTCCACCTTGGAGGGGATGTTCGTCACGTGGTAGACCGCCCCGCAGCCCTTGCAGATCCGCCGGCCGCTGAGGCGGCTGACGATCACCGGCGTGGGAACCTCGAGCAAAAAGACCTGGTTGACCGCCGCGCCCAGCTTCGCCAGCGTCTCGTCGAGCTGGCGCGCCTGCTCGGACGTGCGGGGAAAGCCGTCGAACATGTATTGGTCCGAAGGCTGGCCCTGCGCCAGCCGCTCGCCCACGATCCGCATGATCACGCCGTCGGGCACCAGTTCGCCCTTCTCCATGTAGGCCTTCGCCTCCAGCCCCGTCGGGCTGCCGGCCTTGATCGCCGCGCGCAGCATATCGCCCGTGGAGACGTGGAGATAGGCGGTGGCGCTTCGGACGCCTTCGGCCAACGTGCCCTTGCCCGCGCCCGGCGCGCCCAGCAGAATGATGGCTTTCATGCGTTCCTTCCCTTTTCCCTGCGGCTCAGCGGCGGCCGCGCAGATGGCCCTTGCGGAGGAAGCCGTCGTAGTGGCGGGTGACCAGATGCGACTCCACCTGGCGCATCGTGTCGAGCATGACGCCCACGATGATCAGCAAGCTCGTGCCGCCGAAGAACTGCGCCACCATCCCCGGAATGTGGAACGAACTGGCCAGGATCATCGGCAGCACCGCGATGCCCGTCAGGAACACCGCCCCCGCCAGCGTGATCCGCGTCATCACCCGGTCGAGGAATTCCGCCGTCGGCTTGCCGGGCCGGATGCCGGGCACGTAGCCGCCGTACTTCTTCAGGTCGTCGGCGATCTGCACCGGATGGAACTGCGTCGCGACCCAGAAATAGGAGAAGAACAGGATCATCAGCGAATACAGCGTGATGTAGACCGGCCCGCCGTAGCGCAGATGCACCTGCGCGAAGGCCTTGACCGCGTCGACGGGCACCATCATCAGGATGCGCTCGGGGAACATCAGGATGGCCTGCGCGAAGATGATGGGCATCACGCCCGAGTAGTTCACGCGCAGCGGCATGTAGGTGCTCTGCCCGCCGTAGGTCTTGCGGCCCACCACGCGCTTGGCGTATTGCACCGGGATCTTCCGCTGCGCCTGCGTCACCGCGATCACCCCGCCGATCACCAGGAACACCAGGACCAGCATCGCCACCAGCATGAAGACGTTGGCCGAGCCGTCCTTGAACATGTTTCCCGCCTGCGCGATCGCGCCGGGCAGGCGGCTCACGATGCTGATCGTGATGATCAGCGAAATGCCGTTGCCGATGCCGCGCGCGGTGATCTGCTCGCCCAGCCACATCAGCATCATCGTGCCCGTGGTCATCGTCAGGATCGTCAGCAGGAGGAAGGGCCACCGGGCCATCGTCACCACGACCTCGCCTTCCATCACCTGCAGGCCCATCGCCGCCGGACGCAGCAGCACGGACGCCATCGCATAGCCCTGCAGGATGCAAAGGGCCACGGTCAGATACCGGCCATATTGGATGATCTGCTGGCGGCCGGCATCGCCCTCGCGCGCCAGCTTCTCCAACGACGGCACCACCGCCGTGAGCAGTTGCAGGATGATCGAGGCGCTGATGCTGGGCATGATGCCCAGCGCGCCGATCGCCGCCTGCGTCAGCGCGCCGCCGCTGAACAGATCCAGCATCCCCATGAAGCCGATGTCCCCCCCCGCCGCCGCCATCCGGTCCATGATGGTCCGCAACATCGCCGCATCCACGCCGGGGGTCGGGATCACGGAGACCAAGCGACACACGAAGATCAGCGCGACGGTGAAAAAGATGCGCTGCCGCAGCTCGGGAATCTTCAGACTGTTGGTGAAAGCAGAGAGCATCGGGGCCCCTTTCGGTTCAGGTCGCTCGGGAAATCACTTCGCAGGTCCCGCCGGCCTGTTCGATCTTGGCCTTGGCCGCCGCGCTGAAGGCATGGGCCTTGACGGTCCGCGCCCCGGCGATTTCGCCGCCGCTCAGGATCTTGATCAGGCTCTTGGCGCCGACGCGGCCGGCCTTCACCAGCGCCTCGGGGGTGATGTCGCCCGTCAAGAGCTCCGAAATCTCGCCGATGTTCAGCGCCGCGTATTCCACGCGGTTCATGCTCGTGAATCCCCGCTTGGGGACCCGGCGGATCAGCTTCATCTGGCCGCCTTCGAAGAGCGGCTTGTGCTTGTGGCCGGTGCGGCTCATCTGGCCTTTGTTGCCCTTGCCGGAAGTCCGCCCCTTGCCGGAGGATTCGCCCCGGCCCACGCGCATGCGGCTTTTCTTGGCGCCGCGGGTGTTTTTCAGCGTATGCAAATTCATGGGTTGCCTGCTCTTTCGGTTCTACTGGTGGAGCGCCGCGGTCTCCTCGCGGGAGCGCAGCTGCATCAGGCCGTTCATGGTGGCCTTGACGACATTGAGCGCGCTGGTGGCGCCCAGCGACTTGGCCAGCACGTCCCGGACTCCGGCGAGATCCAGCACGGCCCGGGCGCCGCCGCCCGCGATCACGCCCGTCCCCTTGGAGGCGGGCTTGAGCATGACGCGCGAGGCGCCGCAGCGGCCCATCACCTCGTGGGGCAGGGTCCGTTCGTTCATCGTCACGCGGATCATGTTGCGGCGCGCCATTTCGGTGGCCTTGCGGATGGCGTCGGCGTTCTCGCGGGCCTTGCCCAGCGCGAAACCGACCTGCCCGTTGCGGTCGCCCACCACCACGAGGGCGGAAAAGCTGAAGCGCCGCCCGCCTTTCACGACCTTGGCGCAGCGGTTCACCGCCACGACCCGTTCGGTCGCTTCGCCAGGGCTTTTTTGATCGTCGTTCTTCTTGAATTCGCGTTTCATCATCCGGTTTTCCTCATGCCTGGGTTGGGAGGCTTAGAATTTCAGTCCGCCTGCGCGCGCGGCATCCGCCAGCGCCTGCAAGCGGCCGCGATAGGCGAATCCGCCGCGGTCGAACACGACCGCCGCGATGCCCTTTTCCTGCGCGGCCTGGGCGGCCAGCGCGCCGAGCTGCTTCGCCGTGGCGACGTTCAGCTTCTGGCCTTTCAGGCCGGCATCCAGCGTCGACACCGCCGCCAGCGTCTTGGCCGCGCCGTCGTCGATGAACTGCACATAGAGATGCTGGTTGGAGACGAACACGCTCATGCGCGGACGCTCCGCCGTGCCCTGCAGCTTCTGGCGCAGGCGCAAATGCCGGCGGACTCGATAATCGTTCAGATTCTTGACTTTCATGATTAGGCCACCGTCTTGCCCGCTTTCCGGCGCACGCGTTCGTCCTTGTACCGGACGCCCTTGCCCTTGTAGGGCTCGGGCGGACGGAAGGCGCGGATGCGCGCGCTCACCTGTCCCACCAGTTGCTTGTCGATGCCGCTGACCTTCAGCTGCACGCCGTCGGTCACCGCCACCGTGATGCCGTCCGGCACCGTGTATTCCACCGGGTGGGAGTAGCCCACGCTCATCGTCAGCTGCTTGCCGGCGATGGAAGCGCGGAATCCCACGCCCTGGATCTCCAGATCGCGGCTGTAGCCGTCCTTCACGCCCGCGACCATGTTCTGCAGCAGCGCGCGGATCGTTCCGTGGTCCGCGCGGCTTTGCTTGTCATCGCCCTTGCGGACGACGTTCAGCGCGGAACCCTCCTGGGCCAGCGCAACCGTCCCGGGGATCTTCAACGACAGCTCGCCCTTGGGACCCTTCAGGGTCGCGACCCCGTCGGCCAAACTCGCGGAGACTCCCGCCGGCAAGACCACCGGTTGTTTTCCAATTCTCGACATGTTGTTCCTCGCCTCCGGTTACCAGACCTGGCAGATCACTTCGCCGCCCACATGGGCCGCGCGGGCCTCGCGGTCGCTCATGAGCCCCCGGCTGGTGCTCAGCACCGACGTGCCCAAGCCTCCCCGCACGCGCGGGATGTCGGCGGCCGCCACGTAGCGGCGCAGCCCCGGCTTGCTCACGCGGCGCAGCTGCTGGATGATGGGTTTCTCGTTGTAGTCATACTTCAGGACCACGCGCAAGCGCTTCTTGCCCTCGTCGTCGCCCTCGGCCACATCGGCGATGTAACCTTCCTTCTTCAAGATGCGGGCCACTTCCGCTTTCAGGCGGGAATGGCTCATCTCGGTGGCCGGCAGGCCGGCCTTGCTTGCGTTGCGGATGCACGTCAGCATGTCCGCGATGGGATCAGAACAGCTCATCGTTTCTTTCTCCGTCCTACCAGCTGGCTTTCACGACGCCCGGGATCTTCCCCTCGGACGCCAGTTCGCGGAAGCAAATACGGCACAGTTGGAACTTCCGGATGTAGGCGCGGGAACGTCCGCAGCGCCGGCACCGGCAATATCCGCGCACGGCGAACTTCGGTTCGCGCGACGCCTTCACCATCCATGATATCTTAGCCAAGGTCTTCCTCTCTTTCCGACTTACGAATTGGCGAACGGGATGCCCAGCAGCTTCATCAGCTCCTTGGCGTCCGCATTGTTCTTCGCGGTGGTCACGATCGTGATGTCCATGCCCTGGACCCGCTTGACCTTGTCCGACTCGATCTCGGGGAACAACGTCTGCTCCTTCAGGCCCAGCGTGTAGTTCCCCCGCCCGTCGAACGCCTTCGGCGAAACGCCGCGGAAGTCGCGGATGCGCGGCAGCGTCGCATGGATCAGCCGCTCGAGGAACTCGTACATCCGGGCGCCGCGGAGCGTCACCTTCGCGCCGATGGCCATGCCCTCGCGCAGCTTGAAGTTCGAGATGCTCTTCGTCGCCTTCCGGATCGTCGGGCGCTGCCCGGAGATCTTCGCGAGGTCGTCCGCCACCAGCTTCAGGGTGTCGCGGTCCACCAGCGCATTGACCGACATGTTGACCACCACCTTCGAAAGCCGCGGAACGTCCATCGCGGAGGGGAACCTCCCGGTGGCCTTCAGCGCCTTCACCACTTCCTTCTGATACTTTTCTTTCAGGATCGACATGATGTACCGCCCTATTCCTTGTCCGTCTTCTTCGCGGCGCGCGTCACCACCGCCAGCTTCGAGGCCGCCAGCGGCGCCTCCTTGGTGACGATGCCGCCGTTGGGGTTGTCCTGCGACTTGCGCATGTGCTTCTTGACGAAGTTGAACCCCTCCACCAGCACGCGCCCCTTCCCGGGATACGTCTTCAGGACCTTGCCGGTCTTCTTGCCGTCGGCATCCGCGCCCGAAATCGCCCGGACGACGTCGCCGCGGCGGACATGCAGCTTGATCTTGTTCATCACAGCACCTCGGGGGCCAGGGAGATGACCTTCATGTAGTTCAGCTCGCGCAGCTCGCGGGCCACGGGCCCGAAGATGCGGCTGCCGCGCGGGTTCTTCTGATCGTCGATCAGGATCACCGCGTTGTGGTCGAACGACAGCGTCGAGCCGTCCGGCCGGTGGATCGGCGCGGCCGTGCGGATGATCAGGGCCCGGGCCACTTCGCCCTTCTTGACCATGCCCACCGGCTGCGCTTCGCGGATGGACACCCGGATGATGTCCCCGATGTGCGCGATCGTCTTGCCTTGGCCCAGCACCTTGATGCACTTGGCCAGGCGGGCGCCGGTGTTATCCGCCACCGGCAGTTCGGTCTCCATCTGGATCATTTCGGCACCTCGTTTCCACCGGCGCGGATGGAGATCTCCACCAGGCGCCACCGCTTCGTCTTGCTCAGCGGACGCGTCTCGGCGATGACCACCTTGTCGCCCTTCTTGGCCTCGTTCTGCTCGTCGTGCGCGTAGAATTTCTTGCTGCGGCGCATGATCTTCCCGTAGACCGGATGGGCGATGCGGCGCTCGGCCTGCACCACCACCGTCTTGTCCATCGCATCGCTCACCACGACGCCCACGCGCTCCTTGCGCGGATTCCTCGTTTCTGTCGCCATGTCGCTTACCTCGCGGCTTTCGCCTGGTTCATGACCGTCTTGATGCGCGCGATCTCGCGTTTGACCGCCCGGATGCGGTCGGGCTTCTCCAGCTGGCCGCCAGCCTTCTGGATGCGCAGGTTGAACAATTCCTTCTCGGCCTCGGCAAGCTTCTGCGCCTGCTCGTCGGCCGACAAATCCCGGACTTCTCTTGCCTTCATCGGTCGCTCTCCTCTTACAGGGTGACCCCGCGCCGCACGAACACCGTGCGGATCGGCAGTTTCGTGGCCGCCAAGCGGAGACATTCCACCGCCTGCGGCTCGCTCACGCCATCCATCTCGAACAGGATGCGCCCGGGACGGACCACGGCGACCCAGCCTTCGATCGCGCCCTTGCCCTTGCCCATGCGCACTTCGAGCGGCTTCTTCGAATAGGATTTGTCCGGGAAGATGCGGATCCACAGCTTGCCCTTGCGCTTCATCTCGCGGTTCATCGCCACGCGGCAGGCCTCGATCTGGATGTTGGTGATCCACGCGCGCTCCATCGCGCGCAGGCCGTATTCGCCGAACGCGATCGCGTTGCCGGACATCGCCATGCCTTTGCGCGATCCGCGCTGGCTCTGGCGGTACTTCACCCGTTTAGGCATAAGGGGCATACGATTTCTCCTTGCTCGGGGCCGCGGCCGCCGCTTCGGGCTTCTGGCAGATCCAGCACTTCACGCCGACCTTGCCGGCCATCGTGTTGGCTTCGGCGAATCCATACTGCACGTCCGCGCGCAGCGTCTGCAGCGGCACCTTGCCGACCATGTAGTGCTCCACGCGGGCCAGCTCCGCGCCGCCGAGGCGGCCGCAGGCCTGGACGCGGATGCCCAAGGCGCCCATGTCCATCGCCAGCTGCAGCGCGCGCTTCATCGCGCGGCGGAAGGCCACCCGGCGCTCCAGCTGCAGCGCGATGTTCTCCGCCACCAGCTGCGCGTTCGCATCCGGATTGCGCACTTCCTTGATCTCCACGTAGATTTCCTTGCCGGTCTTCGCGCTGAGCTCCTCGCGGAGCTTGTCGATGCCCTCGCCCTTGCGGCCGATGACCACGCCCGGACGGGCCGTGTAGACCGATACGCGGGCGCGCTGCGCATACCGCTCGATGATGATGTCGGCCACCGCCGCGTCCTTCAGCTTGGCGCGGACCATGTCGCGGATCACCAGATCCTCGTTCAGCAGGTCGCCGAATTCTTTTCTCTCCGCGAACCAGCGGCTCTTCCACTGCTTGTGGACCGCCGTGCGGAACCCGATCGGATTGACTTTTTGGCCCAAAATGCGCCTCCTTGTTCTCTCTAAACCCGGCTTGCTACTTCTGCGACGGCTTCTCGTCCGTCAACGTCACGCGGATGTGGCTCATCTTCTTGCGGATCGGGGAAGCCGACCCGCGCGCCCGCGGCCAATACCGGGGGATCGTCGGACCGTTCTCGATCACCGCCGACGCCACGTACAGCTTGTCGGCCGACAGCTCCGCGTTGTTCTCCGCGTTGGCGATCGCCGACTTCAGCGTCTTGCCGATGCACACCGCGGCCTTGCGCTTGTTCAACTCCACCACCTGCAGCGCCTCGCCCACGCTCTTGCCCGTGATGGCCCGCGTCAGGTCCCGCGCCTTCGTCGGCGTCATCCGCACATATTTCGATACTGCTTTGATTTCCATGTCTCGTTCCTCAGGGACCTTCCGGCCGAATCAGCACCGCCCGGTCCCCTGTTTGGGGGTAGTCGCCCCGCGCGGTCTCCTCGACCGCCGCGCCGGCGACTCTCTCTCTCACATCCACGACCCGGATCCGCGCCACCCGCCGCCGGTCTCGCATGACCGTCAGCGGCAGCCCGTACCGCACGCCTTGCCGGGCCCCTTGGTCCAGGATCACCAAGCCGAGATCCGCGTTCGCATCCGCGATCCTCGCCTCGATCGGCGCATCCACCGGCGTTTCCGCCGCGGAACCGGCCGCCTGCGCCCGCCGCGCTTCGTTCACATCCAGCGCGGACTGCGCCTCGGCCAGCGCCTCGCTCAGCTTCCGGATCCGCCGGCTCCGGTCCTCCAGGTCGCTCCGCAACCCGGCGATCTCCTTCGCCAGACGGGCCGTCACCAAACGGGACTCGCCCGTCAACAGGTCCAGCAACTCGTCGTTGTGGCCATCCGCCGCGCCTCCCACGGCCGCTGCTGCGTGCCCGCCCACGCGGATGGTGTTCGTCACCTCATCCCACGCGGACTGCACCGAAGGCTCGGCCGTCTCCGCCTCAACCGGGGGCGCGGGTTCGATCCCGGGCCCCTTTTCAAGACGTGCCGGCGCGGACGCCGGCCCTTCCATCAAAGAACGCTCTTCCCACCGCTGCGAACCGAAGAACCAGCCCGCCGCGACTGCGGCTCCCACCACCGGAACGGCCCACAGGAGCCGCAATCCACGCCGGAAGCCCATCATCCAAAATCTCTTACTTCAACGCGATGGTCTTGTCCGTCGCGGCGCCATGCTTGCGGAACGTGCGCGTGGGCGAAAACTCGCCCAACCGGTGCCCCACCATGTTTTCCGTCACGAACACGCTCGTGAACACCTTGCCGTTGTGGACCGAAAAGGTCTGGCCCACGAACTCCGGCAGGATCATGCTTCGGCGCGACCAGGTCTTGATCGGACGCTTCGCCCCGCTGGCGGCCAGCGCCGCCACCTTCTTCATCAGGTGGGCTTCCACATACGGACCTTTTTTGATTGAGCGCGTCATGACCCTACTTCTTTCTGCGTTGCACAATGAACTTGCCCGACGGCTTGCGCTTGCTGCGCGTCCGCTTGCCCTTCGTCAGCTGGCCCCACGGCGTCACCGGATGCCCGCCGCCCGAGCTGCGGCCTTCGCCGCCGCCCATCGGATGGTCCACCGGGTTCATCGCCACGCCGCGCACGGTCGGGCGGATGCCCTTCCAGCGCTTGCGGCCGGCCTTGCCC
>SABN01000185.1 GCA_009928955.1 Opitutia bacterium | reverse complement strand
TCCTCCTTCGACGCCAGCCGTTTTCCCACCACAGATGAAAGAGCCAAAGGGTCCAGTACTCGAGCTCTTTGATCTGAACGATATATTTGCTTCGAAGACCGCACGTCTCGCAATGCTTGCACGGAAGACGCCGCCAAAGAACATAGAGAAGTTCGTCTTGCAGGTGGCCAAGATCCTCGCCATCAAGGGCCATGTGGTCGTCAAGGAATTCGCCGAAATGCTCGGCGTCAAGCCCAACGTGCTCATCACCGAACTGATGCGCCTGAACATCTTCGCCTCCATCGGCATGAAGATCGAGTTCAAGACCGCCGAGAAGGTCGCCGAGAAATTCGGCTTCGTCCTCGAACACGAGAAGAAGGCCGCGCCCCCGCCCCAGCCGGCCAAGCCGGAGCCCAAGCCGGAAGGCGCGGCCGATGCGCAGGACGACCTGCTGCCGCGCCCGCCCGTGGTCACCTTCATGGGCCACGTCGACCACGGCAAAACCTCGCTGCTGGACTTCATCCGCAAGGCGCACGTCGCCGCCGGCGAAGACGGCGGCATCACGCAGCACATCGGCGCGTACCAGGTCGAGCACCAAGGCCGCCTCATCACCTTCCTGGACACCCCCGGCCACGAAGCCTTCACCGCCATGCGCGCGCGCGGCGCCAACCTCACCGACATCGCCGTCATCGTCATCGCCGCCGACGACGGCATCATGCCGCAGACCAAGGAGGCCATCCAGCACGCGCAGGCCGCCAAGGTCGCCATGATCATCGCCGTCAACAAGTGCGATCTGCGCTCCGCCAACCCCGACCGCGTGAAGCGGCAGCTCCAGCAAATGGGCCTGGCCCCCGAAGACTGGGGCGGCGACCTCATCTGCTGCGCCGTCAGCGCCACCACCGGCGCAGGCATGGACCACCTGCTCGAGATGATCCTGCTGCAGGCGGACGTCCTTGAACTGAGGGCGAATCCCCGCCGCAAGGCGCAGGGCTACGTGATCGAATCGCGCCTCGAGGCCGGCATGGGCCCCACCGCCAACGTGCTGATCACCAACGGCACCCTCCAGCTCAACGACGCGGTCGTCTCCGGTTCCACCTGGGGCCGCGTCAAGGCCCTGATCAACGACCAAGGCAACAAGGTCCGCACCGCGGGCCCCTCCGCCGCCGTCAAGATCCTCGGCCTGACCAGCGTGCCGGCGCCCGGCAGCGAATTCCATGTCTACAAGAACGACCGCGAGGCCCGCCAGATCGCCGAAGAGCGGGCCGCCGCCCAGCGCCTGCAGGACCTGGCCGGCGAGGCCGATCCCCTCGTGCCCCTCACCCTGGACGAACTGCTGCAGGAGAAGGCGGGCAGCGACAAGAGCACCCTCAACCTCATCCTCAAAACCGACGTGCTCGGCTCCCTGGAGGCCATCCGCGGCTCCCTGGAGGGCATCAAGAGCGAGAAGGTCGAACTGGCCATCATCGGCACCGGCGCGGGCAACATCACCGTCAACGACGTGCTGCTGGCCTCCGCCTCGAAGGCCGTCATCCTCGGCTTCCATGTCGGCAAGGACGCCGGCACGGGCGCCGAAGCCAAGCGCATGGGCGTCGAAATCCGGCTGTATTCGATCATCTACGAGATGCTCGACGACGTGAAGAACCTGATGACGGGCATGCTGGACCCCATCCTCAAGGAACACATCAACGGCCATGCCGCGGTCCGGCAGATCTTCGACATGGGCAAGCGCGGCAAGGTGGCCGGCTGCATGTGCATGAAGGGCAAGGTCACCCTCAAGGGCCGCGCCCGGGTCAAGCGCAAGGACGAGGTGCTCTACGAGGGCAAGATCCAGACCCTGCGCCGCTTCCAGAACGAGGCGTCCGAAGTCCGCGAAGGCCAGGAGTGCGGCATCGTGCTCGACCGCTTCGCCAACTTCGCCGAGGGCGACCTCATCGAATCCTACGAAATCGAAAAGGTCGCCCAGGAGCTGTGATCCGCTCCCGGGCGGCCCCGACAGGCCCCGCCATGAAAGCCGACCGAATCACGCGCGTCAACGAACTCATCCGCCGCGAGCTGGGCGTCCAGCTCTACCGCGTCGTGAGCCGGCCGGACTTCGACACCGCGGCCGTCACCTTCACGCATGCGATCACCTCGGTGGACCTGCGCACGTGCCGCGTCCTCGTCTCCATCCGCGGCGAGCCCGCCGAACAGGAGCGCATGCTCGTCATCCTGAAGCGCCACCGCGTCGAGTTCCAAAAGGCCATCCACGACAACATCGTCCTGCGCTACACGCCCCAGATCCATTTCGTCCTCGACCACTCCGTCGAGCAGGGCGACCAGATCCTCCAGTTGCTCAACCAAATGGAAGCGTCCGGCGAAGTGAAGCGGGACCCCGAATCCCCCGGCGACGAAGACGGGGCCGACCCCCGCCCCCCGAACGCCTGAGCCCCGCGACATGGCCAATCCCTCTTTTTCCGCCCTCGGCCCGAACGACGGCCTGTTGCTCGTGGACAAGCCCTCCGGACCCACCTCGCACGACATCGTCGCCAAACTCCGCCATCACTTCCGCATCCCGAAGGTCGGCCACGGCGGCACGCTCGATCCCATGGCCACCGGACTGCTCATCCTCCTCCTGGGCAAGGGCACCAAGATCTCCGAGCGCGTCATGGGCCACGACAAGACCTATGAGGGCGTCCTCCGCCTCGGCGTCGAAACCGATTCGCAGGATGCCGATGGCCAGATCGTCGCCGAACGGGACGCCGCGGCCATCACCGCGGAACAGGTCGCCGAACAGATGAACGCGCGCCTCGGCGACCAGATGCAGATGCCGCCCATGGTCTCCGCCATCAAGATCAAGGGCGTGCCGCTCTACAAGCTCGCGCGCAAGGGGGAGACCGTCGAGCGCCCGCCCAAGCTCATCCATGTCTATCGGTTCGACCTCCTCGATTTCACCCCACCCGATGCCCGCTTCGTCGTCGAATGCACCAAGGGCACCTATGTCCGCACCCTCGCGCACGACATCGGCCAGGCCCTCGGCGTCGGCGCGCACCTGGCCCAGCTGCGCCGCACGAAGATCGGCCGGTTCGACGTCGCCCGCGCCTCGACGCTCGCCGAACTGCTCGCCCTGCCCTCGCTGGAGGGCAAGATCGTGCCGCTCGCCGCCGCCCTCTCCCTCCTTTCTTGACTTGAACATTGGACATTGGATGATGAATATTGGATATTGAGGTTTCCCGCCCCCTCCCATGT
>SABN01000184.1 GCA_009928955.1 Opitutia bacterium | reverse complement strand
TCCGGGAACTGGCGGGTCATCTGGCGGAAGAGCTGGAGGACGCGATCCGAGTCGCCGGTGCTGCCGTAGAAGGTGGCGAGCCACCCCAACGCGTTTTCGGAGAGGGGGGCGCGCGCCAGGAATTCTTCGACGAGGCGCAGGGCCTCTTCGGTCTTGCGCTGCAGGACGAGGGTGGAGGCCATGCGCAAGACGAGGCGCTCGTTGCCGGGATCGAGCTCGGCGGCGCGGCGGTAGGACGCGTAGGCCAGGTCGTATTCGTCGGCCAGCTCGTGGTGGATGCCGGTCGAATAGAAGGCATGGGCTTGCGCGATCCGCTCCCGGTCGGGCGGGAGGGCGGAGGACGAAACAAGCCCTCCGTCCAACAAGGGCGAAGGGCTCGGCAGCGAGCGGCACCCGGCCGCGACGCCGAAGAAGACGAGGCCGAGCGCAAGCCGCCACTGGTGTGAGCTGCGCATGGCGCGCCCGATCGCCGGGCGGGCTCCCCTTACTTCTTCTTGTGACGGTCCGCGCGCAGACGTTTACGGCGTTTGTGCTTGGCCATCTTCAAGCGGCGTTTCTTTTTGACGGAACCCATTCTTCTCTCCTTCTGATAAAACAATGACGGACGGTTTTACGGCACAACCTTGTTCAAAGCAAGTTCAATAATGCCGGAGGCGCCGGCGGCCTTGAGCTGCGGGATGATTTCGCGGACGATGGTTTCGGCGACGACGGTCTCGATGGCGACCCAGCTCGGGTCGCCGAGCGGATTGACCGTGGGCGCGTGCAAGGCCGGCAGCGCGCGGCAGATGGCGGCGACATCGCCCTTCTGGGCGTTCATCTTGAGCAGCACCTTGCTCTCGGCGTTCAGGGCGCCGCTCAGCAGGAGGGCGAGCTGGTCGATCTTGGCGCGCTTGCCGGCGTCGGCCCAGGCCGCTTTGTTAGCGATGAGGCGGGTGGTGGAGGTCAGGACGGTGTCGACGATGCGCAGCTGGTTGGCGCGCAGGGAGGAGCCGGTCTCGGTCAGCTCGACGATGGCGTCGACCAGCTCGGGGGCCTTGACTTCGGTGGCGCCCCAGGAGAATTCGACCTCGGCCGTCACGCCATGCTCGGCGAGATAGCGGGTGGTGAGGCCGACCGCCTCGGTGGCGATGCGCTTGCCTTGGAGGTCCTTCACGCCTTGGATGGGCGAATCATTGGGCACGGCGACCACCCAGCGGACGGGATTGCTCGTCGCCTTGGAATAGCACAGTTCGGCGACTTCGACGACGTCGGCGCCGTTTTCATAGATCCAGTCGTAGCCGGTGAGGCCGGCATCCAGGAGCCCGAGCTCGACGTAGCGGGCGATTTCCTGGGGGCGGATGAGGCGCGCGGCGATGTCGGGATCGTCCACCGACGGCATGTAGGACCGGGAGCCGACCTTGAAGTTCCAGCCGGCCTTCTTCATCAACGCGAACGTGCTTTCCTGCAGGCTGCCTTTGGGCAGGCCCAGTTTGATTTGGCTCATGCGATCCTTCCTCTCCGCTGCGGCGGATCTCCGCGCCGGCGGAAATCCATCCATTCATGGAACGGCGGATTCTATCCCAAGGGGCGGGGCCGGAGCAACAGAAGAAAAAGACGGGGCGGAGAGGGCGGTCAGGGGCTTTCGCACGGGTTCAGTTGATAGGGTCGGTCCCAGTCGACCCGATAGCGCCGGGATTCCTCGGCCAAGGGAATCGGCTTTTCGGACGCGCCGAGGGCGTTGAGGAGGAACGGGAACAGATTCACCAGATCCAGATGGTCGACGGGCGTCCAGGGGATCTCCGCGGGGACACGGATGGCGCACAGGTTTTTGAAATGCGAGCCGCAATCCTGGTGGAGCAGGTTGTGGGGGCCGTGGTCGGAAAAGACGACGATGAGGGGTTCCGGCCGGGTGGTTTGCAAAATGGAGTCCAAGGCCTCGAGGACCAGGCCATTCAGATAGCCCAGCTGGGCGGCGTACTGGGCGGCGTAATCGGGCCACGGGAGATGGGCGGGCGGCGCATCGCCCCACACGAAGCGCTCCTGGATCTGGCGGGGTTCGCCGCCGGCTCCGAACACGATGGGATCGTGGGGGAGGATCACGTGGGCCCAGACGAACCGGGGCGTTTCCGCCGGGTGTTCCGGCATCGCCTTCAAGGTGTTGAACGTGAACCGCACCCGCTTGCGGTGCTTGTCGAACAGCGGGGCGTTTCCGGAGATCCGCTGGGCCAGGGCCGGGACCGGCGTCAGTTGCAGGACCAGCGAATCGAATTCGTTGCCCCAGCTGCGGGGCGACAGGAAATGGTGCACGCTGCCGCGCATCTCCGCCACGTCGAACCCGGTTTCGAAGGCGTACAGGGAAAACCCGTGGCGGGCGAAAAACCGGAACACGCGGTTGTTCTTCACCAGGTCGAGGAGCGGCCGCAGGTCGCGGGAATCGGGGTCGTCCATCTCGATCAAATCGCGGAGGTGCGCGCCGTTCAAGGTCGCGCCCAGGGACCAGAGCGTCTTGGGATAATTGGCGTGGCTGTTCTCGACCACATGGAATCCCCGCGCCCGCAACGCGTCCAGGAACGGGGTGTTGTCGAAAAAGTAATCGTCGCGCAGCACGTCCGCCCGGGGATAGCCGTCCAGCAGCAGGACGAACACGTCGCGCCGGGGAAAATCGGCCGCGTCCGCCGCCGCCCATTCCGCCGCTCCGTTCGCCGTCCGCCCGGCGGAATTCGAGGGGCCGGCGGCGAGGCCCCGCAGGGCCAGGGACAGGAGCGGGAACGCGAGGAGGAGGCCGCCGCACACGTGGAAGAACCGGGTCGGCGCGCGCAGCGACCGCAGGAAGAGGAGGGCGAAGTCGAGCAAGAGGAAGAAGGAGAAATAGGCGATGAAATAGGGGGTCTTGTTGAACACCTGGGCGGAGGAGATGAACTGATGGACGAAGTGTCCCCAGAAAAAGAAGGCGAACAGCGCCACGCTCGCCAGCAGCGCGGCCTTCTCGGCGCTGCGCGTCAGGGCGGCCAGCAGCGCCCACAGGATTCCGGCGACGGCCAGGGCCATCGCGGCGGACCGTCCGATGTCCGCAACGGCCACGAGATCGGCATTGGCCGCATACAGCGCGACGATGGGGGACAGGGCGAACGCGAGGGGATGCCAGATCCATCGGCGCGGGCGTTTGGCCGGCGGCGGGGGGGTCATCGGGGTTCTCCGGAGCGCGGGGAGGGCGTCATCCATGTGCAAACGACGAACAAGAGG
>SABN01000183.1 GCA_009928955.1 Opitutia bacterium | reverse complement strand
CAAGACCGTCACCAAGGCCCCCACCGGCGCGTTGGTCGCCGCCCGGTCGTTCACCTGCACCGTGGCCGTGCCGTTGGCGCCGACCTGAAGGTCCAGGGCATGCGCCGGCGCCACTGAAAAATGAATCGTGCCGGCCACGAGGAGATCATCCGTATTGTCCGTGAACCCGTTGGCGACCGCATGAAATGCTCCCGTTGCGGACGTGTTGATGTAATATACGTCCCGGGGCGATTCCGTCTTGAAGGTGCCGTTGTTGTCGCTCTCCCACGGCTCCGTTCCCAGCGCAGGAAAGCCGAACCAATACCCGCCCCCATTGATCACCGCGGCCGAAATGATTTCGTTCTCCGCGCCCTGCGCCACGATGAACCCATCCTTGCGATCCGTGAACACCACGCGCGGTTCGGCCGGACCGCCGTCCACCGCCACGTTGTTCAGCCCAACGTCGTACGCATAAAAGTCCACGTAGGTGAAGCGGATGTAACGGGTCGAACTCTCCAGCGGGAACGGCCCGAACGGCATCGTGGCCAGCGACAGGGATTCTTCGCTGATATCCGCCACCAACGTGGAATTCCAAACCTCGCCTCCCCCCGACTGTTCCACGATGAAACTGGCGGGAGCCGTCCCGACGGAATTCGAGTAGCCCCGCAGCGTGAAGGACAACGTCGTCGGCGCGCCGTCCAGCGCCAGCGTCAACGTCCGGCCGGCGGCATCGAACCGGGCGGATCCGCCGGCCGTCGAATTGGTGACGTTCCCCGTCCAACCGGGCAGCGTCGTCCAGTCCACCGCGTTCGTTCGGGCGTTTTCGTACGGCAGGGACACCGCGGCCGCGGCACCGGTCGACGCACCGACGCAACAAATCAAGGCCGCCAGACAGCCTCTCAGGCTTCCCGTCATATTGACCTCCGTCCGATCGAAGCGAATCTTGCGATTCCGGCAACGCGGGCTTCCCTCTTGGGCAAGCAAAACGATTCCATCGTGTTCTGCCATTTTCCGTTGTTGCCAGCGTGAATACACACCGATTGGATTATTAGGGTCATGTTACGCCTGCGATTGCGTCTTGCAAGTTGAAAACGGCGGATTTTGAACGATTCTTGGCCTTATGCGTCTTTCTGACCCCGCGACGGAGGGCCGCCACGGGCGAGCCGGCGATCAGGGGCTCAACAGACGAAAACAAGCCGGCAAAAACCGAAGAATTTCAACAGGAAAACAGGGAATTTCCTGAAAGCAGGACGTTTCAGGCCATCTATTTCATAAATAATGACGAAGCATGCCGAAAAGGGTCTGCACCGGCATTTGTTGCATAAAACCTAAATTATAGATTCCTGTCGCCCCCCCCCCGGCCGGGGCGTTTAGAGCTTCATGGAAGCGAATGATGCGATCTTTTTCGGACGACCCTGTCGGCCTCTGGCAAAACCTCGACCGGCCCTTCAGGAGCATAAAATCGAAAAAGGTCCGATGCTGGGTTCCATTCTGCCCAGGCTTCCACAGGCGCACCGGACCCCAAAACAGATTGCGCGGCATTTTCATGCCGCGCAATCGGTTGCGAATCAAATGGAAGATTCGCCTACGGCGCCGTCAGCCGCACGCGGATGGTGCCGTACCACTCGGGAGGGATGTTGGTCGCGAAGGTGCCGGTGCCACCCCAACCCAAATTGGAGACGACGTTCTCGCCGCTCATCAGGTTGGTTCGGTACTCCAACTGGTAGTAGCGGTTCGGACTGGCGGGAAATTCCACGTTGAGCGTGCCGTTGGCATAGTCGCCCGAGACCTCGAACGCGACATTGGAATCGCCCGGATCGGTGTCGGCCATGTATTCCTCGTAGTTCGTCCTTCCGTCGCCGTCCGCGTCTCCTTCCGGAACGAATTCAGGCGTTTCCGGATCCTCGCCCTGGTCGGCCACCCATTCCTCGTAGGGATCGGTCCCGCCGCCGGAGGCATAGCCCGTCCATTCGACGTCGTCCACGGTCATGCGCGCCGTGGAGGTGGTATTGCTGATGACCAGGACGAAATTCCCGGCGACGTTCACGCCGGTCGCCGTGAACGTGAGCACTTCGTTGGTGGTCGCGGGAACCGCCGTCACGGTGCCGGTATAGGTGCTGTCCTGGCCGATGACGTAGACCTGGTTGCCCATCGTCGAATCGCTGAACGGCTTCCGGTACTTGAAGGACAGCGTGCCCACGCCGCCCGCGATCGTGCCCGAACGGATGTAGGCGTCCGCCTGGTTGCGGATGGTCGGCGCCGCGCCGTTGATCGGGATGTCGCCGCGGGCCTTGCCGACGGTCCAGGTGGAGCCATCCTGGCCCGTGAAGGTATTCGTGACGTAGGAAGAACCCGAATTGGAGTAGTTGGCGAAGGTCTCCATGCCGCCGCCGCTACCCGGCGCCGTAACGGCGATCGCCACGCGCTGGGTGGATTCGGCGCCGTCGTAGGAGTCGGCCGCCACGAACACGGCCTCGTAGTTGCCGGCGGCCGTGGGCGTCCAGGAGAACACGCAGGACTGCGGGGAGGCCCCCATCGCGCCGTCAAAGGTGGCCCCCGCCGGCTTGGCGTTGTCGACCAGGATGACGTCGTTGTCTTCCGGATCGGTGGCGGTGACGGTGAAGGTCAGCAGGTTGCTCACGGTGGCGGATTGATTGGTGCCGCCGGAAACGGCGATCGTCGGCGCGGCGCCGACGGACGACAGGACGGCGATGGCCACGCGCTGGGTGGTTTCCATGCCGTCCGCCAGGTCGGCCGCCACGAAGACGGCTTCGTAGTTGCCGGGCGTCGCCGGCGTCCAGCTGAAGGTGCTGGCTTGCGGCGACGCGCCGTCCACGTCCGTGAACGTCGAGCCCGCCGGCTTGGAATCGGCGACCAGCATGACGTCGTTGTCTTCCGGATCGGTGGCCGTCACGGTGAACGTGAGGGTGCCGCCGGACAAGACGCTCTGGTTGGTGCCGCCCGCAACGGCAATGGACGGCGCCTGCGCGGGCTGGGACCCGGCCACGCCGTCGTAGAAGAGCTCGATGAACTCGTTGGCGTAGGCGCCGGCGTCGGCGTACTCGTTGATGACGAGCCCCGCGGTGCCGTTGCCGACGCCGCCGCTGCCGGGCGTGGCCGAAGCCGTCGTGGCGGAAGTCCAGCTCCCCGACGCCGTGGCATCGTTGGTGGCATGGATGCGCTGCCGGGTGTAGCCGGACGTCAGGGCCGGGGTCGGGCCTTCCACCAACGCGTCGGCGGCGTCGGAGAGGGTGTAGG
>SABN01000182.1 GCA_009928955.1 Opitutia bacterium | reverse complement strand
GCCCTCCCCCGCCTCGCCCAAGCCCGCGTCGTCATCGCCGGCCTCGGCGCCGTCGGCGCCGCCGCCGTCGAATCCCTCGCCCGCTCCGCCGTCGGCCACCTGACCCTCGTCGACTTCGACGAACTCCGCGCCTCCAACCTCAACCGCCACCCCTTCGCCTTCCACTCCACCCTTCGCCAACCCAAGGCCGACGTCGCCGCGCGCTTCCTGCGCGACATCAACCCCGACGCCGACATCACCCCCCTCTCCCTCTTCCTCGACGCCGACTCCGCCCCGCGCCTCTTCGCCCAAACTCCCTGCGACGTCCTGATCGACGCCATCGATTCCCTCAACCCCAAGACCGAGCTCCTCCTCGCCGCCCAGCGCGCCGACGTCCCCTTCATCCTCACCTGCCTCGGCGCCGCCCGCAAGCTCGACCCCACCCGCTTCGTCGCCGCCGACCTTTTTGACTCCCACACCTGTCCCCTCGCCCGCCTCCTCCGCAAGCGCCTCCACCGCCGCGGCGCCGGCCCCGGCATCCGCTGCATCTTCTCCACCGAGCCCCCCGCCGCCCCCGCCGAAGCCGTCGACCCCGCCGCCGACTTCTACGTCCGCGGCCGCCTCCGCCCCCCCATGGGCAGCCTGCATTGCGTCACCGCCGCCGCCGGCCTCGCCGCCGCCCGCGAAACCCTCGCCCACCTGCTGAGAGAAAGGGAATGATGGAATATTGGATCGATGAAATGCGTCGGCCTCCCCAACATTCCACTATTCCATCATTCCATCGCTCCAAACCTTCTTTATGATCGCCCACGAACAACACGCCATTTCCGGCACCGGCACCCGCCTCGACCGCCACCTGCTCAGCACCTACCCCTGGCTCGACCGCACCACCGTCCAGGAACTCATCGCCGCCGGCGCCATCACCCGCAACGGATCCCGCAGCCCCAAGGGCGCCAAGCTCTCCGCCGGCGACGTCCTCGACTGCCGCGACATCCCTGAGCCCGATGACCTCCGCCTCCGGCCCAACTCCGATCTCCCGCTGAACGTCCTCTACGAAGACGCCGCCCTCCTCGCCCTCGACAAGCCCGCCGGTCAGCCCACCCATCCCCTGCGCGCCACCGAGACCGACACCCTCGCCAACGCCCTCGTCGCCCGCTTTCCTGAACTCGCCAGCATCGGCGACGACCGTCTCTTCCCCGCCTTGCTGCACCGGCTCGACACGCAGACCTCCGGCCTCGTCCTCGCCGCCAAAACCCCCGCCGCCTACGCCGCCCTCCGCGCGCAGTTCCGCCGTTTCACCGTCAAAAAACACTACACCGCCCTCGTCCACGGCCGCGTCGATTCCCCCGGACGCCTCGACGCCCCGCTCACCCACCAAACGCGCAGCCCCTGCACAATGGCCGTCGTGCGCCATCTCGACAAGGTGAAGGCCAGCGACCGCTTCGACGCCGTCACGGCCTGGTCGCCCATCCAGACCGGGAAGGAATTCTCGCTCCTCGACGTCGTCATCTTCACCGGCGTCACCCACCAGATCCGCTGCCACCTCGCCGCCGCCGGCCACCCCATCGCCGGCGACGCCCTCTACGGCTCCGCTATTCTTCCCCCAGTCTCTAGTCTCCAGTCTCCAGTCTCTGGTCTCAGGCCCCTCCCCCCCCGCCACTGGCTCCACGCCGCCCGCATCATCCTCACCCACCCCGCCACCGCCAAATCCCTCGACCTCGCCTGCCCCCTGCCCCCCGACTGGCCTCCCGTTCGATCATGTCCGATTGTGCGCCCATCCTGATCGCCGCCATCAACGCGCGGCACAGCCACGCTTCCATGGGCGCGCGGTGTTTGCTGGCCAACATAGGCGACCTGCGCAGCCAAACCGAACTCGCCGAATTCACGATCCAGCAGTCCGCCGCCGAAATCGCCGAGGCCATGGTCGCGCGCGCCCCGAAAATCCTCGCCCTCGGCGTCTACATCTGGAACGCCACCCGCATCGCCGAACTCCTCCCGCTCCTCCGCCATCAATCTCCGCAAACCAAAATCATCCTCGGCGGCCCCGAAATCACCGACCCATGCAGCCCGGCCGGGACGGAGCCCGACCCTCCAAAAATCCTGGAGGGGCAACCGCCGTGTTGCCCGTTTGAGTCTTTGGCCGACTTCCTCCTCTTCGGCGAAGCCGACCTCGCCTTCCCCGCCCTCTGCCGCAATCTCCTCTCTTCCCTTCCTCCCCATCCGTGTCCATCCGCGTCCATCCGTGGTTCCCTCCTCTCCCCTCCTCCCGATCTCGCCTCCCTCAAACTCCCCTACGACGAGTACACCGACTCCGATCTCGCCCACCGCCTGCTCTACGTCGAATCCTCCCGCGGCTGCGCCATGCGCTGCGACTACTGCGTCTCCGCCAACGATCCGCACGTCCGCTTCTTTCCCCTGCCCGCGCTTCTCGCCGCGTTCGACCAGCTCCTCGCGCGCGGCGCGCGGCAGTTCAAGTTCTGCGACCGCTCGTTCAACCTCGCCATCCCCCGCGCCATCGAAATCCTTGCGTTTTTTCTCGAACGCCTCTCCGCCCACCCCGGACTCTTCCTCCACTTCGAAATGCTCCCCGACCGCTTCCCCGCCGAGCTGCGCGAAATCCTCGCACGCTTCCCCCCCCGCACCCTCCAGCTCGAAGTCGGCATCCAATCCTTCACCCCCTCCGTCCTCGACACCATCCGCCGCCCGCAGAATCTGGAACGCGCCGCCGACAACCTCCGCTTCCTGCGCGCCCACACCCACGCCTTTCTCCATACCGACCTCATCGCGGGACTCCCCGGCGAAACCCCCGAGAGCTTCGCCGCCGGCTTCGACCGCCTCGTCGCCCTCGCCCCCCACGAAATCCAACTCGGCATCCTGAAAAAACTCCCCGGCGCGCCCATCGCCCGCCACGATGATGCCTTCACCATGCGCTACAATCCCGCGCCGCCCTACGAAATCCTCTCCACCCAAGAGTGGCCCGCCGAGCACCTCGCCCGCACCACGCGCTTCGCGCACTACTGGGACGCCATCGTCAGCTCCAACCGCTTCCTCGCCGCCGCGCCGTTGATCTGGAAAGACGCGCCTTCCATTTTCGATGCCTTCCTCGCTTTCTCCGATTGGATGGCCCCGCGCTTCCCGCACGAACACGGCGTGCCCCTGCCCGCCCTCGTCGAAGCCGTCTTCCACTTCCTGACCCAAGTCCGCGGCATTTCTCCCGCCCCCGCCGCCGACGCCCTCATCCGCGGCTACCGCCATGCCGGCG
>SABN01000066.1 GCA_009928955.1 Opitutia bacterium | reverse complement strand
CCCCCCCCCCCCCCCCCCACCCCTGATTCCCCTCAAAGTCACAAGCCTCAACACGGAGACTGGCACATGAGGGGAACCCATAGAGGGCTCCGCCTTTCGCCGGTGAAACGTTTTCCGTGAATCGACAGCTGATAAACATTGCAGCATCACAGGTAAATACGGCCCCGCCCCCGACATCTCCCCCGCCGTTTCCATTATCCAGCGCCTGATTTCCATCGAATATGCAATCTTCAACCTTAAGTTGGCCCATGGAAACATATATTGCTCCGCCGGCCTGGTCAGCCTGATTGCCGGTAAAGGTGCAGGAATAGAGAGAGAGCGATTCCACATCGGCGTAGATCGCTCCGCCCTGCGCGTGAGTCCCATTTTGTATTGTTATGTTTTTTATTACAATGGCCTCTCCCGAATCCGCCTGAAAAGCATATCCACCATGATCGCAATCCATGATGGTATCTCCGCGACGCCCCGGAAGCCCTGAAATCGTAAGGCTCTTTCCGCCAAAGTATACATTCCGGTTCCCTGCGCCGGTGTAGACGCCCGGCAACAAAACCACGCGGTGCCCGTCTTGGGCTTGCTCAACGGCATATGATATCGTGGCAAGTGGATTGGCATAATCACCGCCCCCGGCAACATCCTCTCCATCGGGTGCCACATACCAGCACGAATGAGAAAGGGGATCATTCGGATCGGTGCCACCGGTGTATTCCTCCAGATTCGTTGAGCCGTCTTCATCCAGATCCAGATCGGCGTCCGAAGGATCATTGGGATCCAACAGGTGCAGTTCTTCCCACCAGTCGGGCATGCCGTCGTTATCCGAATCAATGTAATCGCCCGCGTACTCGTCCGCACCGATATCTGGAGTGCGGCCATAGGGCCGGGCCTCGCCGTCGATGTCGACATCCACCGGCCAACTCACGCTCGCCTGGCATATGGCGGGAGAATTCCCCAGTATGTGAAACCCGTCGGGTGAAAGAAGCGGGTCAACGGCGGTGATATTATTCCCAGCGCCCGGCCCTGAATATCCGCCCTCTATGATGCAATTGTCGACAAGCTCGAAACTAGACGATGGGCTCGGCTGAAGGCTCACTGCCGTATCATTGCCCCAGACAATGCTGTTTACAACTGTTGCAACAGATCCTCCGGAGCAATATATCGCGTCATAGTCCGGGTTGCTATTCCCGGATATGGTACAATGATTAATCATTGTTGTTGCGTTAAAGTATGTTCTGATTGCCGCACCATGGAGAATGGCTTGGTTGTCCGTGATTACGCAATTTTCCAGAGTCGGCACAGAACCCCATAATCGATGGTGAACGCCTCCGCCGGATTCCGCTTGATTGCCACGAATCATCGTATTCCGGACATCAACTTTATAGAAGTTGTACGGGACGTTATAGTTATATCCGGTGAATTCAATGCCCCCGCCCGTGCTCCCGGTGCCGCTGGACTCATTATCCTCCACAATGCAATCTTCGACCAAGGCATTGACAACCGCCCCCCCCATCCCGTGCACCCTTTTGAGAATGCCAAGGAAGGCAAGACCGCCGCCCTGGCCATACCTGGTTTCAGAGCCGGCGTGATTGTTTCGGATCACGCATTTCCGAATGACCGTTGGCGAATCGAAAGCCATCACCCCGCCGCCGCCGGCCTGCGGCCAGTCGGGGCCCCAAACGACATTCCCCACGCACTCGTTGTCTTCGATGATGCAATTCTCGATGCGCGCCGCGGACCGCGCCAGCCCAATTCCGCCGCCAAACGCCGCCTCATTCTGGCGGATGACGCAATTGGAAATGATCGGCCCTGAATCTTCAATGCTAAGCCCCCCGCCCAGACCCGCACAGAGACCGTTTTGAACGACAAAGCCATCGAACGTGTTCACCGCAACGCCACCGGCGGTGATCCGGACAACGGTTCCCGCATCCGAGCCGTCGATGATCGTCGGATGCACAGTCCAATCCCGCTCCAATCCCACACCCGAATAGCCGCCATACATGTGAACATTGGGAACATTCACGGTGATGCGCTCATGGTACACACCCGCGCGCACCCGGATTTCCAATCCATAAGTTCCGGTCAATCGGGGGGCATCGAGTGCCTCGGATATCGTCAGAAATGCATGGTCCCAGTCGCTGCCATTGTTCCCGTCATTGCCCGTTGGACTGACATAGACGATGGTTGGCAGCGTAGCCGCCAGCGCTTGATATGATTCATAGGCGCCGATATCCACGGTTCCGTTAACGCACCTGGCCCTGCCCGCCAAATCCTTGGGGATCGACGCGGCGGCGATATTGTCGCCCGCATCGACGCAGGGTGAATCTGATTGAATCTGGCTGTTGCCGTAGGTCAACGATCCAAGGAGGGGCTCTTCCGAGAGGTTCCCCTCCACCCCTGTCCAATTGGGCATCCCTCCCAAATAATCGCCCTGTTGATTGCCGTACAGGCAGTTATTCCGAACCACCTTGGCGGCATCTGCCTCAAGCCACAACCCGCTTGTGTTGTGCGCGATGATTGAATTGATCACTTCGATCTCAGAAGCGCCATCGGCTCTGATCACGCCCTGATTGCCGGACGAGTTGGCGGCCATGGTGTTGTTAATCAGGCTGGCAGTCGCGGTTTCCGCATATACCACCCCTGCGAAAGACTCGTTGGCATAGAACAAGTTGTTGAGCAAGACAACCGCCGCGTTGGTTGCCGATATGGCGGATCCGAACTGGGATACGTTGTTTCGGTATGTCGAATGATCCGAAAGGAATTGGCCATTCTCCACGTAAACGGCTCCGCCGTTGTTCGTGGCCGAGCACGATTCAAAATACATGTCCCGGGCGAGTACATTTCCACCGCTGATGAACAGCGCCCCTCCGCGGTCACCGGTATTGCCCTGCCGGATGGTGAGTCCTTCGATCGTCACATCCGCGGCAATATGGAATGCGCGCCCGAGATGGCCACAATCCAGAATCGTGTTTGTCGGCCCGACCATTCCGCGAAGAATGACGGCGCTATTGGCAATTTGAATATCTTGATTGCCCGTGCCTTGATAAATGCCCTCCCGAATCAATACGGGGGCGCCCGGCGTTGATGCATCTACGCCGTCCTGGATTCGCTTAAACGGAAATTCATGGCTGCCATCGCCTCCTTCACTCGCGCCGCAATCCACAAATATGGCTTCGAGCGGGATCGATGACGCCTCCGTTGGATCGCTTCCCCACAAATATTCCTCATAATTTGTAACGCCATCGCCGTCATCATCGGCGGATGCCACGGCATTCGTAGGGCCGCTGAAATATTGGATCTCCCACCCGTCGGGCATCCCGTCACCATCGGTATCGGAGTTGTTTGGATCGGAATCGCATTGATATTCTTGGAGATTCGTCAGTCCGTCGCCATCCGGATCGTCCCAGGCGTCATACATGGCGGCCAATCCGTTCGTCCCGATCGCCGCCCGGTAGATGCGCACGTCGTCGATCAGACCCTTCCATTCTTCCGTGAACCCGGAATCTTGTCCGTCGCCAATGGAAAAATCCGCGTTTCCGGACGCCGTGAAGACCGCGGCGGTTTCGTCCACGAGTTGCCCGTTGCGATACAGCCTCATCTGCGTCCCGTCGAATTCCAGCGCCACCTGGACCCACTGGTTCGTGAGCGGAAGTGAATCGGTCCGCAATGTGTCGTCTACCATTCCAAATTCGCAGAATGAGTTGAATCCAAGGGCATATCCCCGATAGCTGCCGCCCACCACGCGCACATCGCTGACAACCTCGGGCCAGTCCGACATGCATCCTCCATCCAGCCACGCCCAAGCGCTGATCGTGAAGGCTCCGCCGGTCAGCATGGCCGGACTCTGGGCGATCCGAATCCAGTCGTCCACGCCATCGAAGCACACCGCACCGCCCAGCATTCCGTTGGTCACCCACCCACTGTTGGTCGTGCCCGCAAAACCCCTCAGTTCCCCATGGTAGCCGTTGGTGGCGGAATTGAGCGCATTGGTCCCGCTGCCATCATCCAGCCGCCACCACCCGGCCAAGGAGCTGCTTAAGCCGGATGTTGGATCCAGCCCATGCCGGTTTTCCCACCAATCCGGCATCCCGTCGCCGTCGGTGTCGACGGGCTGGTCGCAGCCCATGGCGGGCGGATTCAGCCACGCCTCGCCGTCAAGGTCCGTCCCGAAGGCGTACGCCGCGCTCCCCGCTCCCACGCAAGGAGAATCCGCCGCGATATGCCACGACGACACCAGCTTGGGGTCGTTGGTGATGTTGCCCTCGCCGGCCTGCAGGGGCAGCGTGCAGGTATACCGGCTCGTGGGCCAGCCCGGATTGTCCTCGCTCCAGCCGACGTTGATCGTATGGTTGGAATAAACAATGCAGTTGTACAGGCGGCAGTTGAAAACTCCGCCGTAAGCGCCGGGGGAGGTGTTGCCGACGACCGTGCAGTTGTACAGCGTGCATTGATCCGCCGCGCCGCCCGAGGGCGCGCTGTTCCCAGTGATCAGGCAGTTGTACAACACGCCGCTCCCGCCCGCGCCACCACCCCCGTATGTCGCGGTGTTCCCGCGGATCACGCAGTTGAACAGCCGGCCCCAGGCCGTTCCCGCCGCGCTGCGCGCGAAATTCCCGCTGATCACGCAGTTGGAAACCACCGCCACGGTCGACGGGTACATGTTGATTCCGCCGCCGTTCTGGTCGTAGCTTCCGTCCCCGTCCAGCCGCGTGTGGGAGTTCGTCACCGTGAACCCGACCAGACGCCCGACCGTCATATACACGCACCTCACCGCGTTCGTCCCCCGCGGGCCCTGCCCCCGGATGACCGTCGCCGCCGGCCCGTTCACGCTGCGCACCTCGATGTCGTTGGTGATCACCACCCGGTTCGGCAGCAGATGGCCCGGCGGCACCCGCGTCCCCGTCGCGTACACCCCGTTGGTCACCCACACCACGTCGCCCGCCACGACGGCGAGGTCCACCCCCGCCTGGATCGTCCGCTTGGCCGTGGCCCAACTCGCGGCATTCCCCGAATCATCCGGACGGCTCGCGTCCACATAGATCGTCCCGACCTGCGGAATGCTTTCCCCGTCCAAGGGATCGGAACCCCGGGCCACCTCAACGCCGTCCGAATATCCATCGTCGTCCATGTCGGGATTGAGGGGACTGGTCCCTTCCTGATATTCGCCTCCGTTGGAGAGGCCATCGCCGTCCGCGTCGCCAGCGGCATCGTTGACCTGGGAATTCAAGCCATATTGCGCCTCCCACCAATCCGGCATGCCGTCGCCATCGGTGTCGACGGGCTCGTCGCATCCCATGGAAGGAGGATTCAGCCACGCCTCGCCATCGAGGTCCGTCCCCGCCGCATACGCCGCGCTCCCCGCGCCCACGCAGGGAGAATCCATCGCGATGTGCGAAGCGGAAACCAGCTTCGGATCGTTCGCTATGTTTCCTTCGCCGTCTTGCAGGGGCGTGGTGCAGGTGTAGCGGCAGGTGACCCAGTTCACGTTGACCCCGTTGGGCGAACTATTGGAAACCACGATGCAGTTGTATGCCGTGCAGTGGAAAATCCCGCCGCCATAGGTGGCGCTGTTGCCGGTGACCGTGCAGTTGTGCAGCGTGCATTGATCCGCTCCACCGCCATAGATCCCCCCGGAATTCCCGATGATCGCGCAGTTGCGCACCGTGGCGGCGGCGGTCCCGCCCGCGGCGCGTTCGGCGGTGTTCCCGCGGATCAGGCAGTTGTACAGCTGGCCCCAAGCTGCCCCGGCCGCATTGTACGCGAAATTCCCGCTGATCACGCAGTTGGACACCACCGCCACGGTCGACGGATACATGTTGATCCCGCCCCCGTTCTGGTCATAGCTTCCGTCCCCGTCCAGCCGCGTGTGGGAGTTCGTCACGGTGAACCCGACCAGACGCCCCGCCGTCATATACACGCACCGCACCGCGTTCGTCCCCCGCGGGCCCTGCCCCCGGATGACCGTCGCCGCCGGCCCGTTCACGCTGCGCACCTCGATTTCGTTGGTGATCACCACCCGGTTCGGCAGCAGATGGCCCGGCGGCACCCGCGTCCCCGTCTCGTACACCCCGTTGGTCACCAGCACCGTGTCTCCCGCCACGACGGCGAGGTCCACGCCGGCCTGGATCGTCCGCTTGGCCGTGGCCCAGCTCGCGGCATTCCCCGAATCATCCGGCCGGCTCGCGTCCACATGGATGGTGATGGCCGGCGGCGCGCTTTCCTCGTCCAAGGGATCGGAACCCCGGGCAATCTCCAGCCCGTCCGAATACCCGTCGCCATCCGTGTCGGCCAGTTGGGGGTTGGTGCCCGATTGATACTCCTGAAGGTTCGTCAACCCGTCGGCATCGGCATCCCCGTCGGCATCGGAAGAATCAAATGGGAGCAACCCGTTTTGAACTTCCCACCAATTGGGAATGCCGTCCCCATCGGTGTCGGGGACGGCCGCTTCGTCCGTCGCGGCAACCATCTCGGCAATCGTGTTGCCGGACAGCGCCGTCGTGTAGATCCGGACCTCGTCAATTGCGCCGATCCAGGCCTTGGTCGGTTGCGCACTGCTTGTTCTCCCGATAAAGAGCGGACTTCCCACGGTGGCGGGAATGTATTGAACGGCATCCCGGTCCACCTCGATCCCGTTCAAATACAAAACAGCCTGGGTCCCATCATAGGTCGCCGTTACGTGGGCCCACGTCCCAACCTGATCCTGGAATGCATGCGAGAGAGAGACAAGCCCGCCGGAAGAGCTCAGGGAGAAAGTGAGATTGGTGTCTGCCCGAGAACACCCCAGCATAAAGCCGCGATGGTTCGCGGATGCGAGGGAATAATCCGATACAACCGTAAACGCGTCCCCGGAAAACGAATTCGTGGCCCACGCATTGGTGCCCAATTTGACCCAGGCGCTTACGCTGAACACATTGCTGTCAATCAGTGTTTGACAGCGCTGCTCTTCATACACGCCGAAAGACCAATTCGTATTATAGATATACAGTGCCGTTGTTCCGCTGATCTTCCCGGCCGTCAACTGGGGATACAGCCCGCTCAAATGATAGCGAGGAGACATTTCATTCTGGCGAAACACCGAGCCGGGCTCGAACCGCCACCACGCCACCAGCGAATCATCGATGCCGGCCAGGGGATCAAATCCGTTGGCGATCTCCCAGCCATCGCTCTTCCCATCTCCATCCGTATCCGCCTGGTTCGGGTCCGTCCCATGCACGCTTACCTCAAGTCCGTCGAGCAGTCCGTCATTGTCCCAATCCATCTGGCTGCGGTCCGGCACGGCAAATTGCAACACGGACGAAGCCGTTTCGTTGCCATATGGATCCTTCGCCCAGACCTGACAGTTGTAAGCGCCCGCGGCCAACCCCTTCAACTGTTCCGACAGCCGGCGCGAATAGCCATAACGCCGGGAAAAATCGAATTGAATGCAATCCGGATCCTCCCACGCGACATAGTCCACGACATTGCTCATGAGGCCGCCATCCAGCCCATAGGCGATCTTGAACATGGCCACATCCGCCGCTTCGTCATCGTCGCCGGCCGCCAGTTCCGCCCGGATGACGACCTGGTCCGGGGCACAACCATTGGTTTCGACTGCTATGCTGGCGAATACCGGCGCCGTCGAATCTTCCTGAACCGTCCCCTCCCACAAGCCGCGGAACGGGGCATACAGCGGATCCCCCACCGCCATGTTCATCCAGCGCTGAAGTCCTTTGCTGCTGCGGTATGCCTGGCCCGCCGCCTCCGCCCACGTGAATCCCTGGACCAAGGAACTGAACATCAAATCCGCGTTCGGCACGCAGTTGTAATAAGGCTCGGACACCGGTCCGGCGACGGCGGTCAATCCGCGCCAGAGCGCGCGCGTGCCGTAATTCGAATGGTCGAGGCTTCTGAAATGCCCCACCGTTCCGGACTCATGCTGGATCGACACCGCCCCCACCGGCCACTGCATGATGTCGCTGTAGTACATATACTGATAATAGCTGCTATGCCAAAACACATCGGCCAGCGGATACGTGACGGGACGGACCAAGGCGACCCGCTGATCCACGGAAAATCCCGTTGTGCTGTTTACGCGCAACGTTCCGTTTGTGAGGACTTCCAAAATCGTGGCCGACACCCCGAAATTGTTCGCGATGGACTTCCCCTCATATCCAGACCACGACATGCTTTCATCCCAGCGAAAGACGGATGCGGAGCGCTTCAGTTGAAGGAGCTCGCCCGAAATGATGTTGCTGACGAACCCGACGGTGATCGGTTTCTGCGTGCCGACGACGGCATTGGCGTTGTCGTGCAACACATTCCAGGTCGCGGGGTGGAATTCCGGACTCGTCAACGGGGAGACATGGTTCCGCATGGGCTGGCCAGCGAAGAGGTTCTTCACATCTCCTCCGACCGCCTCCCCTTTCCACAACAACCGCACGCCCCCGGCATCATTGTAACAGTCATCGGACATGGCGACCCCGCCATAGGGCGCATTCGACGCCCCGCCGCCATCGCGCATGTATCGTTCCGCGTACAGCGCCTTGTCCACCAGCCCCTTGGCCGTCTCGACATCGGGTCCATCCACGCGGCTGGGAAGGAAGATGGTGTAGGTGGCGGCATCCCGGTGGCGCAGTTCGCGCAGCGAACGGGAATTCCCCGGGTCCGATGAGCTTTGCGCAAACGCATGGCTTGTTTGGGTCGCGCCCGTCACGCTGCCAAAGACATCGACGAGGAAGGCATCCAGCGCCTGACCGCTCGTTGGGGATGAACTGACCATGGTGGGAATGCCATAGCAAACCGCCAGATAGTAGATCTCGTTGGTGCAGGCTTGGATGGAGTTCCTGACCGGAATCAACACGTCATGATAGAAACTGTTGTAGGCGATCGTCCCGTACGTTCTCTGCTGATTGAAATACCCCATGGAGACCCCCACCAATTGATTGGCCGGCACGCCGCGACGAGCGGCGTAGTAATTCGCCACTTCCAGCGAATCCTGGACGCCATCGGCGTTGGCGTCATTCGTCCAAGCGGAATTGTAGATCACCAGCACGTCCGAACCAGACGAACGCG
Organism: Opitutia bacterium; assembly: GCA_009928955.1. Lineage (GTDB taxonomy): Bacteria > Verrucomicrobiota > Kiritimatiellia > CAIQIC01 > Lenti-01 > Lenti-01. The sequence goes on along the minus strand of SABN01000066.1, from coordinate 8,158 downwards.
TGCTCCATTCGATCGGATATCCGCCCCCGGCCGGATCTGCGCCCAGATGTTGCGGATAGGTCAGCCAGTTGTTGGTGGCCGACACGCCTGGCGCGGAAGCGTCCGCCAATAAATAGACCTCGTGGACGAGGTTGCTGCCGGCGTCCCGGACGCGGACAAACGGACAATACGACGCATTCGTGAAGGGTTGGATCGCCCACTCGGCGCGATAGACATCGAGCGTCCGCGAAGATCCCATCGTCGGAACCCCGTGGAACTTGAACGCTGACCGGATGACCGTCGTCGTGCAAACCGACGCAGAAAGCCATTGGACCTCCCCATCCTTGTCCAAGCGGATTCCAACTTCTGCGGTTTCCCCGCTTCCAAGCGCGAGGTTCTGTGGCGCCACCACATGGAAGTCACAAGTGATCCCGCCACGGTTCTCAAGGAATCGGGCGGACCAGAGGTTCGTGCTGGGCACGGTCTCCCGCGCGGGACCGAGATCGGCCGTGTTGCCATGATAGAGCCATTTGCGGTTGACGCCGTTCGTCCCCAAAGGGTCCACGGGATTCAGGCCGTGGGCAATCTCATACCCATCGTCGGCTCCGTCATCGTCGGTATCGACGACCAGCGGGTCCGTGCCATATCCATTCAATTCGTTTTCGTCGGTCAGGCCATCGCCGTCGGTGTCTTCATCCAGCGGATTCGTGTGATGGAGGTTCACCTCGTCGCCGTCGCTGAGCCCGTCCCCATCGGTGTCGGGGTTGTGGGGATCCGATCCCGCTTGGTATTCGCCCAGATTGGACAGGCCGTCCGCATCCGCATCGGCATAGGGCTCGTAGAGCGAGGCGACCTCCTGGGTGCTCAGGGCGTGATGGTAGAAGCGAACATCGTCGATCGCCCCTTGCCAATAGGACTCGTTCCCGTTGACATGCCCCCGGCCAAGCCAGAGCTGCGGGTTGCGCTGCGGCGCAAAGATCGCTTGCGAGGTCTGGGCAAGCGCTCCATCCACATACAGCTTCAGGGTGGTGCCCGCATAAGTTCCCACCACATGCACCCAACGGCCGACAAAGGAAGGCTTCCATCCGGTCCGATAGCAAGCACCACTGTTCGTGGGGCAGCCAACAAAATAGCTTGCGCTGTTGTAGTTGGTGTCCACCCGCAGCGAGTATCCGCTCATATATTGCGGCCCATTGGTCGAAGGCCAGTACCACCCGGAATCGGAGAACACCGCCCCCCACCTCTTGTTCAGTCCGGCATCCTGGAAGATCCACGCACTGACGGTGAACGGCCCCTGGGTGATGACCGATCCGCTCTGATTCGTCGGGATGGCCACATGATCATTGATTCCGTCGAACCAGAGGGCATGGTCATAGTCCCCCCCGATATGGCCCTGGATCCAATTGGTCGCCGAAGCGTTCAGCAACACCCCCGTGTAGGATCCGGAAACCGCATTGCTGATGGCCACGCCGGAACCTTCGTCGAATCGATACCACGCCGTCATGTTGCCGGAAAGCCCAGAGGCGGGATCGAATCCATTTTGCATTTCCCATCCATCTGCCATGCCATCCCCATCTGTGTCGGGATCTCCCGGGTTGGTCTGATTGAAAAACTCATCGATGTTTACCAGCCCATCGTCGTCCGCATCTCCGTCGGCATCCGAGAAATCGTTCGGATCCAATCCATGGAGATTCTCCCACCAATCGGGCATCCGATCGCCATCGGCGTCGGAACCGGGAAGCGCGAAGTTGAAGACATTTTTGACTTGGCCGATGTTGGCCATGGCAAAATCGTCGGCTGGCTGCGTGGCGTTTCCCCATGGATAGGGCAGGTCGAGCCGGTCATGGAACTTCGCCGCGAGCGCTTTCAACTGACCCAGATTGATCGGAGCATAATCGGCCGGATTGGCGAACCCGATGTTGACCAGGTTGGAAATAACCGGTCCCGCGCCTCCGGACATCACCTCTTCCATTTCCTGATAGGCGTGGCCGGCGAATTGCTTGACTTGACCCTGGTTGGCAGCGGCGAAGTCCTGCGGAGGACGATTGGTGTCAAGCACCCCCCGGGCGCCCCACCACGCCGGATCTAAAGACTCGCCCTCTGCGACAATCTGGAAAATCGCCGCATACCCGTCTTGCGAATCGCCCGGCATCTCATCTTGGTTCTGATCCATGGGATGCCCTTGCAAATCGATCGGATCGGGCCCCAACAGCAGCCGATAGCAGCCTTTCGCCGCTTGTTCTTCAAAGATCACGGTCAACCGGGTGTTGTTCTCGCTCCATTCGGTTCCCGTCACCGCCGCCAGCAAGTCCACACCCCGCGGTCCCGTAAACTTTTGCAAGTCCCGGCCCAGATCGAACCCGTCCACATCCATCGGCTCGCTGAACACCAGCGTCAAGCGGTCCTGGCCCGGCGCCGTCATAGCCCAAGCGGCCGGCTCCTGCGCCACCACTCTCGGGGCCACCAACGAAAGGCGGAAGGGGGCTGAATCAACGGATATCGCGCCGTCAAACGTGATGCGAATCCCATAGTCCGAGCCCAGTTCCAACTCCGGATCAGGCGTCCAGTCCCAGGTCCGCGTCTGGTTTGGCCACTCCGCCACCAGCGTTTCGAGGTGCTCGCCGCCTTTGTACAGGTCGATGTCGACGACGCTGTCGCTCCTTCCGGCAGTCCATGCCACGGTAAACGGCACGGCCGGTTCGAGTATGGTCCCCGCCGCCGGAGCCAGAATCACCGAGGAGTACGCGTGATCCACATGGGCATAGACCTGTTCGCCGCCGTCTGCCGTGATCGGCAAGGCATCCGCCTCGCCGACCAGCAAATCCCCCCCCTCCTTCACCTCGTACAGGCGGAACGACTTCAACGTGGCCACATCGTCCGCCGTGCTGTCGCGCATGCCCAGATGCCAACGCGTCCCTTGGCCCGGCTCGGGCGCGATATCCGTGAAATCCATGAAGAACGTTCCGTCCTGTGGCGTGGTGGTCCCGTCAAAAGCGTAGGGACCGCCCGCGTTGCCCAGCACATAGGATTGATACCAATGCGTCGTCGGCGACGATTGCCCCGGCCCTGAAACCCCCAAATGGATCCGCATCTGGTTCCGCTTGGCATGATGCACCGTGAACTCCGCCAGCGCTTGGGGGCGATAGTCGGCCCGGGCGGTGGTCCAACAGGCCTGATTAGGAGTCCAGCCACGGAGCCGGCCGACGCCGGGTCCTCCTGCGACAGCCGACACCAGTTTCAAAGCATCGTATGCCATCCAACTGAATCCGGACTCCCGCCATCCGGTGCCCCAGGAGTTGGCAATCCGGAATGCGCCTTTCTCGCCGGGATCCACCACGCCATTGCCGTTGATATCAACCCAAATGTGGTCGTTGTAGCCGACGACGGTCATGGCGTGATACCCGCTGTTGCCATTCACCCAATAGCAGATGTTTTTGCCGACAAAGGCGTCGTCGTCTTCGGTGCCGGGGTCATCCGATATTGGTTTCCACTGCATGGAATTGATGAAAATGGCGAAATTCAAGACATAGCCGTTGTTCAGCCATTGCTTGACTTCTTCCATGCCGCCATCGGTGTCGGTATTGTATACGTAGCCGTATTGCTCAAACCGCTTGTTGAGGGCGCTTCGATACACCGATCCGACCGTCGGCCAAACCTTGTAGTTGTGGGAATAGGGCATTTCGGCCCAGGTCGCGCACCCATGCTTCATCGCCAACGAAAACGCCCAAAAGTACCACGACCCGACAGATTCACCGCCGTTGACGAAGTTGTAGGTGAACAAAGGCGAGAACCGGATGGAATCGTCTCCGGATTTCGCGTCGAGATCGTGGATCATCGCGTACATGTAGGTCATGGTGTAATACGTGCCGGAAAAGACCCCGCAAGACGGAAGCCCCCCCTGCGAACGTATCGGCGGAAAATACTTCAATTCGCTGTTGTCAACCTGGTCCGGCAAGGCATCGGCCGGCACATCGGTCTCGGGGCCGCCGTCTGCTTTTCGCTCGGATCTGGCTTCTGCTTCCGGTTCTGCCTCGGCCGAACGGCGAGGCTTCATTTCCGAACCGATTGGCGCAGGATCTACCCCGGTGCCGCTCAACATCGGCAAGCCTTTGGCCGTTCGCGCGGCGTTGACCCGTTCCAACCCGATTCGGTTGAGCCGGATACTCTTCACCGGCGGATGCGCCTGTCGCTCGCGATCCAGTTCCTCCGGCGTCAGTTCCGGCAAACCGAAGGTAAACGGACCGCTGTAGTTCGTGCTATATTCCGTTTCCTGCGCGATCGCGCGGGATGGCACAACCCCCGCCGCCAACACCACCCATGCCATCAGATTGGAGGCGGCCAGGGCGAGGGCGGAGATCGCAGGCATCAGCCGGGCGATCCAACGCCTCGCGCCATGCGTAATTGGGAAAGATTTCATGAGAAGGCCCCTTCTTTTCGCGGCCTTACTGCGGCGCCCCGTTGGTATATGAACCCATGCTCAGGTCGCCCGCCGGCTGGATCCAGACGACCTGGTCGAACCGGGCGTCGCCGTGGACATGCAGGGTGGCCTCGGGATAGGAGGTGCCGATGCCGACCTTGCCGTCGGCCTTGACGACGAACCGGCTGTTGGTGTAGGGGCCGGGGCCCGACATGGCATGGAACAGGATCGAGTCGGCGTTGGTCGTGTTCGGGAAGTTGATCAACAGGCCCCGGGCCTTGTCTGAGTCGGCGCCAAGCCGGCTCTCAAACCGGGCGGCATAGGTCGGGGACGCCAGGTTGGTGGGGGCGGCGACGTTCAGGATCGCGTAATCGGAGCTCGTTCCGATCTTCACTTTCCCTTGGAACTCAGCATGCTGCGCCACCAGCAACTCCCTCACGAAACCGTATTTCAGGTAGACGTTGGGACCCCACTTGTCGAATGCGCTGCCCCACGCGCCCGGATTGAAGTTCGGCGAGATTATATTTTGGCCATCCATCATCAACACGTTGCCGGACACCCGGGCATCTCCCGCCACGTGGAGCTTGTTCTGGGGATCGTTGACGCCCACGCCCACATTGCCATCGGTCCCGACGATGAACCGACTGGCCATGGAGCTGCCCGCCTTGGAGGCGGCATGGAAAATGATTCCGGCGCCATTGTTGTATTCCGGCGTCGTGACCAGCAACCCGCGCGCATCGTTGGGGGTCGCTCCAAAATTCCGGACCCACAGGGCGTATTGATTGGTGCCGATCACGGGCTCGTACTTGACGCTTCCCCGGCCTTCGAGTTCCCAATCGCCGTAGAGCGTTCCCTCATCGACTCCGATCCGCACCGCGCCGGAAACGGAATCCGCGAGGTTCGGAACCACCAGCGCGTTGCTGGCGCCGCCCAAGACGACGGAACCGATCTTCATCGATGCCGCCTCCACGGAGCCAGCGGTCGCGTCGACCGTGATGTGATCCCCGACCGACAGATCCCCCGACACGCTGGCGCCGCCACCGACCGACAACCCGCCATCGACGCTCACTTCGCCCCGGGAATAGATGTCTCCCCAGGCCTGGAAAGTTCCGTCCGATCCGAAATGGAACCGGTCTCCGCCGGAAGCCGTCTCCCCATACTTGAAATACGTGCCCGCGTCCGTCATCCAGTGCAGCGTCACATCCCCATCGGTCTGGAAGCCGGGCGAGAGCACGGTTTCTTGAGTCGGCAGCAGGATCAGGGAACCCGCCAACGAGAAATCTCCCGTCATCGTGTCGCCGGAGACATTGACGTATTCATCGTCGTGCTCGTGCGGGTTGGGCGCGAAGTCGGCCGAATCCAAACCATCGAGCAGGTCGGCATCGAGGCCGCTGCCCGATCCGTCTTCGATGGAAGAGGCCGAGATGTTGCTCAGACCCGAACCGTCGCCAATGAAGGCTTCCGCCGTCACGGATCCCTGCCCCGCCTGGCCCACAATGCGCAATGAGTTCAGCTTGTTGTTGAAGTAGCTGTAGGTCAGCAGATAGTTGCCCTTCTTGAAGATGCCGCCGATGTTGGACGAATCGGTCAGATTCGACGACCACTTCAATGCAGGCGATGCCGGATCCGACATGTCATAAACCATGATGACATTTCCGCCGGCGATATATACCGTTCCGTCCTCCACATCCATCCAGTGGTATGTTCCGCCAATGCCTCCCGGGACAGGAAGCAGCGACGGGGACGAAGGATTGGAAACGTCCACAACCTTCAGGTGCGAGGAATACCACGGATCGGACATGGCATATAGACGGGTGCCGTCCCGCATCAGTTGGCCGGGGTTGTTCACGCCGACGCTACCCACCTGCACCGGCGCGGCAGGATTCGAAACATCGAACAGACGAATGCTGCTGCCGGCAACGACGTAGGCGATACCGTTCTCAACAAGGATGTCGCCCGCGTCCGGCACCGAAATCCGGCTGATCTCGGTCCAGTTCATCTGATTGGTGACATTGAACACCACCATTTCATTGCTGAGGGTGGTGAACATCAGATCGCCCTTTGGGTCGAACTGTCCGACCGGCGCGGTGTAGCGCACCACGCTGGGAGCCTCCGGATCGGCCACGTTGATGATGACAAATCCAAATCCGTTCCCTCCGCTGACGTAGGCATAGTCCCCTTCCACCTGCAGGTCGCGCCCCTGCGCTTCGCCGATCAAGTCGATCATGGATATTCTAGATGGGTTTGCGGGGTCGCTGACGTCATAAATGGCAAAGCGCTCCCCCGCATATACGTTGGCCCCATAAGCCAGATCGCCCTGGACATAAAGGCTCTGGGGCCGATTGCCCCCGTATGGCGTGGCGGGAATCTGCGCCGCCAACTCCAGCGCCATGAACGGCGCCGACACCCGGAGGTTCCCGCTCATCGCCAGGGAGCCATCCATGCGGTTCTCGCCCGTCCGCGAGACGAGGTCGCTCGAATCGAGGCCGTCGAGCATATCGGCGTTCCAATTGCCCCAGACGTTGGTCTCGTACGTCATTCGCTCTTCGAGGGAGATGCTGCTCCCGAATCCGTCGATCCACGCCGCATTGTGCAGGCTGCTTTCATTCAGGTCCAGATCCCCATCCATCACATCGCCGGAGACGTTGACATACCGGGCATCCACATCGGCGGCCAACTTGCTGGCCGTCACGGATCCGCTGGCCAGATGGGCGGACTGAACGGCGGCCGAAGAGATCATCGCGGCCGTGATGGTGTTGCTGGCGACGCCGCCGGCATTGAGGGCGTAGGGAACGGGGACCAGCGGTTCGCGAGGCGACTGCGGCATGCCATCGATGATCGCCTGCACATAGGTTTCGCCGGCCGCCAAGGCGTCGCTCAGCGAACCGAACACGGTGTTGTCGCCGATGAGCGTGGCATAGAATCCATCCACGACCTCGACCGTGTTGGAATCCTCATAGAGGCAAGTCCCATTGGAAGCGGAATTGTACAGCTGCAGTTGCAGCTCGACATATCCCGAACAGGGACCGTTGCTCGTGGCATAGAAATCTTCATAATAAAATTGCCGCGGCATGTCGGCCGGTGCCCACGTGCAAAAACACAACCCCGCCAAAACCAAACCAAGCTCCACTCGCTTCAGGTTCATATCCATTCTCCTTGTTCTTGCACGTTCACAGAATCGCGCCATCTCACTTTATCCAACCCGCATCCAATGCCAGCCGATCCATTCACCGAACGTCGGTTGATGCAACCGGCTGCACTGTTTTCACCTTATATCCATCCCAACATTGATTTTCACGTTAAAATCTCATTATTGCCTTATTGTAAATCATTTACGAATATGCATATTGTCAGGTGTTTGCGAAATACGCGTTGGGACGGCGCGCGTCGATGCGGAAAATGGTTTGCCGATTTCAAAACTTTTCCCTGCGAAATCGCCCATCAGGCTTTCCGATGGTGCTATTTGGCCAATGCCTCGTCATTCCCGGAATTGAGGGAAACCGCGGGTCCGGCCTTCCCCGCGCTCCGCCGCCGGCCTTTCCCCTTGTTCCAACCCCGCCCTTGCGCTATCCTCTTCTTCCGATGGGCGAGTTGTCCCCCTCCCATCGCAGGAGAAACCCATGGAAGTGCTGCTTGTCCTTCTCGCGATCTTCGTCTTCCTCGTCTTTCCCTTCTGGGCCATGGCCCTTCTCCACAAGATCCGCGGCCAACAAGACCAGCAAGGCAAGCTCCTCAACAGCCTCCTCTTCCGCATCGACCGCC
>SABN01000181.1 GCA_009928955.1 Opitutia bacterium | reverse complement strand
GCCCCCGCCGAAACGACCGCCACCGGCCGGAAGAAAATCATCATCAAGATGTAGGTTGCCCAACCCGCCGCCGCCGCGCCTCCCCCGCCAACCGCCGCGCACCGCGGACCGATTGAATTTGGGGCTTGAATTGCCTGCCGAAGGGGGGAAAATGGCGCGATTGTTTTATTGGGCCGGAGAAAAACCATGAATTCGAAAAAGCCGTTGACCGCCGAAACCATCAGCTTGGATCTGAAGGGCGCCACCAAGGAGGAAATCCTCTCGGAAATGGTGGACCTGCTGATGGCCTCGGGCCACATCCGGGAACGCGACGCCGTCCTGAAGGCCGTCTCCGACCGGGAAAAACGCATGAGCACCGGCATGCAGAACGGCATCGCCATCCCCCACGGCAAGACCGACAGCGTCGACTGCCTCGTCGCCGCCCTGGGCATCAAGCGCGGCGGCGTCGACTTCGGCGCGCTCGATGGCCAGCCCTCCAACATCTTCGTCATGACCGTCTCCCCCGACAGCCGCACCGGACCGCACATCCAGTTCCTGGCCGAAATCAGCCGCCCCCTCAACGACGCCGCCGTGCGCTCCAAGCTTCTCGCCGCCGCCAGCCGCGAAGAAGTCCTCCATCTGCTGATCGGCTGATCCGCCCCCTGGAGGCCCCATGCCCGGCCCCGCCGAAGTCCATCCGATGATCCAGTTCATCTTCCAGCTGGGGATCCTCATCGTCTTCACCCGCCTCGGCGGCTATTGGCTCCGGCGCTGGCTGCGCCTGCCGGGCGTCCTCGGCGAACTCCTCGTCGGCATGGTCATCGGCCCCTATGCCCTCGGCCAGTTCAACTGGCCCTTCTTCGGCCACCTCTTCGCCCTCACCCCCGCCGGCGAGGCCATCTCCCCCGAACTCCACGCCGTCGCCACCTTCGCCTCCATCATCCTCCTCTTCCTCTCCGGCCTCGAAACCGACCTGTCCACCTTCCTCCGCTACTCCGTCGCCGGCACCGTCGTCGGCATCGGCGGCGTCGTCTTCTCCTTCTTCCTCGGCGCCGGCTGCGCCCTCTGGTTCGGCCTCGCCTCCGGCTGGATGGATCCCCCCGCCCTCTTCCTCGGCGCCATCGCCACCGCCACCTCCGTCGGCATCAGCGCCCGCATCCTCAGCGAACGCCACAAGATGGCCTCTCCCGAAGGCGTCACCATCCTCGCCGCCGCCGTCTTCGACGATGTCCTCGGCATCATCGTCCTCGCCATCGTCGTCGGCATGGTCCGGGCTTCCGCCGACGGCCAAACCATCGCCTGGAAAGACATCCTCTTCATCGCCGGCAAGGCCTTCGGCTTCTGGGTCGGCGCCACCGCCCTCGGCCTCCTCTTCGCCCGCCGCTTCTCCCGCATGCTCAAGTTCTTCAAATCCACCCAGGCCATCGCCGCCCTTGCCCTCGGCTTCGCCCTCCTCCTCGCCGGCCTCTCCGAAATGGTCGGCCTCGCCATGATCATCGGCGCCTACATCATGGGCCTCTCCCTCTCCCGCACCGACCTCGTCCAAGTCATCCAGAAGGAGGTCGAAGGCCTCCACAACATCCTCGTCCCCGTCTTCTTCGCCACCATGGGCATGATGGTCAACCTCGGCGCCGTCCACGCCGTCCTCAAGGTCGGCATCGTCTACGCCCTCCTCGCCGTCGCCAGCAAGGTCCTCGGCTGCGGAATCCCCGCCCTCTTCTGCGGCTTCAACCGCCATGGCGCCGCCCGCATCGGCGTCGGCATGCTCCCCCGCGGCGAAGTCGCCCTCATCGTCGCCGGCATCGGCCTCACCTCCGGCGCCATCGGCCAGGACATCTTCGGCATCGCCATCCTCATGACCCTCGTCACCACCATCCTCGGACCCCTCCTCCTCGCCGGCAGCTTCGAAAACCCCGTGTCCGGCCTGCGCAAGCCCGAAGACGCCGCCAAGGCCGAAAGCAAGGAAATCACCCTCGCCTTCCCCTCCCCCGACATGGCCGACTTCATGCTCGCCCGCGTCGTCCGCGCCTTCCGGCAGGAGGAGTTCTACGTCTACCGCCTCTCCCCCGACGCCCCCGCCTACCACATCCGCAAGGATGTCATGTTCTTCACCCTCGAATGCGAGGCCAACACCGTCCTCCTCCGCGTCTCCGCCCAATACGAAACCTTGGCGCGCCTGATCATCGCCGAGGAAATGCTCACCTTGCGCAGCATGCTCCACATGGCCCAGGAAAACATCAACCTCGATTCCATGGAACACAACCTCGTCGCGGGCCTCTTCGGGGGAAACACGGAGGACGACGCCCCATGACCTTTCGCCACCCCCTCTGCGCCTTCCTGCTCCTCTGCGCCGCCGCCCTCCCCCTCCGCGCCGCCGCCGCGGAGACCCCGGCCCCGGCTCCGGCCGCCCTGCGCAAAGGCGACGCCCTCCTGGTCCGCATCGACGGCGTGGGCGGCGGCTTGCCTGAATACCGCGACATCGTCGACAGCTCCGGAAAAATCGAGATGCCTTTCCTCGGATTGCTGGCCGCCGAAGGCAAGACCCTCGCCGCCGTCGAAGCCGAAATTTCCGCCGCCTACGCCACGGCCCGCCTCACCACCAACGCCTCCGTCCACCTCTCGCTCATCACCCATTTCGAGCCTCCCCCGGACCGTTCCAACCTGGTCCGCATCCAGGATCCCCGGCGCCCCATCCCCGCCGAAGACATGCCCGCCCCCCGCTAGCCGCCGCCGCCCCGTCCGCCCGCAAAAAGATCGTGCTTCCCGCCCCCTCCTTCCGCTATGCTTCCCCCCCATGACCCTGCCGACCATCCGGGACCTGCTTGAAACGCGGCGCCAGCCGACGCTCTCGCTCGAGTTCTACCCGCCCAAGGATCCCCTCGGCTTCGGCATCCTCGGCGGCTCCATCGAGCGCATGCGCCCCGTCCGCCCCGACTTCGTCACCTGCACCTACGGCGCCGGCGGCTCGTCCCGCGAATTCTCCTTCGCCGCCTGGGAACTTCTCGGCCGCATGGGCTTCACCCCCGTCGTCGCCCACCTCACCTGCGTCGGCGCCTCCCGCGCCGATCTCGCCGCCCAGATCGACCGCATCCACGCCGCCGGCATCCGCGACATCATGGCCCTCCGCGGCGACCCCCCCCGCGGCGAATCCTCCTTCACCCCCGCCCCCGACGGCCTCGCCCACGCCGCCGATCTCGTCGCCCTCATCAAATCCCGCCATCCCGACGTCTGCTGCGGCGTCGCCGGCTATCCCGAAACCCACCCCGAAGCCTCCTCCCTCGCCGACGACCTCCGCCATCTCAAGGAGAAGCTCGATGCCGGCGCCGACTTCGTCAACACCCAGCTCTTCTTCGACAACGACGTCTACTTCCGCTTCCTCGACGCCGCCCGCGCCGCCGGCGTCCAGGCGCCCATCCTCCCCGGCCTCATGCCCGTCGCCTCCCTCCCCCAGCTCGACCGCGCCCTTACCTTTTCCCGCGCCACCGCCC
>SABN01000065.1 GCA_009928955.1 Opitutia bacterium | reverse complement strand
CGGCGGCATGTGGGCGGCGCAGGGCATCCTGACGAGCACGGGCGGCATGACCTCGCACGCGGCCGTCGTGGCGCGCGGCTGGGGCAAGTGCTGCATCGCCGGCGCGGGCGACCTGGTCATCGACTACAAGGCCAAGACGATTTCCGCCGGCGGCCAGACGCTCAAGGAGGGCGACTGGATCAGCCTGAACGGCTCGACCGGCATCGTCTACTCCGGGCAGATCCCGACCGAAGCCAGCCCTGTCGTCAGCGGCGTGGTCGGCGGCAAGAAGGAGGCGCAGAAGCACCCCATCTACCAGATGTACAAGCAGGTCAGCGACTGGGCCGACAAGTACCGCAAGATCTACGTCCGCACCAACGCCGACAGCCCGAAGGACGCCATGGCGGCCCGGGCGTTCGGCGCGCAGGGCATCGGCCTGTGCCGCACCGAGCACATGTTCTTCGAGGGCGACCGCATCTGGGCGATCCGCGAGTTCATTCTCGCGCATGATCTGCCGGGCCGCGAGAAGGCGCTGGAGAAGCTGCTGCCGCTGCAGCGGAGCGACTTCGAGGGCATCTTCAAGGCCATGGACGGCTATGGCGTGACGATCCGCCTGATCGACCCGCCGCTGCACGAGTTCGTGCCGCAGGACCTGGCGGGCCAGACCGAGATGGCCAAGCGCATGGGCACGAGCGTCGACGTCGTCGCCGCGCGCGTGAAGAAGCTGCACGAGCAGAACCCCATGCTGGGGCACCGCGGCTGCCGCCTCTCGATCACCTATCCCGAGCTGTGCGTCATGCAGACCCGCGCGATCATCGAGGCGGCCTGCAACGTCGCCAAGACCGGCCGCAAGGTCCTGCCCGAGATCATGGTGCCGCTCATCGGCACCAAGGCCGAGCTCGACTACTGCGCCGAGATCATCCGCAAGACGGCCGACGCCATCATCAAGGACAAGAAGTCCAAGGTGAAGTATCTGGTCGGCACGATGATCGAGATCCCGCGCGCGGCCCTCACGGCCGACGCGGTCGCGGAGAGCGCCGAGTTCTTCAGCTTCGGCACGAACGACCTGACCCAGATGACCTTCGGCTTCAGCCGCGACGACATCGGTTCCTTCCTGCCCGATTATCTGGACAAGAAGATCCTGCCGGTGGATCCGTTCCTGACGCTGGACGCCACGGGCGTCGGCCAGCTGGTGGAGATGGCGGTCAAGAAGGGCCGCGCCACCCGCCCCGACCTCAAGTGCGGCATCTGCGGCGAACACGGCGGCGATCCCGTCTCCGTCAAGTTCTGCTGCAAGGTCGGCCTGAACTACGTGAGCTGCTCGCCGTACCGCGTGCCGATCGCCCGGCTGGCGGCGGCCCAGGCGGCGTTGGGCAAGTAAAACCGGCGTTTCCCCGAGGAAAACGCCGCCGTCCGCCCCCGGAATCCGGGGGCGGATTTTTTGTGCCGGGAGGGGGAAGGTTTGTTTGATTTCCGGGGCGGATTGGGTGTACGGTGGCGGGCATGAAAAGGGAGGCGATCCAAACCATCATCCAAGCGGGCCTCGCGGTGCTGTGCTTCGCGCTGGCCGCGGGATGCGGACGCGTTTCCGACGAGCGGCGCGAGGCGCGCGACCGCCATCTCCGCCGCGCCGAAGCCGCAAAACAAGCGCAAGACATCGATCGCGCGATCGCGCTGTGCGAAAAGGCGCTGGAGCGGCGGCCCGGGCTGGCGCTGGCCCATCGCGAACTCGGCCTCATGCTCGACAACTATCGGCAGGACCATGTGGCGGCCCTCTACCACTACCAGCGCTATTTGCAATTGCGGCCTGATTCTCCGAACCGCGCGGACCTTGAATCGCTGATCCAGCATTGCCGCATTTCCTTCGCGGCGCAGATCGTGGAATCCCCGGATGAATGGAAGCGCAATCTGCGCGCGCGCGATGCGCGGATCCGCGCGCTCGAAATGGAAGTGTCCACCCTTCGCGCGCAGTCCGGCGCCGCGCCCGCGCCCGCCGCGCCCGCCGCGCCCGCGGCGGCTGCCGCGCCCGCCGCAGCCGCGGCGCAGATCCATGTGGTCCAGGCGGGGGAGAACCTCGGCGCCATTTCCACGCGCTACTACGGCACGCCGTCCCGATGGAAAGATATTTTCAATGCCAACCGGGACAAGGTGCCCGACGCCAACAACGTGCGCGTCGGAACCCGGTTGGACATCCCGAAGGAATGAACAGGAGCATGACATGGGAACCGATTTTTTCGATGAAGATTTGGTCCGCGAACGCGAGGCCGCGTTGAAGATCAAGCTGGACGGGGAAGGCGGCGGCGCCCCGCGCGACGGATTCATCCCGTCCTCCCGCGATTTGCCGAACCGGCCGGTTTCCGATCTGACGCTGACGCATCTGGCCCGCCACAAGCAGGAGGTCACCGACCAGATGGTGGACAAGACCCAGGAACTCGACCGGTTGCGCGCCCGCCAGGAGGAGCTGGAAAAGGAACGCCGCACGCTCGAAGAGATGCGCAAGAAGCAGGAGGCGTTCGACGCCGGCCGGCGGGAGCTCAAGGATCGTCTCACCGAGAGCCTCGTCCGCATGGAGAAGGAGCGGCTGCAGGCGGAGCGCCTGTCCCAGTTGCTCGAGGAGACCCGCCGCATGTTCCGCGAACGCCTGGACGAGGTGGTCGCGCTCAACGAGGCGGAATGGGCGGACGAGAGCCTGCTCGACGAGCTGAACCGGGCGTTGGTGCTGCTGGAGAACGTGCGTTCGGACTACAACAAGGCCTTGGCGAAGATCGAGGCGATCCATCCGCAGGCCTCGGCCGGCGCCGCCCCCGCCCCCCGCCCGTTGACGTTCGATGAGCCGTCCGGCGTTTCCGCGGGAAGCGCGCAAGGCTTCGGATATTGGTTGCGCGCGGGGTTCGCGTTCACGTTGCCGCTGATGGTGGCGCTGCTGCTTCTGGCGCTGCTGGGGATGGCGTTCTCCTATTATGGGATCTAGGCGATGGGGACTTCGCGGAAACAAAATGCCTGGGAGCGGCGCTTGCGGGAGATCGCGCGCGAGAAGGCGCGCTTGCGCGGACAGATGGAGGAAGTCCGCCGCTGGGCCGACTCCATTCCCGATGCCGAACAGATGCTGCAGGAGCCGAGATGGCGGGGGACCGCCGAACCCAATGCCCGCCGGACGGAAGCCGCCGCCGGCTCCTATGGCGCTGGATTTGGCGGGGTTGGCGTGGTGGAGATGGACTCGGCGGATTCGCCCGAGAACGAATCGTCGCTGGATTTCGCCCCGGGTCCGGATGGATTGGACACCAAGCGGGTGGTGATGCCCCGGTTGCAGCGGACCGACCTGCTGCGGCCCGCCATTGGCGGCCAAGCCTCGGCCAGCAAGTTGATGGAGCCGCAATATGACCGTTTCCGCAATTACTTCGGAAGCGCCGGCCTCAAGCGCGTGCGCGAGGCCCGCCGGGAACAGGGCAGCCACCGCATCCGCGCCATCTTCATGATCCTCATGGTGCTGACGCTGGGCTTCATCCTGTTCAAGATGATCACATGAACCGCGGTCGGACCGACCTCCAGACGGCGGTGTTCGAGACGACATGGGGAAGCCTGTCCATCGCCGCGGGCGCTCGCGGCGTGGCGGCCTGCCGCCTGCCCGCCGCGCCCGGAACTCCCCGTCCGTTGCAGGTCCTTCGCGTGCGGATTCCGCGCGGCGCGAAGGCCGTTTTGCGGCAGGCCGTGGATTTCGTCCGCGCCGTGATCGAGGGGCGCGCGCCGGGGAAGTGCCCGGCGCTGGATGAGGCCGCGCTGGGCGGCGCGCCGGAATTCCGGCGTTCCGTCTGGACGGCCTTGCGGAAGATTCCGCGCGGCCGCACCTTGACCTATTCCGGGCTGGCGGGCTTGGCGGGCCATCCGCGCGCCGCGCGCGCCGCGGGAAGCGCGTGCGGGGCGAATCCGCTGCCCCTGTTCATTCCGTGCCACCGCGCGGTGGCGGCGAATGGAGACTTGGGCGGATTTTCCGCCGGCTTGGCGTGGAAAACGCGGTTGTTGACCGGAGAGGGGGCGTGGCGATGAAGGTGGCGGTGGCCTGTGGCGGGACCGGCGGCCATGTGTTCCCGGGAATGGCGACGGCGCGCGAACTGCTGAGCCGCGGGCACGAAGTGACGCTCTGGATGACCGGGCGGGACACCGAGCAGTCGGCGCTGAAGGACTGGGACGGGCCAGTCGTGCAGATTCCCGCCCGCGGGTTTCCCTCCGGGATATCGTTCAACTCCTTGCGGACGGCGTGGAAGCTGCTGCAGGCGGTCGGACACTGCCGGGCGCAGATGGGCCGCGACCGGCCCGACGTGTTGTTGGCGATGGGCTCGTACGCCTCGGTGGGGCCGTGCGGGGCCGCGCGGTGGCTGGGCGTGCCGATCGTGCTGCACGAGGCCAACGTGATCCCCGGCCGCGCGGTCCGCCTGTTTGCGCGCGCGGCGGCGGCCGTCGCGGCGGGCTTCGAAGAAACCCGGTTCCATCTGCGCAAGGCGAACTTGGCCGTGGTCGGCATCCCCTTGCGCGCGGAACTCACCGAAGCGGCGCGCAGCCTGCCCCCGCGGGAGGATGTGGTGCATTCGCCGTTCCGCCTGCTCGTCGCGGGCGGCAGCATGGGCGCCCATCGGTTGAACGAAGTGGTGACCGGGACGCTGGGGCGCCTCCGGAAGGGCGGGCTGGAGATTTCCGTTTCGCATCTGACCGGCCGGGAAGACGAGCCCGCCGTGCGCGCCGCCTATCTCGCCGCCGGCGTGGACGCCGAGGTCGTCGCGTTCACGAAGTACATGGCGCCGTTGTATCACGGCGCCGACCTGGCCATTTGCCGCGCCGGCGGGTCGACCTGCGCGGAACTGGCGTATTTCGGGGTGCCGGCGCTGTTCGTGCCGTATCCGAGCGCGGCGATGGACCACCAGACCGCGAACGCGCGGGCGCTGGAGAAGCGCGGCACGGCGGACGTGGTGGACGAGTCCGCCTTGACGCCGGAATGGCTGGAGGCCTATCTGGCGCAGATGATGCGCAAGCCCGAGCGGCTGGCGCGCCTGCGCGAGGCCGCGCACCGGGAAGGCGTGCGGGATGGCACGGCCGCCTTGGCCTCGCTGGTGGAGGCGTGCGCGCGCAAGCCATGACGGCGCAAGGCGGCAGCTGGCGCGGGGACATCCGGCGCTGGATCGAAACGACCGGTGCGCGCGTCCATCTGATGGGCGTGGGCGGCATCGGCATGGCCGGGGTGGCGCGGTTGCTCGCCGCGAAGGGGCAGCGCGTGACGGGCTGCGACAGCGGCAATCCCCGCACCATGGGCTGGCTGCGCGCCTGCGGCATTCCGGCGGCGACGGGCCATGCCGCGGCGCATCTGGAGGACGTGGATTGGGCCGTGTTCAGCCCGGCGCTGCCGCCGGGGCATCCCGAGCGGGTCGCGGCGGAAGCGCGCGGGATTCCTTCGTACCGCCGCGGGCAGGTGCTGCCGGTGCTGGCGGAGCAATGGAAGACCGTCGCGGTATCCGGCACGCACGGCAAGACGACGACCTCTTCGATGATCGCGCACGGCCTGCGTGTTGGCGGGGCGGACCCCTCGTGGTGCATCGGCGGCGAATTGCCGCCGGACGGCGCGCCGGCGGGAGTCGGGAACTCGGAATGGCTCGTGATCGAGGCCGACGAAAGCGACGGGACCTTGGCCCATTATTTTCCGGAAGTCGCGGTGATCACGAACATCGAGTTCGACCATATGGAGCATTTCGCGTCGCCGGACGCGATGGTGGATTGCTTCCGGGCGTTTGCGCGGCAGGCGCGCGGCGCGGTGGTCTTTTGCGCGGACGATCCCGAGGCGGCGCGAATCGGGGCGGCGGCGAAGGGCGTTTCCTATGGGTTTCATGGAAACGCGGATTTCAGCGCAGAGATTTTGGAAGTGGGGCCGAGTGGCACTGCATTCGCGGTGCGCGCGCCGGGAGGGAGGGCGGCATCTGTTGTCCTGCCCCTGCCGGGCCGCCACAACGTTTTGAACGCCTTGGGCGCGCTGGCGGCGTGCGACCGCTGCGGAATCGCCCTGGAGAACGCCTGCGCGGCGCTGGGGAGCTTTTCGCTGCCCAAGCGGCGTTTCGAGCCGGTGGCGGAGGCCCGCGGCATCCGCATCATCGCCGATTACGCGCATCATCCTTCGGAAATCCGGGCGTTGATCGCTGCCGCGAAACAAGCGGGGGCCTCGCGGATCTGGGCCGTGTTCCAGCCGCACCGCCATACGCGCACCCTGGCGCTGGGGGCGGATTTCCCCCCGGCTTTCGACGGCGTGGCGGGCGTGATCCTCGCGCCGGTCTACGCGGCCAGCGAGCCGCCCATGGCGGGCGGCACCGCGGACGATCTGCTGAAGCATTTCCAAAAGCATGCGGGCGCGCCGGCCGAGCTGGCGAACCATCTCGGAGAGGCGGCGGAACTGGTGGCCGCGCGCTGGAAATCCGGCGACTGGGTGCTGGTGGTCGGGGCGGGCGACGTGGAAGACGTCGGGCCGATGTTGAAGAAGAAGCTGGAAACCTAATATTCGGACGCCGGCGGCGCGGCGTCCCTACCATTGGAACCACGCGGATTTCGGGGTAGGGACGGCGCGCCGCGCCGTCCGGGCTGTTTGGCTCGGAAAACCGCGGACGCCGGCGGCGCGGCGTCCCTACCCATCATTCCCTTCGGGAACGCGAATAGACGTCCCAGAGGGCGTCGCGGGCGGATCGGGGATCGGGACCGAAGGCGATGAGGCCGTCCTCGTGGCCGGCCATGACCATCACCGCGACCGGGGGCAGGGTGGCCGCGAGGCGGCCGACGGCGCGGGCCATTTCGGGGGTGCCGAAGGCGGCGTCGGCGGGGGTTAGCGGCGCGCCTTCTTGGATCAGCAGTCCGAACATGGTCCGGTCGTGGATGTGGATCACCGTTCCGGCGTCGGGCCGGGCGGCGTAGATCGCGCCGTGGCTCATCGATTCCGACGAGGCGGGCAGCGGCCCGCGGCAGACGACGCTGTTTTTCGCGATGTCGAACGAGACGACTTCGCAGAAGTGGCCGGGCGCGATGGGGAACTTCAGGCCGGTGCCGCTGCCGGTGATGATGAATTTCGGCGTGCCTTCGATGCGGGCGCTGATGTTGCCGTAGCCGATGCCGTCGGGCAGGACGCCGATCAATTCCCACTCGTGCAGGTCGTCGCGGATGCGCATCAGGTCGTGGAGCCGGGGATGCGCCGGGGCGGGCGCCGCCTCGTGCGCGAAACTGAATTTGATGTAGCCTTCGTCCCTACGCATGGTACAGGGCGCGCAGGCCTTCCGCGGAAGCCGGCGCGAGGCCGCGTTCGGTGAGGATGCCGGTGACGAGGCGGGCGGGGGTCACGTCGAAGCCGTAGTTGGCGGCGGGGGTGCTTTCGGGGCAGATGCGGACGGAGGCGGATTTGCCCGCGGCCTCGTCCCACCCCGTCATGAAGCGCACTTCCTCGGAGCCGCGTTCCTCGATGACGATGTCGCGCACGCCGTCGGCGATGTCCCAGTCGATGGTCGAGGACGGCAACGCGGCGTAGAACGGGATGCCGTTGTCGCGGGCCGCGAGGGCCTTCAGGTAGGTGCCGATCTTGTTGGCCACGTCGCCGGCGGCGGTGGTGCGGTCGGAGCCGACGAAGACGATGTCCACCAGGCCATGCTGCATGAGATGGCCGCCGACGTTGTCGGGGATGAGGGTGTGGGGCACGCCGTGGTGGCCGAGTTCCCAGGTGGTGAGGAACGCGCCTTGGTTGCGCGGGCGGGTCTCGTCCACCCAGACATGGACGGGGATGCCGTCGTCGAAGGCCGCGTAGACGGGGGAGAGCGCGGTGCCGTAGTCCACGAACGCCAGCCAGCCGGCGTTGCAGTGCGTGAGGATGTTCACGGGCCGGCCGTTCTTGCGCTTGGAAATCTCGCGGATGAGCTCGCGGCCGTGCAGGCCGATGCGGCGGCAGAAATCGGCGTCCTCGTCGGTGATTTCGGTCGCGGTGCGCAGGGCGCAGGCGCGGCGGTCCTCCGGGGTGGCGCAGGCGGCGAGCGCTTTTTGCATGCGTTCGACGGCCCATTCGAGATTCTTGGCCGTGGGGCGCGTGGCGATGAGCGCGGCGGCCTCGGCCTTCATTTGGTCCGCGAAATCGCGCGAAGCGGCATGCCGGAGCACGGCGAGGTACATGCCCCAGCCGGCGGCCGCGCCGATGAGGCCCGCGCCGCGCAGGTGCATCTTGCGGATGGCGTGGGCCATCTCCGCGGGGGTGCGCAGATCCATGAAGGCGAAGGCGTGCGGCAAGAGCGCCTGGTCGATGATCCGCACGCAGCCGGGGCTTTCCAGCCAGATGGTGCGGTAATGCTTGCCGTCCACGTTCATGGACCCGTTTTCCCCTAAAACCGGCAGGCCGTCAAGCGCCGGAGTCAATCGCAGGGTTGACGGGAACGGCCCCGAAGGGAGAATATTCAACAACAGGAAAAAGCATGGAAATGGGGCGGCACATTCTGGGTTGGTTGTGCGCGATGGCGCTTCCGGTTCTCGGGCAGGTGACGAATGTGGGGACGGCGGAGACAAATCAGATCCGTTTAGAATGGACGGCCATGCCGGGGAATCCCTACCGCGTCTACGCCACGCCCGACCTCGTTGCGCCGGCTTGGACCAACTTGACGCCCGATGGGCTGGCATTTGCAGACCCACGGGGTTCATATGCTCTCCCGATGGGTGAACGAAAAGGGTTTTGTTTCGCGGTGGCGAGCGACTACTTGATCGTGGATCTCTCCGGCGGGCCGGAGGCCGCGAACTATCCCGTGCGCTACACGAACGCTCCGCCGGAGGAAGGCTGGGGGGACGAATACAAGACCGCGCAACTGGTGTTGCGGCGCATTCCGGGCGGCACCTTCACGATGGGCTCGCCCGTTCACGAACTGGGTCGGTACGAGGACGAAACGCAACATCCGGTCGCGCTGACGAAGGATTATTACCTCGGCGTTTTCGAGGTGACGCAAAAGCAGTGGGAGCGGGTGATGGGGAATTGGCCGAGCTATTTCAACGGCATCGCATGGCGCGAAGCCCGCCCCGTCGAGATGGTGAGCTACGACGAGATCCGGGGAGGGGGGGCGGGAACGAATTGGCCGGCGGACGGCAACGTGGACGAGGATTCGTTCCTCGGGAGGCTCCGGACGAAAACGGGGCACCCCTTCGACCTGCCGACCGAAGCGCAGTGGGAGCGCGCCTGCCGGGCGGGAACTTCCACGGCGTTGAACACGGGCCACAGCCTCACCAATGTCGACGCCGATGCGCACATGGACGCGGCGGGGCGGTATTGGTTCAACGGCGGTTCGGAATATGCGCAGGCGGGCGACGACCGCGCGGGCACCGCGAAGGCGGGCAGCTATCGGGCGAATGCCTGGGGGGTGTACGACCTGCACGGGAACGCGTGGGAGTGGTGCCTGGATGGGTATGGCGCCTATGCCGCGCCGGCGGTGGATCCGCAGGGCGCGGACTCCCGCTTGGCCCGCGTGCGGCGCGGCGGGGGGTGGAGCACCTGGGCGGATCGCTGTCGTTCCGCGGATCGCGACATCCGCGCGCCGGGCTACCAAGGCTCGCATATGGGATTTCGCCTTGCCAGGACTCTGCCATGAGCTGGCGCAATCGGCGTTGAATCGCGCGGGGCGGGGGCGTAGAGTGGGGACCCGGTTTTCCACGGTGTGGAAAATATTTTTCCATTGTGTGGAAAAACCGCGAAAAAGTTTTCCATTGCGTGGAAAAACCAGAGGATCAGGCGAGATGAGCGGACAAAAGAGATTTCAGAAGGTGGCGGTGCTGCTGGGGGGGCCGTCGTCGGAGCGGGCGGTTTCGCTGCGGTCGGGGGCGGCGGTGGCGCAGGCGCTGCGGGAGCGGGGCTACGAGGTGGCGGAGGTGCTCGTGGGCGAGGACCGCGCGTTCGCGGTGCCGCCCGGGACCGAGGTGGCGTTCGTGGCGATGCACGGCTCTTTCGGCGAGGACGGGACGATCCAGGCGTTGCTGCGGAAGCAGGGCATTCCGCACACGGGGTCGAGCCCGGAGGCCAGCGCGCGCGCGTTCGACAAGCACCAGAGCAAGCCGGTGATCGCGGCGGCGGGGATTCCGACGCCGCCGTTCGAATTCCTGCGCAAGGGCCAGCCGCGGACGTTGCCGCTGCCGGTGGTGGTGAAGCCGGTGCGGCAGGGATCGAGCGTGGGGATCTCCCGGGTTTTTGAAGAAGAGAAATGGCCGCAGGCGCTGGCGGCGGCCTTGGCGTACGACGAGATCGCGCTGGTGGAGGAGTTCATTTCGGGACGCGAACTGACGGTGGGCGTGGTGGGCGACGTGGTGCTGCCGGTGGTGGAGATCGTGGCGCCGGATGATTTCTTCGACTACCACGCGAAATACACCGCGGGCGTTTCGCAGCACGTGATTCCGGCGCCGATTCCGGCGGCGACGGCGCAGGCGTGCCAAGCGGCGGCGCTGGCGACGTTCCGCGCGCTGGGGTGCGCGGGGATGGGGCGGGTGGATATCCGCCTGCGGCCGGACGGGAAGTTCTTCGTGCTGGAACTGAACAACATTCCGGGCATGACGGAGTTGAGCCTGCTGCCGGACGCGGCGCGGGCGCACGGCTGGAGTTTTCCGGAACTTTGCGAAAAGATCCTGAACATGGTATGATCCGGCGACAACCGAGGAGCAACCCATGAAAGTATTGAGAGTATTGGCGAATCCGAAGGCCGTGGAGAACTCCGCGAGCCTGCAGGTCGAACAGGCGTTCACGGCGGCGCTGAAGCAGACGCATCCGGACGCGCAGGTGGTGACGATCGACGTATATCGCGACGAGGTGCCGTTGCTGGATGGGAAGTTGCTGCCGGCGTTTTTCGGCGCGCCGCCGGCGGACGCGGAGACGGAGCGGAAGCGCGGGCGGCAGAAGGCGATCTTGGACCAGTTCTTGGCGGCCGATCTGGTCGTGATCGCGACGCCGATGTGGAACTTCAACGCGCCGCCGATGCTGAAGGCGTTCATCGACACGATTCTCGTGGCGGGCAAGACGTTCAAGTACACGGCGTCAGGGCCGGTGGGGCTGGTCGCCGGCAAGAAGGCGGTGCTGTGCATGGCGAGCGGCGGCGTCTATGAGGGCGCGATGGCGGCCTACGACACGCTGACGCCGATGCTGAAGACGCAACTCGGGTTCATCGGCGTGACGGACGTGACGGTGCTGAGCGCGGCCGGGCAGGGCGGCGGCGGCGAGAAGGCCGCGGCCAGCACGGCGGCCGCGATTGAAAAGGCGAAGGCGGCAGCCGCGAAGTTTTAAGAACAGCCTGGACGGCTCGGAGAGCCGTCCCTGCCTGAAAAAACGCCGCGTCCCGGGGGGGGCGCGGCGCTTTCGTTTCGCAGGCTTGAGCCGCGAGTTACTTCTTCGAGGCCTCTTCGATGGCGACGGCGACGGAGACGGTGGCGCCGACCATGGGGTTGTTGCCCATGCCGATGAGGCCCATCATCTCGACGTGCGCGGGGACCGAGGAGGAGCCGGCGAACTGGGCGTCGGAGTGCATGCGGCCCATGGTGTCGGTCATGCCGTAGGAGGCGGGGCCGGCGGCCATGTTGTCGGGATGCAGGGTGCGGCCGGTGCCGCCGCCGGAGGCGACGGAGAAGTACGTCTTGCCCTGCTCGACGCATTCCTTCTTGTAGGTGCCGGCGACGGGGTGCTGGAAGCGGGTGGGGTTGGTGGAGTTGCCGGTGATGGAGACATCCACGCCTTCCTGCCACAGGATGGCCACGCCTTCGCGGACGTCGTCGGCGCCGTAGCAGCGGACCTTGGCCTTGTCGCCGGTCGAGAAGGGGATTTCCTTCACGATGGCGAGCTGGCCGGAGGCGTAGTCGAACTGCGTCTGGACGTAGGTGAAGCCGTTGATGCGGCTGATGATGTAGGCGGCGTCCTTGCCGAGGCCGTTGAGGCAGACGCGGAGCGGCTGCTGGCGGACCTTGTTGGCGCTCTTGGCGATGCCGATGGCGCCTTCGGCGGCGGCGAAGCTCTCGTGGCCGGCGAGGAAGCAGAAGCACTGCGTCTCTTCGCGCAGGAGCATCGCGGCGAGGTTGCCGTGGCCGAGGCCGACCTTGCGGTCGTCGGCGACGGAACCGGGGATGCAGAAGGACTGCAGGCCTTCGCCGATGGCCTCGGCGGCATCGGCCGCCTTGACGCAACCCTTCTTGATCGCGATGGCGGCGCCGACCACGTAGGCCCAGGCGGCGTTGTCGAAGCAGATGGGCTGGACGTCGCGGGCGATGGCGGCGGGGTCGATGCCCTGGTCGGCGCAGACCTTCTGGGCGTCTTGCACGGTGGACATGCCGTATTTCTTGAGGGTGGCCGTGATCTGGGGGATGCGGCGGCCGTAGGACTCGAACAATTCTTTGTCAGCCATGGTCGGGCTCCTTTTACGCGTGGCGGGGGTTGAGGGTCTGGACGGCGTCGGCGAAGCGGCCATAGCGGCCGGTGGCCTTCTTGAGCGCTTCGGCGGGTTCCATGCCCTTGCTGATGCTTTCCATCATGACGCCGAGGCGGACGAATTCGTAGCCGATGATCTCGTCGTTGGCGTCGAGGCCGATCTGGGTGACGTAGCCTTCGGCCATTTCGAGGTAGCGGGGGCCCTTGGCGAGCGTGCCGTACATGGTGCCGATCTGGGAGCGCAGGCCCTTGCCGAGATCCTCGAGGCCGGCGCCGATGGGCAGGCCGCCCTCGGAGAAGGCGCTCTGGCTGCGGCCGTAGACGATCTGGAGGAACAGTTCGCGCATGGCCACGTTGATGGCGTCGCAGACGAGGTCGGTGTTGAGGGCTTCGAGGATCGTCTTGCCGGGAAGGATTTCCGAGGCCATGGCGGCGGAATGGGTCATGCCGGAGCAGCCGAGGGTCTCGACGAGCGCTTCCTGGATGATGCCGTCTTTGACGTTGAGCGTGAGCTTGCAGGCGCCCTGCTGGGGGGCGCACCAGCCCACGCCGTGGGTGAGGGCGGAGATGTCCTTCACTTCCTTGGCCTGGACCCATTTCCCTTCCTCGGGGATGGGCGCGGGACCGTGGTCGCGCAATTTCTTGACGCAGCACATGTGCTGCACTTCATGCGAATAGATCATCGGGTGTCCTTCGGGTTAGCGGTTGGATCGCCTTGTGCGATCGCGGGGGACTATACGCAAAGGGGGCGAAACGGTTCAACCAGGAAAACCGGGGGCGGGGCGGGGCGGAAAAAAGGCTTTTCCGGGGGGGCGGGTGTGGCATAGTGCGGGATTGCGTGATTTCAAGAAGAGATGAGGATCGGCGTTGGCATTGAGGAAGACAGAGGAGCGGCGGCAGAACCGCCCGCGGGAAAGCGTGCTGAAGGTCGCGGCGCGCTCGGTGGAGCGTCGGCGGACGGTCCGCCGCCGCATCGGCGGGGCGCTGGCGCTGCTGGCGGGGGGGCCGGCGCTGGCGGCCGGGCTGATCTGGGGCGGGCACGCGGCGTGGCGGGCGATGTTCGCGGAAAACGAATTTTTCGAGATCCGCCAGATCGAGGTGACGACGGACGGGGACCTGGGGGCGGAGAACATCTTGGAATATGCGCGGGTGCGGAAGGGGCTCAACCTGTTCGCGGTGCGGCCGGAGGACATCCGCGGGTCGCTGCTGTCGGTGCCGGTGATCGCGAACGCGCAGGTGGGCCGCCGCTTGCCGGACACGTTGGTCATCGAGGTGGCCGAGCGGGTGTCGGTGGCGCGGCTGGGGCGGCCGGGCGCGGGCAGTCCGCTGGCGGTGGACGCCACGGGGCATGTGCTGGGGCCCAGTTCGGTGCGGGCGACCCTGCCGGTGGTCTTGGGGGTGCGGGACCACGGGCTGCGGCCGGGCGACGTGGTGAACGATCCGATGTTGAGGGACGCGCTGAAAATCCTGGAAATCTGCAACCAGGCGGCGATGCGCCAAGAACTGGCGGTGGCGACGATCGACTTGGGCAGCGAAGAGCAGATCGAGGTGGGATTGATGTCGGGCGAGCAGGTGCTGTTGTCGCGCGGACAGCTGGAAGAGAAGCTCCGGCAGCTGCCGATCATGCGGTCGGTGGCGCGCAGCCGGGGGTTGGATCTGGCCGTGTATGACATGACCGTGGACCGGAACTACGTGGGCCGGCCGGCGACCTGGGTGGATCCGGCCGAGGGGACCGGGGAATGAGGCGGTCCATGGCGCGCGGCGGAACCCAACGTTCGCCGGAAAGGAAGCAGGGGAGATGAGCATGGAGCCAATTGTCGCGCTGGAGATCGGCACGAGCCGGGTGCGCGTGTTCGTGGGAGAAGCCCGGGAAGACGGCGGGCTGATGATCACCGCGGTGGGCGACAGCGCCAGCAGCGGCATGCGCAAGGGGGAGATGTTCCACTTCGAGAGCGTCTGTTCGTGCGTGGAGACGGCGCTGCGGCAGGCGGAGGAGGCCGCGAACCTGACGATCAACGAGGTCTATCTGGCCATGTCGGGTTCGCAGATCGAAGGGATGCCGAACCGCGGCGAGATTCCGGTGGACGGGGAGATCACGCAGGAGCATGTGGACCACGTGCTGCGGGTGGCCAAGGAGGTGACGCTGCCGGCGGACCGCCAGATCCTGCACAGCATCGTGGGGCAATATGGCGTGGACGGGCTGTGCGGGGTGATGCCGGTGGGGATGGTGGGCAAGACGCTGTCGGCGGACGTGCTGATCGTGCACGGGCTGTATTCGCGCATGATCAACCTGGTGCGGGTGGTCAAGGCGCTGAAGCTGGACGTGGCGGAGCTGCTCTTCAGCGGCCTGTGTTCCGCGATGGCCGCGCTTTCGGCGGAGCAGAAGCTGCAGGGCGTGCTGCTGATCGACCTGGGCGGAGGCACGACGGACTACGTGGCGTATGCGCAGGCGAAGATCGCGGACGCGGGCGTGATCGGCGTGGGCGGCGACCATGTGACGAACGACCTCGCGCGCGGGTTCCGCCTGCCGACGACGGAGGCGGAGGCGCTGAAGATCCAGCACGGCGATGCGATGGTGAGCGCGGCGGGCCGCACGCGGCGGCTGGCCTTGCCGGCGGGGGCGGGCGAGACGCCGCGCACGGCGAAGCTGTCCGACCTGCAGACGATCGTCCACCTGCGGATGGAGGAGACCTTCGGGCTGATCCGCGCCCGGCTGCAGCAGCAAAAGCTGCTCCATCTGCTGGGGGGCGGGGTGGTGCTGACGGGGGGCGGCGCCTATTTGAAGAACGCGACGCAGTTGGCGGAGAAGGTGTTTGGCTTGCCGTGCGGCGTGGGCGTGCCGCGCAACGTGAGCGGGTTGGCGGCGAATCTCGCGGTGCCGGAATACGCCACCGGAGTGGGGGCGGTGCTGTGCGGCTACAAGAGCGCGCGGATGAAGGCGGAGCAGGCCGGAACCGTCTGGAAGAAAATCGGCCATTGGTTTGGCGTGGGTTGAGCGAAGGAGCGGGAACATGGCGGCGAACATGGACAATCCGAAGGAAGGCGGCCGGGATCCCCGGTGCCGCGTGCTGGTGGTGGGCGTCGGCGGGGGCGCGGGCAACGTCTTGGGCCATGCGCTGGCCGACTGGCCCGATCCGCCGACGGTGGCGGCCGTCAACACGGATGCGCGCGCGCTGGCGGAGTCGGGAATCGGGCTGAAGGTGATGATCGGCCGCACGGTCGCCAAAGGCATGGGGGCGGGGGGCGATGCGGAGTTGGGGCGGCTGGCGGCCAACGAAGACCTGGATGCGCTGCGCGCGCTGGTTTCGGAATACGATCTGCTGATCCTGATGGCGAGCCTGGGCGGCGGCACGGCCACGGGGGCCGCGCCGGTGCTGGCGCGGATCGCCCGCGAGGAGGGACTGCTGACGCTGGCCTATGTGACCACGCCGTTTGACTTCGAAGGCGCGCGCCGCCAAGAGCAGGCCCAGGAAGGGTTGGCCGCGCTGAAGCCGTTTGCGGACGCGGTGGTGTGCCTGCCCAACCAGCGTTTGCACGCCATGCTCTCGCCCGGGACGCCGCTGGGGGAGGCCTTCGCCTTCGTGGACCGCATGATGTCGGCCGGCATCCGGGGGCTGTGGACCCTGCTGGCGCGGGACAACATGTTGAACCTGGATTTTTCGGATCTGCAAAGCCTGGTGGAGAATAGCGGGAACGAATGCTGCTTCGGCTATGGCGAAGGCGCCGGTCCCGACAAGGCGGCGCAGGCGCTCCGGGAGCTGTTGGAAGGGCCGATGCTGGAGAAGGGCCGGGTGATCGCGAATTCCGGCGCGATGATCCTGAGCGTGACCGGAGGGCCCGACCTGTCGCTTTCGGAGTTGGAGATGATCCACAAGCGCTTTCAGGCGGCGGCGCGGTCGGGGGCGCGGATTTCAATGGGAGCGGCGGTGCTGGACGGCTGGGCCGGGCGCCTGGCGCTGACGGTGCTGGCGGCGGAGCATTGGATGCCCGCGGCGCGCGGCCCCGCCGAACCGGCTCCGCCGGGGCCCTTGTCGTTCTTCGACGACGGGTCGGCGAAAGAAGAGCGTCCGCGCCGCTCGCGCAAGGGAACGCAGCAGTCGGAACTGCCGCTGGGCTCCTTGGGCAACGACCGGGGGCGGTTCCAGGACGTGGCGCCCACCCTCTACGATGGCGCCGATCTGGACATTCCCACCTTCATTCGGCGGGGAATCCGGATTTCCACCTGAAGAGCGGTCGAAGCTTGATTCCGTCCGGAAAAACCGCGACAGTATCCCCCAAACGGAATTCAAAAGGAGATTGAAGCATGAGAAACACGAGATGGTTGGCGGCGGTGTTGATGTTCGGCATGGGGATCCCGGCGGCGCGGGGATCCGCGCTGGTGACGAAGGGGTCGAATGAACTCGTGCTGGAGGGCAAGCTGGATTTCGCCACCGAGATGGGCGCCGATTTCGATCTGCGCGCCAAATACGCCTATTTCTTCATGGACCGGTTCTCGATGGGCTTCCGGACGATGGCGGGGGACAACGATGCGGTGGGCTATTTCGGCCTCGGACTGACGGCGGAATACAATTTCGCCCTGCCGCAGAACTACAAGCCGATCATCGGGACGGACATGGTGCCCTTCCTGGGAGCTTTCGTGGATTATCGCCATGCGGACCTGTTCGATGTGAAGGAAGATGCCGTGGTGTTCGGCGGGGAGGCCGGCTTGAAGTTCTTCCTGACGGACTCGACGGCGATTACCCTGGCGCTGGTGGGCGAGTTGGCGACCGAGGATATCTATGCCGATGATCTGGAGGCGACCGACAAGGACTTGAGCCTTCAGCTCGGCATGCGGTTCTATTTCTGAGCGACTGCCGGATCGGGGAAAAGGCGCGGGACCTCCCGCGCCTTTTTGCGCCCGGGCCGAGAATGCGGTTGAAATCCGCCGCCGGCTGGGGTATGGATCTGCGAGTTTTCGTCCCGCTTCCGCGGGGCGGATGCGGAGGGATGGCTGAGCGGCCTAAGGCACCCGACTCGAAATCGGGCGGGCGTTAATCGCGTCCCGTGGGTTCGATTCCCACTCCCTCCGCCATTTTT
>SABN01000180.1 GCA_009928955.1 Opitutia bacterium | reverse complement strand
CGGGCAGCGGAGGCGTCCACGATCTCCGCCCTCTTTCTGGACATCTCGATATCCAGGCGGCGTTGCGCGAACTGGTCGGCGGGGTCGAGCCGGGCCTGGCGCTGCGCGGACTCCAGATCCAGGGCGGCGAGTTCGGCGGCGGTCTGCGCGTCATCCTTGGACGCCTCCGCATCCGACAACCGCTGGCGCGCGTCTTCCGTGTCGGCAATGGATTTCCTCAAACGCTCATAAGCCGCCGACAGGCTTCTTATGCCGGCCTCCTCGTTGCCCATGATCGTGTCGAACTTCCCTTTGGCCAGCGACTCGCGGGATTCCTTGACGGCGTCAACGGCTTTCTTCCAGGCGGCGAAGGCGGCGAGGGCGAGACCGACGGGGGCGATGGCGGCGTTGAGGGCGGGGAACTGGCCGGCGAGGGTGCGGACAGCGTTGCCCACACCGGCGACGCCGCCCTCGGCGACCTGGGCGGAGGCGTTGATGGCGGAGAAGGCTTTGTCGGTGTTGCCCTGGGCGCCGCGCGCGGCCTCGCCGACGGCCTCGGTTTTTTTGCCGACCTCCTCGACGCCTTTGGCGGCGTCGTCTACGGCCTGCTTGTCGAAGAGGGAGCGGATCTTGATCCAGATGTCCATGTGAGGCTCCAGTGAATAGTGAAGGGTGAACAGTGAAGAGTTATGGGGCTTTGGAGATGAGGGCGAGGACGGAGGCGGCGCGGGCGTTGGCGCGGCGGGTGAGCGTTTCGGGGTCGGGCATGGCGCGGGGGTCGTGGGCGGTCTGCACCCGGCGCACCAGCCAGTATTGGGGCTGCAGGGCGCCGGAGGTGGCCTTGCCTGCGGCGGCGGCGACGCGCTGGCCGGCCTTGGCGCCGCGCCGGACGGTGCGCAGGAAGTTCTCGCGGGCGACGAGGGCGGGCATCCAGCGGCCGGCGGGCGTGGGGGCGTAGCCGAACTTCATGCCGCCGGGGACGTCGAAGTCGCGGGGCATGCCGGCCCACATGGCGGCGCGGGCGTTGGCGGGGATCGCCAGATACGTGCGGCCGCCCTTGGGGGTGATGGGCGGCGGGTTGGGGACGGCCTTGTGGGCGAGTGCGGGGCTGTCGATGGGGACGGTGATGGCCGGGCCGGACGGATCATAGACAGGCGCGCCGACCTGCTCGGCAACGGAGCCGCCGCGGTTGCCGTGCCAGAAGCCGCGCTTGCCGAAGGAGCGCCCGAACTTGGGGAAGCCGTCGGTCTTCTCGGGCTCGGCCTCGCGGTCCTTGAAGTGCTGGATCGCGGCGACGCGGACTTCCTGCCCGGCGGCCTCCAGGAGCGTCTTTTGGACGGAACCGTCCTGAAGGAGCCCCAGGGCTTTGCGGGCTGTCTCGGAGTCGATCTCTATGACGAGGTTGTTCACGGCGGGTTCTCGCTTGCGCCGGCGGGCGGCGGGGTGTACGCTTTCTCTGTGGCCGGGGTTACGGCCGGGTGGAGTCTCAGCCCTTGACGGGCAGCCCGGATGCCCCGGCCTTCATTTTGTAGAAGGTCCTGAAGCGGGACTCTTTGTCGAAGGCGTCGACGACGAGGCGGTACCATCCGC
The DNA here is from genome assembly GCA_009928955.1 of Opitutia bacterium. GTDB lineage: Bacteria > Verrucomicrobiota > Kiritimatiellia > CAIQIC01 > Lenti-01 > Lenti-01. The sequence continues at coordinate 1,963 of SABN01000180.1, read as the reverse complement.
CGTCGGCTCCCTGAAGGTCGAAGAAGAGGGCGTCGCCTTTGCCGCGCGTGACGCGGTCGGGGAAGCGCCAGGCGTGGGGGATCATGGCCATGTCGGACTCGGCGAGGGGGAGGTTGTCCGCGTGGGTCTCGGCCGTGCCGATGTGGCGATCCATCTCGTGCTGCAGGTGGTCGGCCTGGAGGGTGAGTCCTTTGCCTTCCAGCCGGGCGTCGGCGGGGGCGGCGGCGAGGGCCTTGGGGGTGGGCGCGCCGAGGCGGAGGGCGCGCCGGTATTGCGGGTCGGCAGAGCGGGCACGGAAGGCGTCGGCGATGATGTCGGCCTGCCAGCGGATCTTGCCGGCCTCGCGGCGGACCTGGTCGCCGAAGGCGTCTTTGAGGTAGAGCCATTGGGGGTCGTCTTCGCCGGTGAACTGCAGGTCCGCCTCTAGCCCGGCGTTGAAATCTTTCAAGGGGGTTTCAGGCGGCATGTAGCCGTCTTCGATCAGGCCGAGGGCGAGGGCGTCTTCGTAGGAGACGTCTTGCCAGCCCATCCCGGAGCCGTAGTCGGGCGGGCCGTAGGGGACGCCGAAGCGGGAGACGCGGGAGCAGACGGGGTCGTCTTTGAGGGCGACCATGCGGCCGGCATAGAGTTTTCCGCCGGCCGCGGTCCAGCGGCTGCGCCAGTCGCGCTTCTGGCGGCGCTCCTCCACGCGGACCAGCTCTTGGCAGGGGTAGGCGAGGCGCGCGCCTGTGGACGCGCCAGCCGCGAAGTTTGCGTACCCTGCGGCGAGCCCGGCGTTGGTGTCGACGATCAGGGCGTTGCGCCGGGCGCTGCCGGGATCGGAGATGCCGCCGGTGCCGGTGTAGAGGCCGCGCTCGCGGGCGGAGCGCATGAGGTCGCTGACGAGGCGGGCGCGCGAGGTGAGGGCGCCGTCGGCGTCGCGGGCGTGGGAGAGGAAGTCGCCGAGGAGGGACTGCGCGGCCTGGAGGTGGCGGACGTCCTGGATCTTGGCGGACCAGAAGGCGCGGGTCTTGAGGCCTGCCGACACGAAGTCCCAGCCGGACGCGGGGAGGCCGGAGGCGACGAGGCGTTTGGACAGGATGTGTTCGGCGGCGGTCATGGTGGGAAGGGGGAAGGAGGAGTTAGGAGTTAGGAATTAGGAGTTAGAAGTGGGGTGCCGGGCGCGCGGCGGTCCGCGCTATGGCCGCCCGGCGCGGCGGCGTATTTATTTGGCAGCTTGAATGTAGCCGTCTACGGTGATCAGGACGGGGAGAGAGACCGACGAGCCTGTGTGGCCGCGCAGGCGGAGCGCGGCCCACATGTCGGCGCGGTTGGAGGCGTCGTCGATGTTGATCAGCGCGGTCTCCGGATGCGCGGCGCGGTAGGCGCGGCAGCGGGCGCAGGAGGGGCGGCCGTAGACGCCCTCGCCGGCCGGGCCGGGCGAGCCGCCGTAGCCGTCTGCGCTGTAGACGGTCTCGGCGGCGTCCTCGGGCGGGGCGGCATCGGCGGAGGCCGTCAGCGATCCGGAGGCGGCGGACGCGGCGGCCGACGTGCCGTCAACGGGCAGGCCCCGCATGCGGGCGGCGATCTCGCCGATGGCGATGATGCCGTCAATCACCTTGCCGCTCGACTGCTCGCCGCTCGACGAGTCGAGGATGATCTCGTAATAGTCGTTGGTCTCGGCGTTTTGAAGCCTCGTGACATTGAGCCCGCTGAGCGCCTGGGCGCTGTCCAACCCGAACGAGATCGCGCTGAGCTTGGGCGTGTAAACTCCGGTGCAGCCGGAAAGCAGAAGCGCGGGGATCGCGAGCAGCAGGACGGCGGAGGCCTTGCCCAGGCGATCGACGCGCATGCGGCGGACGGCGACGTAGCTTGCGACGCCGCCCGAGACGAGCGAGCCGAGGCCCGTGAGGAGCAGCGGCAGGTTGGCGGTGATCCAGTCGAGGCCGCCCACGGCGGCGAGCAGCGCCGGGACGGCGGTGCC
>SABN01000064.1 GCA_009928955.1 Opitutia bacterium | reverse complement strand
CCCCCCCCCCCCCCGCATCCGCCGCTCCGCGCGAACAGTCCCGACTCCTCTGGATGTCGGGCGCCCCCCATGCGCCCACTCGCGGCCCGCTCCCGGGCCGCGATTTTCATTTCCCTCGGTCTCCGGTTTTCGGATTTCTTTTGCGTTCCTTTGCGACCCTTGCGTCTTTTGCGTTAAAGGACTGTTTCTCTTTTCGATCCTTGCTATCCTGCCTCCATGAAACACGCCCACTCGCGCAAGGCCGATTTCGATTTCAACTGGCCCTCGGCCCCCCTCAACGTCGTCCTCGTCAGTCCCGAAATCCCCCCCAACACCGGCAACATCGCCCGCCTCTGCGCCGCCACCGGCACCCGCCTCCATCTCGTCGAACCGTTGGGATTCCAAATCACGGACGCCCAGCTCCGCCGCGCCGGGCTCGACTACTGGGACGCCGTGAAGGTCCAGGTCCATCCCTCGTGGCCCGCCTGCCTCGCCGCGCTGAAACCCGCGCGCCTCTTCCTGTTCAGCACCGGCAGTTCGCGCCCCTACACGCAAGTCGAGTACCGCCCCGGCGACACCTTCGTCTTCGGCTGCGAAACCAAGGGACTCCCCGACGAACTCCTCGCCGCCCACGCCGGCTCCGTCCTCGGCATCCCCATCCTCACCGATCACGTCCGCTCCCTCAACCTCTCCAGCGCCGTCGCCGTCGTCGTCTACGAAGCCCTCCGCCAGCTCGATGCCCGCCCCTGAAGCCTTCCGTGCTTCCGGTTGCGCGTCCGAACTGGCGTCGTCATTTTTCGCGGCGGAAAACCCGTGGTTTCCCTTCGCATCATCCGCTTTTCAACTATCACATATAATTATATGTGATAGTGATCATTTTTCGGAATCCCCCCCCAAAAACAACTCCCGCCCCCCTGACCTCTTCACGCTTTCGTGTCGAGGACCAGCGTCACCGGCCCGTCGTTGACCAGCTCCACCTGCATCATCGTGCGGAACACTCCCGTCTCCACGACGAACCCCATGCCCCGCAGGCACGCGACGAACTTCTCATACAGCGGCTCCGCCAGCTCCGGCGGCGCCGCCTCGAGGTAGCTCGGGCGGTTCCCCTTCTCCGCGTTCCCATGCAGCGTGAACTGGCTCACCACCACGAATTTCCCGCCGGGCACCGACGTGATCGGCAAATTCATCTTGCCCTCCGCGTCGTCGAACACCCGCAGCTTGGCCACCTTGTCGGCCAGCTTCTCGGCATCCGCCTCGGTGTCCGCCCGCGCCACGCCCAGCAGGATCACCGCCCCCGGCCCGATGCGCCCCGTCACGCGCCCCTCGCTGCGGACCTCCGCGCTCGCGACCCGCTGGAACACCGCCTTCATGCGCCGGTTATTTTCCGGGATTGATCAGGAGTTCGATCGATCCATCGTTCACCGAGGCCCCATCCAGATTCCGCACGATCCGCGACTCGTTCTTCAGCTGCCGGAACAACCCGCCTTGCGTGCCGGCATAGAGGCGGCCCAGGATTCCGGGCAACGGCAGATGCCCCGCTTTCGCGCCGGTCACCACCAGCTTGGCCCCCTGCGGCTTCGCATAAAAAAGGGCGGTCAAGGTCAGCGGCCCGCGCCCGATCGAGACGTACACCTCCGCCCGGCCCGCGAAAAACCGCGCGCCGACGTCCTTCAGCGAGGCCGACAGGCCGCCGCGCGGCTTCGGCTGCGCCGCCACCAACTCGCGCAGATGCGCGTTGATCTCCGCCTCTTCGATCACCTGCGAGGCCGGCCATCCGCGGTTCAACGCTTCAAGCAACAGTTCCCCTTTCATCCGGTAGCGCTTGGCGTCGATCTCTTCGCCCATCGTCCGCGTCATCCGGCCCGGCCAGAGGATCAGCGCGATGATCAGCACCAGCCCCGCCGCCGCCGCCAGCTTGGCGACCACGCGCAGCTGCTCCTGCAAGGTCGTCTTGCCGGCCTCGATCATGTGCTTCTCGGCCGTCTCGAAATCCAGGCGCGCGCCGCACCGCTTGCAATGCACCACCGGCAGCTGGTTCATCTCGCCGCACTTCGTGCAGCGCATCATCAACACGTTCTCTTCCATGGCCGAGGCCTCCCTACTTCGCCGGTTTGTCCGGCTTGCTTCCCGTTTTGGCAGGTTCCGTTTTCTTCGGCTCGTGTTTTTCCGTCGCGGGAGCCGAGGTTTTCTTGTAGTCGGTCTGGTAGAACCCAGAGCCTTTGAAAATGATGCCGGCCCCCGTCGTCAGCATGCGCGCCACCTTCCCCTTGCACTTCGGGCACGTCTTCAGCGGCTCCGCCGTGATGGGCTGGAACCGGTCGAACTGGTGCCCGCACTTGCGGCACTCGTAGACATAGGTGGGCATGCGGTCCTACCCTTCCCGGATCTCGGCCGGCAACTGCGACTTCAGCGCCGCGTTGACTTTTTCCTGGAAGCCGTTCGCCGCCTCGTCGGTCAACGTCCCGGTCTTGGAGCGATAGGTGAACGCATACGCCATGCTCTTGCGACCTTCGAGATTCTGCCCTTGGTAGATGTCGAACAGTTCGATCTTCTCCAACTCCGCCAGGGCCGCCGCGCGCGCGACCTCCAGCACCCGCTCGTGCCGCACGTCCGCGCCCACGATCAGCGCCGCGTCGCGCCGGATGCTCGGATAGCTCGGCGGAGGGGTCAGCCCTTGCATGGCCGCCACATCCTTCACCAGCGGCTTCGCCGCCGCCTCCAGCAGCCCCACCGGCTCGTGGATGCGCCATTGCTTGGCGATGCCTGAGTTCAGCAGGCCCAGCCAGCCGACGGCCGCGTCCTCCACCACGATCTCCATGCCGCGCCCCGGCTCGCTCCACGGGCGGTCCGCCGGCCGCAGCGACGCCCCGCGCAGGTTCAACGCGGCGGCCGCCTGCTCCCACAGGCCCTTGATCCACAGGAACATTTCCAGTTCGTCCACGGGCTTGAACTTGTCCAGCCCCGTGCGCCCCACCGGCCCGGACAGCCCCACGGCCACGTGGTCGTCTTCCGCCGGCAAGCCATCCTTGCCCAGCCGGAACACGCGGCCCGTCTCGAAGAACGCCACCTCGGCCACCTGCCGCGAGAAGTTCAGCCCGATGGTCTCCGCCATCTGCGGCAGCAGCGCATCGCGCATCGTCGTGTGGTCGGCCGTCAGCGGATTCGCCAGCTTGACGCGGTTCGGCGCGTTGTCCTTGTCAAACAAGTCCAGCAACCCCTCCGCCAAAAAGCTATAGCTCATGATCTGCTGCAGGCCCAGGCCCACCAGCACGTCGCGCAGCCGCGCCTGCGCCTGCGCGGGCTTGTCGTCCGCGCCCGGCACGATCGTCGCCATCGAGCGCACCGGCGGCAGCTTCTTCAGCCCGTAGATGCGCGCATATTCCTCGATCAGGTCCGCCTCGCGCGTCAGATCCTCGCGGAACGTCGGCACCTGCACCTCGATGGCCTTGGCGTCGCAGCGCAGCACCTTCAGCTCCAGCGATTCGAAGACCTGCGCGATCTCTTCCGGCGTCGCCGCAAGCCCCAGCAGCGCCTCCAGGCGGGCCGGACGGCCAACCACCGTCCACGGCGGCTTCGGCGCCGCGCGCACGTCCACCACGCCCATCAGCAGCTTCGCGCCCGCCAATTCGCACATCAGTTTCGCCGCGCGCCGGCTGCCGAATTCCGCCAGCTCCGCGTCCACCCCGCGCATGAAGCGGTACGACGCGTCCGACAGCATCCCCAGCTTCTTGCTCGTCGACCGGATCGACGCCGGCCGGAAATTCGCGCTCTCCAGCAGCACGGTCGTCGTCGTTTCGTTGATCCCGCTATGCTCGCCGCCCATCACGCCCGCCACCGCCATCGGCTTCTGCGCGTCGGCGATCACCAGCATCTGCGGCTCCAGCGCGCGCTCCACGCCGTCCAGCGTCAGGATCTTCTCGCCCGGCTTCGGATGCCGCACCACGATGCGGCCTTCCGCCAGCAGCTTCTGGTCGAACGCGTGCAGCGGCTGCCCGCACTCCAGCATCACATAGTTCGTGATGTCCACGATGTTGTTGATCGCGCGGATCCCCGCCGCCTCCAGCCGCCGCTTCATCCACTCGGGACTCGGCCCCACCTTCACGTCCTGCAAAACGCGCGCCGTGTACCGGGGGCAATCCACCAGATCCTCGACGGCCACGCTTGTCGCCTTCTCCACCGCCGGATTCGATTCCTCCAGCGTCGCGTCCGGCATCTTGACCTTCGCGCCATACAGCGCCGCCACTTCGCGCGCGATGCCCAGCAGGCTCAGGCAGTCCGGCCGGTTCGGGGTGATCTCCACCTCGATCACCGTCTCCGGCGGGCCCAGCACCTCGGACAGTGCCGTGCCCGGCGCCCACTTCGCGTCCAGCACCATCAGCCCGTCGTGGTTCTTGGAAATTCCCAGCTCGTCCTCGGCGCACAGCATCCCCTCGCTGAAGACTCCGCGCACCTTGCGCTTCTCGATCGTGAAGCCCGCCGGCAACACCGTGCCCAGCGGCGCGAACGGATACTTCCCGCCCACCGCCACGTTCGGCGCGCCGCACACCACCGTCATCTCCGCCGCCCCGCCGAAGTTCACCTTGCACAGCGTCAGCTTGTCCGCGTTCGGATGCTTCTCGATCGCCAGCACTTCGCCGACCACCACGCCCGGCGCTCCCCCGCCCAGGCGCTCGATGCCTTCGACTTCCACGCCCGAGAACGTCAGCTTGTCCGCGACCCCCTCGACCGTGTCCTGGAAGTCCACGTACTCCTTCAACCAGCTCAACGGAATTTTCATGATCGTGTCCTAAAATTGCGCCAAATAGCGGGCGTCGTTTTCATACAGGCGCCGGATGTCGTCGATGCCGAACAAGATCATCGCCAGCCGTTCGATGCCCATGCCGAACGCATAGCCCGTCACGGCCTCGGGATCGTAGCCCGCCAGCTTGAACACGTTCGGATCCACCATGCCCGCGCCCATGATCTCGATCCAGCCGCTCTGCTTGCACACCCGGCAACCCTTGCCGCCGCACATGTGGCACGAGAAATCCACCTCCACGCTCGGCTCGGTGAACGGAAAGAAATGCGTGCGGAACCGCGACTTCACGCCCGGCCCCATCAGCTCGCTCGCGAAATGGTCGATGTCGCTCTTCAGATCGGCCAGGCTGACCTTCTCGTCCACATAGAGCCCTTCGATCTGGTGGAAGTTCGCCGAATGCGTCGCATCCGTCGTGTCGCGCCGGTAGCACCGCCCCGGGCACACGATGCGCACCGGCGGCTTCCGACTTTCCATGTACCGCGCCTGCACGGCGCTCGTTTGCGTCCGCAACAGCAGCCCGCCCGGCAAATAAAACGTGTCCTGGATGTCGCGCGACACATGGTCCGCCGGCGTGTTCAGCGCGTCGAAATTGTAATGCTCCGTCTCGATGTCCGGCCCGTCGGCCACCACGAAGCCCATCCGGCGGAAGATCGCGCTCGTCCGGTCGATCAACTGCGCGATCGGATGCAGCCGCCCCCGTCGCGCCCAGCGCCCTGGCAGCGACAAATCGAACGCCCCGGCTTTGGCCGCCTTCGCCGCCCCCTCCAGCGCGGTTTTGCGCTCGGTCACCGCCGCCGTCACGCCCACCTTGAAGCGGTTCAAGGCCTGGCCCATGGCCGGCTTGTCCGCCGCCGCGACGTCCTTCAGCCCCTGCATCAGCCCGGGCAGCAGCCCGTTGCGGCCGATGTATTTCACCCGCAGCGCCTCCAGCGCGGCCATGTCCGCCGCGCCCGCCAGCTCGGCGAGCGCCTGCGCCGTCAACTTGTCGACTTCCTGGATGTCCATAAATCTCCTCGGCTCCAAAGTTTTCCACACAATGGAAAACTTTTTCGCGATTTTTCCACACAATGGAAAACTTTTTTCCACACTATGGAAAATTCCGGCCTATTTTTCCACACTGTGGAAAAATGGAAAGCACGAAAAGCGGCGGTTCAGGGGCTCCGGGCCTCGACATGGGCGCACAGGCTGCGGCAGAATTCGGCTTCCAAGTCGGATTTGCCGTCGAACCGCGCCCATTTCCCGTCGCGCCATTCGTGCCAGAACTCGGCCGCCTGCAAGGTGTAGGGCCCCAGATGGATCATCTGGAACTCGAACAGGTGGTAGCGCTGGCCGTCGAACGCGATGTCCAGCCCCAACATCGGATAATCGATCTCCGCCACGGCCTTCCGCGCGAAATCCAGCAGCCCCTCCCGCTCCGCCTCCGGCACCACGAACAGCCGCCCCCCCCCGCTCGCCCGGAAGTCGCCTTCGCGGTTCTGTCGATAGAGGATGTAGTACTTGCCGCCGAACACGACGACCTTGTAGTCGCCGGCCAGTCCCGGCAGGAACTCCTGCACCACGACCGGCTGCCGCACCGGCGGATCCGTCCGGCGGTATTTCGCCGCCAGCGGCGACAGCCCCTTGCGGACCGCCTGCTTGATCCCCGCCCGGGCCACCTCGCACCAGCTGGAACCCAGCGCCGTTTGGCTGATCGCCTGCGCATGCCGCCGGTATTCCTCCGCGTTCCGCGCCAGATAGACCCCTTCGCTCCCCGAGCCGGCCGCCTGCTTGAGCACCACCGGGAAGCGCGACGGCATCCCCGCCACCGCCTCCTCGACGGATCCGAAGCACCAGGCGCGCAGCGACTTCAGCTCCGGATTCCGGAACTCCCGCCGCATCAGCTCCATGTAGCACTTGTTGTGGTGCGCCTTCAGGTGCGCGAACGGCGGCAGCAGGATCGCGCCCCGCCGTTCCAGATGGAAGACCATGTCCTCGACGTAGTGCTTGTAGAACGGCCCCTTCTTCTCCGACGTCTGGTACACCACGTAGCGGCCCCGGAAATCCCGGTCCAGGTCCAGCTCGCCGAAAGTCGCCACCTGCACCGAAAACCCCGCCTGCTCGAACCGCGCCTTCATCTTCGGCACGTCCATGGAGGTGAAGTGGAGCAGATCCTCCATGGAAATCAGGAAGTCGCCGTCCCCATCGGTCAGAATGTACAATTCCTTGCTCATGCTCCTGTCATACTGCCCCCCCGGCTACTCAAAATCCAGTTTCAAGTTTCGGCCCCCCATTCATAATTTTTCATTCTTAATTTTTAATTGGTTCCCCTCCCCCGCCCCGCTATAGTCCCCCCCTGTCAACGACCATGAGCGACATCGAACAACCCTCCCTTTTCGGCGACCCCGACGACGCGCCCCGCCCCGCCAAAGGCGCGGCGAAAGCCTCGGCCAAGGTGACCGCGCCGCCCCCCGCCGCCCCCGTGGATGAAAAAGACCTCGGCGACGGTCCCCTGCACCGGCTCATGGACAGCAATTTCCTGCAGTACGCCTCCTACGTCATCCGCGACCGCGCCATCCCCGAGATCGAGGACGGCCTCAAGCCCGTCCAGCGCCGCATCCTCTATTCGCTGAACCAGAACGACGACGGCCGCTTCATCAAGGTCGCCAACATCGTCGGCTACACGATGCAGTTCCATCCGCACGGCGACGCTTCCATCGGCGACGCGCTCGTCACCCTCGTCAACCGCGGCTATCTGATCGAAGGCCAGGGCAACTTCGGCAACATCCACACCGGCGATCCCGCCGCCGCCCCGCGCTACATCGAGTGCCGCCTGACCGATCTGGCCGCCACCCAGCTCTTCAACGACGACCTCACCGAGTTCATCCCCACCTACGACGGCCGCAAGAAGGAGCCCGTCGTCCTCCCCGCCAAGCTGCCCCTCCTGCTGATGCTCGGCGCGGACGGCATCGCCGTCGGCCTCTCCACGCGCATCCTGCCCCACAACTTCGGCGAACTGCTCCAGGCGCAGATCGCCATCCTCCAGAAGAAGCCCTTCAAGCTTTTGCCCGATTTCCCGCAAGGCGCCCTCGTCGACGTCCGCGAATACGACGAGGGCCGCGGCAAGGTCCGCCTCCGCGCCGTCATCGAGCAGAAGGACGAGGCCACCCTCGTCGTCCGCGAGCTGCCCTACGGCGTCAACACCGAGATGCTCATCGCCTCCATCGAGGACGCCGTCAAGAAGGGCAAGATCAAGACCAAGGCCATCCGCGACTACACCGCCGGCAAGGTCGAGATCGAGATCGCCCTCGCCCCCGACGCCGACATCGCCCAGGCCAAGCAGGCCCTCTACGCCTTCTCCCTGTGCGAACTCTCCGCCTCCCTGCGCCCCATCGTCATCAAGGAGCAGCGCCCCGTCGAGATGTCCGTCCACGACATCCTGCGCCACAACACCAAGCGCCTCGTCGAGCTCCTCCGCAAGGAACTCCAGATCGAGCGCAAGAAGATCGACGAAGCCCTCCAGTCCGCCTCCCTCGTCCGCCTCTTCATCCTCCACCGCATCTACAAGCGCATCGAGGAATGCAAAACCGCCCCGGAGGTCAAGCAGGCCATCCTCGACGGCCTCACCCCCTTCCGCGACCAGCTCCGCCGCGACATCTCGGGCGCCGACCTCGACCTGCTGCTCGCCATCCCCATCCGGCGCATCTCCCTCTACGACCTCAACAAGTCCCGCAAGGAGGAGGACGACCTCCTCGCCGACTTCGCCGCCGTCGAACAGAACCTCACCGACGTCACCGGCTACTCCATCAAGTACCTCAAGAACCTCTACCGCGACTACGCCGACCTCCACCCCCGCCGCACCCGCGTCGAGGCCTTCGACGCCATCGAGATGCGCGAGCTCACCGCCAAGGAGTTCACCCTCGTCCACGACAAGGACAAAGGCTATTTCGGCTACGACATCGATGGCGGCGAGCCCGCCTTCCATTGCTCCTCCTACGACAAGATCATCCTCGTCTGGAACGACTGCCGCTACCGCGTCATCCCGCCCCCCGAGAAATTGTTCGTCGACAAGAACCTCGTCTACGCCGCCATCTACGACCGCGACCGCGTCATGACCCTCGTCTACGAGTCCGACGGCATCACCCACATGAAGCGCTTCGCGTTCGGCGGCGTCATCCAGAACAAGGACTACCTCTGCATCCCCGAAGGCGAAACCGGCCAGGCGCTCTTCTTCGCCGACAACCAGCCCGCCACCCTCTACGTCAAATACGCCCCCCGCAAGGGCCAGCAGATCCATCAGCAGGAATTCGATCCCAAGAAGATCGCCGTCCGCACCCCCAAGACCCGCGGCATCCAGATCACCACCAAGCGCGTCACCGACATCGCCACCCAGAAGCCCCGCAACTGGGACGACAAAGCCGGCCCCAAAGGCGCGTTTTTGGATTAGGCAGATAGGCTGAAGGCCGTTAGGCTGTCTGGTTTCGTTGTAGACGCGCCCGCCGGGCGCGTGGCTGTTCCGAATGTTGCAGGCCGCCCTTGCATGGTTCCCGCCTGCGACAGGACATCCGCCGGCCCGTTCCGGCTCGAAGGTAGGGCGGCCTCGCCGAGGCCGCCGGGCTGCTCCTCTTTTTAGCCCACATGCCCCCTTTGTCCGCCCGTGGCGGAACCCGGCGCACCCCGTCCGGCCAGGGGACATCCGACCCCCAATCAAGCCGCTCCGCGGCCCCCCATGCGCTTACTCGCCGCTCGGTTCCAACGCCCCGCCCGCCTATTCCATCCCCCTCAATCGTTCCAACTGAACCCGGTCCGCCACATCTTTTTCCCGATAGGTCTGCTTGCTGAGGATCAAACTTGGAATATCCAAGAAAGGCACCTCGATCCCTTCGATGGTCCGGCGCTTCGCGCTCCGGACCGCCGAAGCGTAGTCCACTTTCCACGCCCGCCGGCTGATGTCCACTTCAATGGCATCCGCCACCTTGATGACCACATTTTCGCTGAAATCCTGGATCGCGAGGTCCCGCGCGGCATGATCGGGCAGTTCCGCCAGCGCATCCCGCACCTTCAAATAATTCTCTTCGCTCTCTTCGATCAGGATGTCCACGTCTTCGGTCGTGCGCACCAACCCGTGCAGGATGCACGCATAGCCCCCGATGACAAGATAACGGGCTTGGCGCTGGTTCAGCAGGGAGCAGACCCGCAGCAAACTGCCGAGAGATTCCGCCATCACCAAAGCCGGGGGTTGGACTGTTGCTTTTTCCAGACCTCGTAATCCTCGTGGGTGCGAAAGCGTTGGACGAAGCCGCGCGGACGAGGCCAGGGATTCAGCCGATCCATCTCCGCGATCAGCGTCTCGGCCCGCCGCAGATAGTCGGCCGGACCGCCGCTTTCAGGCGGCCGCTCTCGGACCACTCGCGCCTGTGACATGTCATCCATGCGGACAAGATAGTCTCTGTGCGCCATCCAGTCAATCGGGCCTGCCGCTCGGTTGCCCCGGATCGAATTGGATGCCCGACGCCCTAGCACGGGCGGCATTTTTTCCTCCCCGCTGCAAGCCGCACGCCCCCTTTGTCCGCCCGTGACAGAACGCGGCGCACCTCGCCCGGCCAAGGACCGGGCCTACAACCGATCCCCGCCCAAGCCGCTCCGCAGCCCCTATGCGGGAACTCGCGGCTCGTTACAATAACCACAAAATACAAGCCCCTAACATTTTGTGGTCGGCCCGATTCACTCTTTTAATTGACCCATCATCGAATACAATTCCTGTATTTCATCGGCAGTTAGCGGTCGCGCATAAATTTGTACATCATCTATTATACCGCTGAAGAATCTTGGTTCGCGTCCTGATAATTCTCTGCCAATATAACAGGGTCCTGTGCTGGCTACAGAACCAGGCCCAAAGGAATATGAGTCTTTCCGGACCCCATCAACATATAAGCTCATGCTCGTTCCGTCGATAACGCCGACTACATAATGCCAATGTTCGTCATTGATCGAACTATCAGCGGACCTCGACGTATTTATTAAAGGCGAAGGCCTATTAAATCCGACATTGGGGAGAAATGTATCAACACCAATTCGCAAACCTGTTCCGCTGCCGTCGGGATTGCGAGTCTTTGTAACAATCCCTCCAAGCCCTGTAAAAGTTGGGTTGAGTTTAATCCAAGCGCAGAGCGTTGCATTATCATAGCGGGTGAGAACCGGACCGATTTCAATCCAGGCTGCCCCATTAAAATCAAAAGCGCTTCCGCTATTCCCGAAACGATCCGGGACAAGAGTTACACCGTAAACTTTTCCATCATTGCCGTTCCCGCTCTCGTCTTTGGCGTTACCATTAAACGGATAGTATGCGACGAGCCCTTCTTTCAACGTGGACGGTGCATGGCTCTCTGCTTCGAGATTTTCAGATTCCCCACTGTTAGCTTTTAAATTCTGGAATTCCTCAATAGCCGCATCCACCGCTCGCTTGAAGAGGTCGTCTTCGCGATATGCGTCTGTCGACATAGCTTTATACAGGGAAGCCAACAGCATTTTGTCAGCATTGCGAATGTCGATCTTCAGCTTTAGAACCGCCTCCGACAATGCCTGGAAATAGCCCTGCTGAAGACTTTTCAATTCATCAGGGACGGTCACGATATCTTGCTTGCTTAGTTCACCGAAATTGTTGTGCCGAGCAAGTTCTTTATTTACTGCCAACAAACCGTCAATATTTTCCTTTGTTTGGTACTTCTGCGCCAGTAATTCCAAGCGGCGGCGATACTCATCCCTTAACTGGCTGGAAGTATGCTTAATGCCTGCCTCAGCAAGGCCTGACTCCCGAACATTCCTTTTGAAGACCTCAACAAGAGTCGAGGCATCGGGGGATGTTACATTTTCAAAAAGCTTTATCAACTCGTTGCGAGCTATAGAATTTTGTTCCTGCTGGGTTTCGCTGTTGAGTTTATCGAGAAACCGGCTTGCGCTTAGTGCGTCCTCAATTTTTCCCTGCTTGGTGAATTCCCGCTTCAGAATAACGCATTTATTTATGTAAGCCGTCCGTATCGAAAAGATTGCCTTTTGATAATCGGCTTTGAACGCTGCGTCGGAATCAAGTGATATCTTGATAAATTCGGCAAGCCCTTTCTGTTTTGCTTCCGCCTCCACCCTCCGTTGCCGATCAAATTTCTCTAGAAGATTTTTAGCCTCAACATAACCCTCGAGGGCCCCCGCTTGAAGGTACTGCGCCTTGAATCTCTCCAGCCCTTGCCGATATTCCTGAAGGAATTTGTCCTCTCGAATCTGAAGCGCCGCACTCTCGGCGTTAATCTTCTGGCTGTATTCAGCAGCCAGTTGATCAAACGAATCGTATGTATTTCTGGCGTTGTTCTGTGCCGGCGTTTCTGCATAGCACAAGATGGAGATAAGCCAACACAATCCAGCAAGAATTAGATATTTATATGGGGCGCCCTTCACGACATTTTCATTGCGGATCTCTCTGGTGTTTTCCATGTCATGGTCTCCTAAAATGTTCCGATATCTTCAAGAGAAAGAACCGTAATATGCGGCGCATTCTCCCGATACATTGCACCCTTAATATCCTCGCACTTCATAGCAAGATTGATGGTTTTATTATCCGGCAGAACAACGGTGAACAGGTCTTTCCCCGGTTTATATAACAGGTAATGCTCTGGTCGCCCCTCACCGCCTTCTGCCGAGTGGAAGAATCTCGCAATGGACTTGTCGTACACGATGCGCCATTCCCGCTCTTCAAGGTAATGCAGAATCGGGCCGAAAATCCTCTTGTAAGCATCATGCGAAAACGCCGAGTGGGGTTTGGTAACCGCATCGTGTTTTGATGATAAATGCTTTTGGGCCTTGGGCTTTTTGATTCGCTTGTTGAAATGCGCCATATAGAAAAAGCGTTCTCTTATGCGCTGAAATTCCTTTCCATCTAGCAAACCGCCTGGCGGTTGCTCAAACCACTTTGCCAGTGCAATAATTGCAGCTGCATATGGCGCATTTCGAACCCCATCGCGAAGATAAGTCACGGGTTGACCGCCATGGCTGAGAACGAATCGCTTTGGGAATCCAAGTCCTAGCCGGCCGTAGCGCAGTGTGTGGGGCAGACTCTTACCTAGAGGCCATTCCGTGAAACAGGTTATGGGACGATGAACTGAAATGCATGCGCCGTCGCCAATACAATCTCCATCTCTCGGAGTCTTCGACCACAGACCATTCCTCAGCGAGGACCGAAGGCATTCGACATACTCTTCGCGGAGATCGTCATTTAAGTGTCCGCGATTGGCACGCTTTTCAATATGATCGCCGATCCAGTGAAACAACTGTTGGCGATGGACACTATTGTACAAACGCATAATTCAAACCGATGCAATATATTGGGCATCTGTCAGCCACAAGTCAAGGTCAAGGGAAACGGTCAACGCCACAGGTTGATCGGATTCAGATCGGTAGCAATTTCCCGCAACGAGCCGCGAATGGCCGAATCGGGAGAAACAGCGGCCGTCCCTTGCCGTCTTAATGCCTACAAACGCGAAATCAGGCCGTTTTTCACTGTTTTTGGCCTACGGATGGCATCAGAAGCCTATTTTCGCGGTTTTTCGAGTTTTTCGTAGTAAATTGGCTGATTTTCAGTTCCAACTGCTTCTGAAGCAAATAGTTGCAAATTTCTTAACCAAAAGCCATTTTCGCGCCAAAAACGCCAAAATTTGGGCCAGTTTTTCACTCCAAGCGCCCCCGGAGCGCCCATTTTTCGAATTTTTGCATTTTTTCGGCCTCTGGAGGCCGTTTTCATCGAAATTTTGCGTAATTTTGCCGTGAAAATGCCTTGAGCCGCGAGTTCCCGCATGGGGGGCGGCGGGCTGTCCCCCTGTTCCGCCTTCTGCTATTTTCGCAATCCCGGTCAAGAAGCGGCGCGCGGACTCTGGTTCAATCGTCCCCAGAACATAGGAAAACATCGATGGACGCGGAACAAATCAAAGCGGTGAAACGGATGCAGGGCTTCATCGAAGCGCATCTGGCCGAGCCCATCACCCTCGCCCAGCTCGCCCGCGCCGCCTGCTATTCGCCGTGGCATGCCGCCCGGCTGTTCAAGGAATTCACCGGCCGCGCGCCCTTCGAGTACCTCCGCCAGTTCCGCCTGTCCGCCGCCGCGGACAAGCTCTGCGCCGCGCCGCGCAAGGTGGTCGATGTCGCGTTCGATTTCGTCTTCGACTCCCACGAAGGCTTCACGCGCGCGTTCACCCGCCAGTTCGGCGTCTCCCCCCGCCAGTTTCGAAAAAACCAGCCGTCCGTCGTCCTGTTCATGCCGGACCGGATGCGCAGCTACTATCCGCCCAACCCGAAAGGACCCGCCCCCATGAAAGCCCAGCCCAAGTCCCAGGTCGTCTTCGTCCAGATCGTGGACCGCCCCGCGCGCCGGATGATCCTCAAGCGCGGCATCAAAGCCACGCACTACTTCGAATACTGCAAGGAAGTCGGCTGCGAGATCTACGCGCAGCTCGGCCAGATCAAGGACGCCATCCACGAACCCATGGGCCTCTGGCTGCCCAAGCGGCTCCAGCGCCGCGGCACGTCCGTCTATGCCCAGGGCGTCGAGGTCCCGGCCGATTTCGCGGGAACCGTCCCGGCGGGATGCGAGATCATCGACCTGTCGCCCTGCAAGATGATGGTGTTCCAAGGCCCGCCCTTCGACGAAAAGAACTTCGAAGAGGCCATCTTCTCGCTCTGGGACGTCATGAAAACCTACCGGCCCGAACTCTACGGCTACGAGTGGGCCGACGACGACGCCCCGCGCTTCCAGCTCGAACCCGTCGGCTACCGCGGCTACATGGAAGGCCGCCCCGTCCGCCCCGTCAACAAGGCCAAGGCGAAACCTTCACGCCGAAAAACCGTGAACACCCCCCACCCCTCCCAGAAGAAAGCCCCCAAGAGCCGGACACTCCAGTCCAAGCGCTGACCCCTTGATTCACCAACATCTGATGAAGGAGCTGATATGAAAACGCCCCTGTATCTTGCCCTGGCCTTGTCCTGCCTGCTCGGCGTCTCTGGCTGCGGCCGCTCCGACCGCGCGGAATCTCCGGCGCGGCCAATCGGCAAGCGGCTCGCGTTCGGCGAACATGAAATCTACTACGAGGTGCACGGCCAAAGTTCCCGCACCCTCGTCTTCATCCACGGCTGGACCGGCAACCTGCAGGTCTGGAAGAATCAGTCCGACGCCTTCCCCGGATACCGCTGCATCGGCATCGACCTGCCCGGCAACGGCCAAAGCAGCCGCCGCGAGGGCGTGCCCTACACCATGGAACTGTTCGCCGATTCTGTCCGCGCCGTGCTGGATGCGGAAAAGATCGATCAAGCCTTCTTCTTCGGCCACAGCATGGGCTTCGCCGTCACCGAAGTCTTCGCCGCCAAATACCCGCAGCGCTGCCTCGGCATCGCCGCCATCGACGGCGCCCACTTCGAAGTCGCCGCCGGTCCCGGCGGCCCCGAAAAGTTCCAACAGGAAAACGCCGCCTTCGCCGCCGGCATGACGAACGAGGCCGCCCGCGAAGGCTTCATCCGGATGCTCTTCCTGCCCGACACCCCCGCCGCCTTGCAAGAGGAAATCCTGCAGGCCAGCCGCACCGTGCCGCTCTCCATCGGCCAAGCCATGATCGCCGGCGTGGGAACGGACTGGAAATTCTTCCTGCCCCGGACGGTCGACCTCCCCTGCTTGGCGGTCTATTCCCCCGCCTACCAGCTGTCACCGACCTACCGCGACGACTTTGCCCGCATCTTCCCGCAGGTCGAGTATCACGAAGTCCCCGACGTCAGCCACTTCTACATGCTCGAAATCCCCGACCGCCTCAACCAGCTCATCGCCGACTTCATCGCCCGGCATTGACCCGCTTGGGCATAGATCAAACGTACCCGCTTGATCCTCGGCCCTTCATCGGTGTCCGAAACCGGCGGATCGGTCCGCCTCCAAAGGCTCCTTGCTGGATTCGGCAGCCAGGCTGAAGGCCGTGCGCGATCAATCGCTCGGCGCTACTTCATCGCGGCATATTTCCGCGGCGCGTAGAGGAAGCCGAAGGACACGGCGCCGGTCTTGGTGATGACGCGGTGGTGGATGCGGTGGGCGTTGATGATCCCGGCAGGGTAGCCACCTTTCGGCCTGAAGCGCAAAGCGGGAATCCGGCCATGGAACATCAGGTCGTGGAACCCGAAGTAACCGATGCCATAGAGGGTCACGCCAAACCCGGCGGCAGCCACCATGTCGTTGCCGCGACTCAAACCGCCGTAGATCAGGCCGAACGACAGTCCAGCGAAGAACAGCGCAAACAAGTCGTTTTTCTGGAACCGCCGCCCGTGGGTGCGGTGGTGGTCCTCGTGCAGCACCCAGAGGAAGCCGTGCATCACGTACTTGTGCAGGGCCCAGGCGACGCCCTCCATGGCCACCGCCGCCGCGAGAAAAACAGCCAGATTTGCTGCTAGATCAGGCGTCATCTTTGGCCTTTCCACAGCCGCGTGGCAAGAGTTCGGCATGGACCAGACCCAGCAAAACGACGCAGGCGGTGTCGGTGCGCAAGGCGCGCGGGCCCCAGGAGACGGACTCGAAGCCGTGCGCCGCGAGCAACTCCAACTCGAACGGCGTCCAGCCGCCTTCGGGACCCACCGCCAGCAGCACGCGCGCTTCGCGCGGCAGCGACGCCAGCTTTGCGGACGGGAACGCCCCCTCCCCCGGATGCGCCACCAGCCGCGCCGCGTGGGGGCCAAAGCCATCCAGTTTGTCCTCGACCAGTTTCTTGAACTGCTTATGCACGCCGACCGGCGGCAGGCGCGTGTCGCGCGCCTGCTGCAGGCCTTCGATCAACGCTTCCCGGATGTGCTCCGGCTCGAGCACGTGCGTGTCGAAATAGTTGCGCTCCGTCTTCCACGCGTTGGAAATCAGGATCCGCCCCACGCCGAGCGAGGCCAGCACGGGCCAAAGCCGGTTCATCACCTTGGGCCGCGGCATCGCCAGCAGCAAATCCACGCGCGGAACCGGCGGAATGCCATCGGAAAGCGCGCATTTCAGGCGGATTTCCTTGCCATCCTCGACGACCGTGGCCGGGCCTATCGGACCGTCTACGACGCCCACGCGGATTTGCTCCCCTTCCGCCGCCTGCAGCACCTCCCGCACATGGCGTGCGCGTTTGCCCGTCAACACGGCCAGCCCATCGGCTTGGATTTCGTCCGGTTCCAGCAGAATCAGATTCATTGGGATTGCAGCCTTTAACGCAAAAGTCGCAATAGGCGCAAAGGTTCGCAAGCGTAAATCCAAAGACTCCGATTGCGTTCGTTTGCGACGTTTGCGTCTCTTGCGTTAAGAGGATCTCGGCTGTTTAGGCCATCTGGACGTCGTGCGTGGCTTCGAAGGCGGTGATTTCCGCCTCGTGCGAAAGCGTCACGCCGATGGCGTCCAGTCCGCCCAGGAGCTTTTCCTTCACGTCGGACGTGATGTCGAAATGGAACGACCGCTCCTGCGCGCCGCGCACGGTCACCGTCTGCGAGACCAGATCCACCGTGGCTTCCAGCTTGCGGCCCTTGGCCGCGTCGAAGATCCACTGGACCTCGTCCGAGGGCAGTTCGATCACCAGCAGCCCGTTGCCGTAGCTGTTGTTCTTGAAGATGTCCGCGAAGCCGGGGATGTGCTTGTCGCCGCCGCCGCGCCACGGGGCGATGACGGCCTTGAAGCCGTACTGCTGCACCGCCCAGACCGCGTGCTCGCGGCTCGAGCCGCAGCCGAAGTTGTTGCCGGCCACCAGCACCGAGGCGCCCGCGCGCAGCGGGTCGTTCAGCTCGAAGGCCGGATCGTTCGATCCGTCCTTCAGATAGCGCCAGTCGAAGAACAGCGCCGGACCGAAGCCCGTCCGCTCGATCGACTTCAGGAACTGCTTCGGGATGATCTGGTCGGTGTCGACGTTGGCGCGCTCCAGCACCGCCACCGTGCCCGTGAACTTTTTGAATGCTTCCATCTTATTTGCCTCCTTCGAGGAATTTGCGCACGTCCACGAAATGCCCCGCGACGGCCGCGGCGGCCGCCATGACCGGGCTCACCAGATGCGTGCGCCCGCCCTGGCC
>SABN01000179.1 GCA_009928955.1 Opitutia bacterium | reverse complement strand
GTCGGGGGCGGCGGGAGCGCGAAGGGGGGCGTGGAGCCGGACGGGGGATCAGGTTTGGACGACGCGGAGGACCTGCCAGAGGGCGGAGGGGCGGAGGGCGAGCATCTGGGAGACCTCGACGCAGTTGGCGTAGCCGCAATTTTCGCAGACGGCGGGGTTGTCGACGTCGCGGCAGCAGGTGAAGACACGGTCGCGGGTGCCGAGTTCGATCTGGGGGATGGGGCGTTTCCAGTCGTTGGCGCGGAGGGCGCGGTAGGCGGCGCGGGAGAGGACGATGGGGAAGCCTTCCTGTTTGAGGCGCCAGAGGTCGTCGAGGAGGCGGAGGCGCTGTTCGGGGGTGACGCCGTGGGTAGCGAGGATTTCGGGCCAGTGGGTGAGGAGGTTGAAGGAGATGCCGCGGAAGAGGCCGGTGGCGTGGGTTTCGCGGACGAAGCGTTCGAGGCAGTCGACGTTGGCCTTGCTGAAGGTGATGGAGGCGAAGACGGCGCGGGTGACGGCCTGGGCGACGTTGGCGAGGATGAGGTCGTAGGTGCCGGGGCGGATGCGGTCGTGGACGTCGCGGGGGCCGTCGATGGTGACGATGTAGTTGCAGGCGGGGACGTCGAGGGGGCGGGTGCCGTTGGTGAAGATGAAGACGTCGTGGAAGCCGAGTTGGCGGGAGAGGGCGACGAGATCGGCGAGGACATGGCCGGAATCCTGCCAGACCATGGGTTCGCCGCCGGTGAAGTAGAGGGAGCGGTGGCCGCGGCGGTAGGCGTCGCGCAGGGAGGCGACGGCCTGGTCCCAGGTGAAATGGTAGCGGCCGGAGTTCTTGCTTTCGCAGTAGAAGCAGTCGAGGTTGCACTGGTCGGTGATGACCATGCCGTAGAGGTAGGGGAGTTGCTGGCGGAGGACGATGGTCCGGAAGCCGTAGGCGAGCCAGCTGGCGTATTTGGCGATCATCACAGGAAGACCTCCTCCGGCCACGGGGTTTGGCGGCAGGTGCCCCAGAGGCGGTTGATGTAGGACAGGCTGTATTCGTTCTGCAGGCGGTGGATCCAGTAGGCGCCGGGGCGGGTGACGCGGTAGCCGCCGGGGATGCGTTCGAGCATCCGGGCCCAGACGAGCGGGCGCAGGAGGCGGCCGAATTCGGCGTCGAGCGAGGCGTCGGCGCCGAAGACGGCGCGGAAGTCGGCGTGTTGGATCTTCAGTTCGTAGACGCGCCAGTAGAGCCAGTAGGCCATTTCGAGGCGGCGGTCAACGGGCATGGAGGCGGCGACGGGACGGCGGGCGGGAAGCGTTTCGGCGTAGGCGCGGACGTCGAAGGTGTTGACGTAGAAATCCGTGCCGGTCATGGAGGCGGCGCTGGGGCCGAAGCCGATATAGTGGTGGCGGGTGATGGAGCTGAACTTGCAACGGCCGGGGCGGAGCCAGCTCCAGACGGCGCAGCGGGCAAGTCCGCGGGATTCGCAGTGGGCGTCGGTGAAGTCGAGCATGCCCTTGACGAGGGCGTGGGGCGGGCGGGTCACCTCGCGGAGGCGGCGCTCGCGGCCCTGGTCGGAATAGGGGAAGGAGAACATCGGATAGGTGCTGAGCTGGTCGATGCCGAGGTCCACGAGGGTTTTCACGTCGGCCTGCCAGTCGGCGGCGGACTGCCCGGGCAGGGCGAACATCAGATCGACGTTGACGGAATCGAAGCCGAAGCGCAGGGCGCGCGCGACGGCGTCGAGGGCGGTGCGGCGGTCGTGGCTGCGGCCGATGCGTTCGAGGACGGCGTCGGAGGCGGATTCGACGCCGATGGAGAGCGAGGTGATGCCGGAGTCCTTGAGCGCGCGCAGGCAGTCGTCGCCCATGCTGGCGGGATGGAGTTCCACGCAGATGGAGGGCATGGGGCCGATCCGCGCCTGCAGATGGTCGAGAATCGCGACGAGGCCGGGCCCGTCGACGGTGGGCGTGCCGCCGCCGACGTAGAGGGAGGTGAAGGACCGGCCTTGCAGATGCGGGGCGTAGAGGTCGATCTCGTGCCGGACGGCGCGGGCATAGGCGTCGAACAGGGATTCTTCGTATTCGACGCGGTTGTAGGGGCAGTAGGGGCAGAGATTCTTGCAGAAGGGCACGTGGAGGTAGAGGCCGGGGGCGACGAGGCGGTCGGGCCAGCGGGGCTCGCCGGGAACCATTCGAAACCGCCGGGCGTGGCCGGTGACGGCTTTCTGGACAATCGGTTTCCAGATGAACTTGCCGGGGATCATTCGGGGCCGGTCAGGATCCGCTGGGCGGCGAGGAAGTCGGGCGGCGGGGGGGCGGTGAAGACGAGGGGGCGGGCGTCGCGGGGGTGGGCGATTTTCAGGACGTGGGCGTGGAGCATCTGGCGGGGAATGGAGAGGCCTTCGGGGAGGCCGTGGCGGGCGCGGCCGTAGGTGGTGTCGCCGACGACGGGATGGCCGAGGTGGGCCATGTGAACGCGGATCTGGTGGGTGCGGCCGGTTTCGATGCGTACGCGCAGGAGGCTGGCCAGGGGGCCGGTGGCGAGGGTTTCGTAGCGGGTGACGGCGGGACGGCCCTTTTCGGTCACGGTCATTTTCTTGCGGTGGACGGGATGGCGGCCGATGGGCAACTCGACGACGCCCGCCGGCTTCTTCGGGGTGCCCCAGACGAGGGCGAGGTATTCCTTTTCGACGGTGTGGGCGGAAAATTGCGCGACGAGGGCGGCGACGGCCTGCTCGTTCTTGGCGACGACGAGGCCGCCGCTGGTGTCCTTGTCGAGGCGGTGGACGATGCCGGGGCGGAGTTCGCCGCCGATGCCCTGGAGGTCGGCGCAGTGGTGGAGAAGGGCGTTGACGAGGGTGTCGGCGGCGTGGCCGGGGGCGGGGTGGACGACGAGGCCGGCGGGCTTGTTCAGGACGATGAGATCGGCGTCCTCGTGGAGGATGTCGAGGGGGATGTCGGTGGCGACGAGGCCGACGGGCGCGGGGGGCGGGAGGGTGCAGCGGAGTTCGTCGCCGGGAGACAGAGCGGTGTTGGTTTTGAGGATGGGCTTGCCGTTGAGCGCGACATGGCCCTCCTCGATGAGCTGTTTCCAGCGGGAGCGGGAAATCGCGGGATGGGCGGCGGCGAGATGGGCGTCGAGCCGGAGCGCGCGTTTCTCGATGCGGAAGAGGAGGGGATCGGTCATGGCGGGGAGCTGCCGCAGGAAGAAATGCAACAATGCAAGGACTGACCCCTATTCTGACCCCTATTTTGCGCCAACCACGTCCTGCGGACAGCGGACAAGGGATTCCGGTCGTTGAATCCTGAACTCTGAACCCTGAACCCTGAACCCTGAGTCCTGCTTCTCATGGCTGATGGGCGCAGATTTGGAAGCCGAGGGCGGCGGCGGTGTCGAGCAGGGCGGACGAGGCGCCGGAAAAATGGACGCGGATGGCGGAAAATTCGCGGCGGTGGGTGGAATTCTTGCGGAAGCGGTCGAAACGGCGGCGGAGATCGGCGGGGTCGGCGGCGGTCATTTCGGCGCGCCAGGCGCGGTCGTCTTCGGGGATGGGGCAGGCGGCGGCGAGCAGGTCGGCGAGGACATCTTCGTCGGAGCGGTGGGC
>SABN01000063.1 GCA_009928955.1 Opitutia bacterium | reverse complement strand
GACAAGGCCGGGGCCGCTAGGGTAGAAGGGAACCAGCTGATTGCGGGAGTAATTCAGTGGTAGAATGTCAGCTTCCCAAGCTGAACGTCGCGAGTTCGATCCTCGTCTCCCGCTCCATTTTCCGGCGAAGAGAAGCCCGTTTTCACTCAATGAAAACGGGCTTTTTCCGCGGGCATCTTCTCGGCGCCCTTGCGCGCCGGCCAGCCGATCGCGGGTGGCAACCGAGGGGGGCGAGCCGCCCGCCGCCAAACCAACGGGGGGGTGGGCACCGGGGAAAATCGGTGGCGGCGGAAGTGGAATTCGCCGAACCGTGGAAATCCGTTGCGGAATTCGGGGCGCGTAGAGAATGGAGCGGGTAACGGGAATCGAACCCGTATGGCCAGCTTGGAAGGCTGGAGCTCTACCATTGAGCTATACCCGCGACAATTAAGGGCGCATTGTGCGGAAGGTCGGAGAACTGGTCAAGTCCGGCTTTTGGCGGACCAGCCCTGCGGGACGCGGGGTAAACTTGGAAGCTTGCCGTGCCGTTGGCGCGGGCTGGAGCTCCACCATTGAGCGATACCTGCGGAGAGAGATAATCCGGGGCGCATTGTGCGGAATGAGGGGGGGGCGGGACAGGTCCCGCCTTTGGCGGATAAATCTGCGCTTTCGCGGGGGGGGGGGGCTGGCTTAGGATGGAAGAAGCTTATGGCGATTATGCTCAAGAATCTGACGGCCACCGAATTGCATGAGGCGCTGTCGCCGATGGGCGTTTCCCCGCGTCTGGCGCGGCAGCTCCAGGCGGCGGCGATCCGGCAGGACCAAATTCCGGAAAACTTGCCGGAAGTTTCGCCCAAGGTGCTGGCGCGTGTGCGGCGAGAGGTGTGCCTGCCGCGGCTGGAGCATCTCGACCAACGGGTTTCGCCGCGGGATGGCTTTGCCAAATATCTGTTCCGCGGGGAGGGGCCGGAGCCGTTCGAAGCGGTGCGGATTCCGCTGGTGCACCGGGCCGGAGAAGAAAAATACATCGCCTGCGTGAGTTCGCAGGTGGGATGCGCGCTGGGGTGCGCCTTTTGCGCGACGGGGCGGATGGGGTTTGTCCGCAATTTGTCCACTTGGGAAATGGTCGATCAGGTGATCCGCATCCAAGCGGATTCGGAGCATCCGGTGCGCGGAGTGGTGTTCATGGGGATGGGCGAGCCGCTGCTGAACTACGAGGCGGTGGTGCGCGCGGCGCGGATCCTGAGCGAGCCGTGCGGAATGGCGATTTCAGCGAAGGCCATCAGCCTTTCCACGGCGGGGATCGCGCCGGGCATCCGGCGGTTCGCGGCGGAGCGCTTGCCGTTCCGCCTGGTGGTGTCGCTGACGAGCGCCGACCCCGTCCGGCGGCGGGAGGTGATGCCGGTGGAGGGGGCGCATCCGTTGCCGGAGTTGCGGGAGGCGATCCGGGAATATCACTGCGCGTCCGGCCGGCGCGTGACGGTGGCTTGGACGATGATTTCAGGGTTCAATACGCGGGCAGAGGATGCGGTGCAGTTGGCGGAATGGGTGGGGGATGTGCCGATCACGCTGGATCTGATCGATGTGAACGACGCCTCGGGGCGCTTCCATCCGCCGTCGCCGGAAGAGCGGAATGCGTTTCGCGACCACCTGCGCCGGCATCTCGGGATGCCGGTCGTCCGCCGCTACAGCGGCGGGGCGGACATCCACGCGGCGTGCGGAATGCTGGCATGCGGGAAGGCGGGAGAACCGTTTCCCGCGAAGTGAAAACCGTGCTTTCATCGCGGGGAAAGACGCCGTGCCGGCACGAAGCGCTGGTCTTCCGGGCGGGATTATCATGCGATCCCTCAATGGTTGTCCAGATCGCCATCCATGAAAGCGCGGTCCGCGATTCGCGGCCGCTCTCCTCGGTCAGGCCATGACGGCGCGCGCGGAACCCGTTGCAACGGACGACCGGAAAACAGGCGGAGGGCTCTGCCTGGTCTGCTCGGCTGGCGGTCATTTCCTCCAACTGCATTCATTGGGCGATGTCTGGCGGGAGGTGCCCCGCGTATGGGTCACGTTGCCCGCGGTCGACACGCAATCCCTCCTGAAGGAGGAGCAAGTCCGGTGGAAGAATGTCCCAAAGGCAAGAACGAAGGCGACATCGGCCTGCGGTGGAAGTTCGCGCGGGCGCGGAAAAGCCGCGGCCCGGGGGACGGGCCGCGGGCCGGCGCGGAGGGGGGGCGTTATTTCTTGAGGGGGACGGGCGGATGGAACTTCTTCATCCACGCGAGTTGGACGATCATCATGACCTGGTTGACGGACCAGTAGAGGGAGAGGCCCGAGGGGAAGGAGTAGAACATGAAGGTGAAGAGCACGGGCATCATCATCATCATCTTCTGCTGCTGGGGGTCGCTCGTGGGGGTCATCTTCTGCTGGAGCCACATCGTCACGCCCATGAAGAGGGGCAGGATGTTGATGGGGAAGGGCAGGACGTCCTTGAACAGGTTTTCCGGCGTGGACAGGTCGGAGATCCACAGGAAGGAGGAGAAGCGCAGCTCGATGGCGCCGCGGAGTACGACGAAGAGGGCGAAGAAGACGGGGATCTGGACCAGCATGGGCAGGCAGCCGCCCATCGGGTTGATCTTGTGCTCCTTGTAGATGGCCATCATCTCCTGCTGCTGCCGCTGCGGGTTGTCCTTGAACTTCTCCTTCATGGCGGTGATGAGGGGCTGGATTTCCTGCATGTGGCGGGTGCTGACCATCGACTTGTGGTTGAGGGGCCAGAAGATGATGCGGATGAGGAAGGTGAGCAGGATGATGGCGAGGCCGTAGCTGTAGGGCCAGATGTGGGCTTGGATCCAGACCATGATCTTCAGGATCCAGATGCCGACGACGCGCCAGAAACCGAGCTGGAGGATGTCTTCCTGGTGGGGGCCGTTGGCCTTGAGTTCGGTGTAGACCTTGGGGCCGATGTACCACGTGGCGTTCTGGACGAGGGTCTGGCCGGCGGCAAGTTCGAAGTCCGGCATCCGGAGGGAGGCGGCGACCTGGGCGATGGGATGGCTGGTGCGGGGAAAAAGGAAGAGGAAGGTGGAACTCACCGGCGCGCCATAGGTGGCATCCACGCGGCACTCTTGCGCGCTATCCTCGGGGGTGAGGATTTGCGCGAAGTACTTGTTCTTGACGGCGGCCCAATCCACGGGCAGGGGCGGAGAATGGGCGGCCGGCTTGCCGCTGAACAGGCGCGCAAAAAACCCTTTGGGGATATCGTCGACCGCAATGGCTTTCCCCTGGGCGTCTTGGCTGGTCGTGGAAAACCAGCGGGAAAATTCACTCGCCCAATAGTTGACGGATTCGCTGCCGGTCAGGGTGTCCACGCCGAGGAGGGGCGTTTGCTCGTCTTTCTCGCCGGGAAGGTTGACGATGAAGCCGGCCTGGAGACCATGGCCGCGGAGGGGGATGGCGGCGGCCGATGCGTTTTCGAGGCGGTCTTCGATCTGGACTTGATAGCCGGCCCCCAAGGTCAGCGTGCGGTTCAGGACGAGGCCGCCGGACAAGACCTTGCGATAGGAGACGGAATCGGCGGTTTCGGAAGCGACCTCGAACCCGGCGAGCGGGCGGAGGCCGGGATAGCCGATGGGGGCGGCGGCGGGGCGGTCCGAAAAGTCGAAGGTGACGGGGGCGTCGGAGCCGGCTTCGATGGGATAGAGAAGCCGGCCGTCTTTGCGCTGGGCAACCAGTGCGGCCCGGACGACGCCCGCGCCGTGCGAGGAAAGGGTGAGTTCGACGCGGCCGTTGGCGAGGGTGGTGAGGACTTCGGGAGCCCGCCCGGCTTCCGGCAGCGCTTCGGGCGCGGCCGTCTCGGAGGCCGCCGCGGCCTCGACGGCGATTTCCGCAGCTCCGGGGGCGGCGGCCAAAGAGAGGTCGGAAGGGATGGCGGGGGCCTCGGCGGTCTCGGCGGCGGCGGCCGGGACGGGCTTTTCCTTCGGGGGAAAATACTTGGCGATGATTTTCTTGTCGATCGTGGGATACGCCAAGAAAAGGGCGAAGAGGGCGATGATCGGAATCAGGTCTTTTTTGTTCATGTTTTGCTCATTTCAAATGGATTTCTGTTTCTTGGGCGGAACGGGATCGTGTCCGCCGGGATTCCAAGGGTGGCACCGGGCCACGCGCCGGAGCCCCAAGAAAACGCCGTACCCTACCCCATGGGCGCGGATGGCTTCCAGCATATAATTCGAGCAGGAGGGCTCGAAGCGGCAGCAGGAGCCGAAAAAGGGCGCGAGCGTTTTTTGATAGATGCGGATCAGGAAGCAAAGGCTCGCCGCGAGGGGATTCATCAGGAGGCAGGCGGGGGGGGGGCGTCAGGCCGGCCTGCGCCGCCAGGTTGAGCAATTCGGCGACGAGATTGGACCACGGGGCCGTCAGGATGGAGCGGCGCGCCACGAGCACGACATCGTCGGTGGAGGCGGTGAAGCGGGCGCGGTTGCGGCGGAAGGCGTCGCGCAGGCGCCGCTTGGCGCGGGCGCGCTCGGGGGCGTTGCCGACCTTCTTGCTGGCCACCACGCCCAGGCGCAGCGAGGCATCGGGAGCCGCGCGCAGAAACAGGACCATATGCCGGCCATGCCAGCGGCGGTTCTGGTCGTAGGTCTCCTTGAACTGCGCCGTGCGCTGCAGCCGCTGCTTGCGGCAGAGCGTTTCGCGGGCGCAAAACGCCCGGCCAGTCTCCTGCGAAGGGGGAACGGCCGGGCGGTCGCTGCCGGGTTGCATGGGAAGAAAAGCCCCGGCGCGGGGCGGAAAAACCCTTACTTGTCGCAGATCGTCAAGAGCTTGCGGCCCTTGGCGCGGCGACGGCTGAGGATCTTGCGGCCGTTGGCGGTCGCCATGCGGGCGCGGAAGCCGTGCTTGCGCGCGCGCTTGATCTTGGAGGGATGATATGTGGGTTGCATGGATCGAGCCTTTCCTCAATAAAATGAAGGGCTTGTTGTGCCTGTTTCGGGCCCGGGTGTCAACCCCTTTGTTGAGGGTTTTCCGAAGGGAAATCTTCAAAGGGCCTTGTTTTTGGAGAAACCTTTGCCATACTTCCCCTCCAAAGAACAACGAAATCCGGCGAACAGCCGGGAGGAGAGGGATTCCCATGAGCATCATGTCGAAGTGGATGGCGGTGTTTTGCGCGGCGGGCGTTTTGGGCATGGCCGCAGCCCAAGCGGAAGGCAACCTGCGCTATTCGATCACGGTCAGCAAGTTCCCGAACGAGTCGGGCTGGTCGGGCCAGTGGGATGTGGGGGATGGCTTCACCACCATCATGACGGACGCGCTGCAGCAGAGCCAGAAGTTCATCGTGCTGGGTGATTCGGAGATGCGCCAAGAGGCGATGGCCGAGCAGGATTTCGCGGCCAGCGGCCGGGTGGCGGGCGGCAAGAAGGCCCCGCAGATTGGGCGGATGACGCCGGCGCAGCTGCTGGTGCGCGGGTCGATCACGCATGTGCAGAGCGAGACCAGCGGCGGCAGCGGCGGGCTGAGCTTCAAAGGCATCTCGCTGGGCGGCTCCAAGGGCAAGGCCGAGGTCAACATCACGATCTATCTGGTGGACAGCGAGACCGGACAGGTCAAGGCGTCCCAGAAGGTGGTGGGCGTGGCCGGGCGGCGCGGGCTGGGCGTGGGCTATCACGGCAGCGCGCTGGGCGGCCTGGGCGGAAACATCGAGGGCTTCCAGAAGGACAACGTGGGCAAGGCTTGCGAAGATGCCGTGGTGCAATGCGTGGAATTCCTGACCAAGCAGCTTGACGGCATTCCGTGGGAAGGCTCCGTCATGCTGGCCAGCGCGGACAAGCTGGTCATCAACCGCGGCTCGCGCGAAGGCGTTTCCGTCGGCCAGAAATTCCAAGTCGGCTCGACCGAGGAACTGGTGGACGAGGACACCGGCGAAGTGCTGGATGTGGAAATCACGACCGTCGGCACCACCGAAGTGACCGAGGCCAAGGAGAAGATCGCCTATTGCACGCCAGTGTCGGGGGCGGCCAAAGGCATGTCCGTCATGCCCGTGAAGTAGCTTTTCGCCGCGGGGAACTGCCGCGGCCGGCCCCACTCCGGGGGCCGGCCGCTTTCGTTGTCCCTTGGTGCGTGCCGGTGCCGCATGCGCCGGCGATGACGGCATGCCCCGCCGCGGGCAACGCTTTCCCTTTGCGCGGATAAGCTCCCCTATCACTTATAATTATATGTGATAGTCGCGGGGGAGTTGAGCGGCAATGAAACGGGCGGCGGGGAGACGGGGGTCAGCCGAGTTCGACGAGGACGTTTCGTTCGCGGCCGTCGTCCACGAGGTGGATCTGGCGGTCGGGCTGCTCGGCGCCGTCCACGACGACGCGGCGCACGGCGGCGGTGCCGTCGCCGACCTTCTGGAGCTGGACGTGGTAGAAGGTGTTCCGGAAACGGTAGGTGAGCTTGTAGCCGGTCCAGCCGGAGGGGAGGAGGGGGGTGAAGGTGAGAACATCGGTTTCGAGATGGATGCCGAGCAGATCTTCGACGAGGAGGCGATAGAGCCAAGAGGCGGAACCCGTATACCAGCTCCAGCCGCCGGCGCCTTCGTGGCCTGGGGCGGTGTAGACGTCGGCGGCGAGGACGTAGGGTTCGAGCTTGTAGGTTTCGGCATGCTCGGGGGTGTCGCCGTGGCGGACGGGATTGAGAAGCTGGAAAATCTCCCAGGCGACGTCGCCTTGCTTGAGGGCGGCGAAAGCCATGGCGACCCAGATGGCGGCGTGGGTGTATTGTCCGCCGTTTTCGCGCACGCCGGGAACGTAGCCTTTGATGTAGCCGGGATCCCACGGGGCGGCGTCGAAGGGCGGGTCGAAGAGCCGGACGAGGCGCAGGTTGGGATCGACGAGATGGTCGCGGACGGATTGCATCGCGGCGCGGGCGCGGGCGGGATCGCCGGCGCCGCTGAGCACGGCCCAGCTCTGCGGAATGGAATCGATGCGGCATTCCGGATTTTGGGCGGAACCCAGCGGGGTGCCGTCGTCGAAGAATGCGCGCAGATACCATTTCCCGTCCCAGGCGTGGGCCTCGAGCTGGGTGGATAGTTTTTGCGCCGCGCGCTCGCAGGCGGCGGCGAAGTCGGCGTCGCCGCGCCGGGCGGCGAGCGGGGCGAAGTCGCGCAACACGCGGTGCAGGAAGAACCCGAGCCAGACGCTTTCGCCGCGTCCCTCGTGGCCGACGCGGTTCATGCCGTCGTTCCAGTCGCCGGACCCCATGAGCGGGAGGCCGTGGGCGCCGAAGCGGAGGGCGCGGCGGATGGCGCGCGCGGCGTGCTCGTAGAGCGTGGCGGACTCGTCGGTGACGCGGGGCTGGTCGTAGACGGATTCCTCGTTTTCGGCGGGGGGCCGGGCGTCGAGGAACGAGCGGGTCTCGTCGAGGATGCCGACGTCGCCGGTGACGGTGACGTAGCGGCAGAGGACGAACGGCAGCCAGAGCAGGTCGTCGGAGATTTTGGTGCGCACGCCGCGGCCGACGGGCGGATGCCACCAGTGCTGGACGTCGCCGTCCTTGAATTGGCGCGAGGCGCTCAGGAGCAGATGCTCGCGGGTCAACCAGGGGCATTCGTGGAGGAAGGCGAGGGAGTCCTGCAGCTGGTCGCGGAAGCCGTAGGCGCCGCCGGACTGGTAGAAACCGGTGCGGCCCCAGAAACGCGCGGAGAGGGTCTGGTAGAGCAGCCAATGGTTGACGAGGAAGTTGACCGAGGCATCGGGGGTTTCGACGTAGATGCCCCCGAGCTGCCGCTGCCAGAACCGCCAGACTTCCTCCAGCGCCTGGCGGGCGCCGTTCACGCCCGCCTGATGGCGGAGCCAGCCGCGGGCCTCGTCCTCGCTGCGCGCGGCGCCCAGGCAGAAGACGACTTGGATCTGGTCGCCGGGCGGGATTTCGAACCGGGCCTGGATGGCGGCGCAGGGATCGAGCCCGGCGCCGACGCGGTTGGACAGGTGCTCGCGCCGGAGCGCGGCGGGCGCGGCGAGCGAACCGTTGCGGCCGATGAACTCGGTGCGGTCGGCCGTCAGCGTGCGGTCTTCGCCGCTGCAATGGAAGAACGCGAGGCGGTCGGCGAAATCGAGGCTGAAGGCGTTCTGGGCGAACAGGGCGCCGCTTTGCGGATCGAGGTGCGTGACGACGTGCATCGCGCTCGGTTCGCGCCGCTCGCCGAGCACCCATTCGCAGTAGCCCGCGATGGACACGCGCCGCGGCCGTTCGGTCCGGTTGTGCAGCGTGATGGCCGTGAACTTGAGCGGGGCGCCGATGGCGACGTAGACGGTCGTCTCGGACAAGAGCCCGTCCTGCGCGTGCTCGAAAACGCTGTAGCCGTGGCCGTGCCGGCAGACGTAGGGCGCGCCGTCGGGCGCGGGCCCGGGCATGGGAGACCAGAACCGGCCGGTTTCCTCGTCGCGGACATAGATGGCCTCGCCGCTCGGATCTTCGACGGCGTCGTTGGGCCAAGGAGTCAGGCGGAACTGGTTGGCGTTCTCGCTCCAGGTGTAGGCGCCGCCGGTTTCGCTCACGACGGTCCCGAAGAACGGATTGGCCAGGACGTTGACCCACGGGGCGGGCGTGGTCGCGCCCGGATCGAGCTGGATGACGTATTCCCGGCCGTCGGGCGTGAAGCCCCCGCGGCCGTTGAAGAATTCCAGCGCGCGGAAGGGCAGCGCCGCCGCCGGCTTTCCGGATTTTTCGGGCGGCCGTTCGGGCACCAGCTCGGGGATGTCCGACTCGGGCACGACGCGCCGGTCGATCTGGTCGGCCAAGGTCCCGTAGCGGTCGCTGAACACGAGCCGCGCGACGGCGCGGAAGAGGACGCGGTCTTCTTCGGGAACTTGGTCGATATTGCGCGCGAAGATGCCGCCGGGCTGGTCGAGCAGCTTGCCTTCGGTGCCGGCCTGCACCAGGCCGACGATGGCGTCGAGCAGATCCTGGCGATAGCCCGCGAAGGCCTCGGACCAGATGACGAGATCCACCTCGAGGCCCTTTTGCCGCCAGTAGGTGTGGGCCTGCACGAGATTGCGCACGAGCTCGAGGTTGGCGACGTCGGTGATGGACAGCAGCACGATGGGCCGATCGCCCGAAATGCCGTAGCTCCAGAGCGCGGCCTGGTTCTTGCGGTTGGCCGCGATGACGCTGGCGCGGCCCCGGCGGTGCGGTCCCGCGAAGAACAGGGAGCCGGCCAGCCGGGCGTAGTGCTGGACGTCGGCCTCGTTGGCGCGCAGCTGGTGCAGCAGCACCTGGCTGCGCGTCCAGGCCAGCGAGAACACGCGCTCGGCCATCCGCGGATCGCGGCAGCGGTCCACGTAGACCTCGGCCGCTTCGCGCGTGGGGGCCACGCCGAGGAAGGCGTTGACGCGGATGGAGCGGCCCGCTTCGATGCGCACGCGATAGCGGATGGCGGCGGCGGGGTCGAGGACGAGGCCGGCGCGGTCGGGCAGCGGGCCGGGCCGGTCGAGGGCGGCCGGATCGCGCACCGAGCGGTTGCGGCCGATGAACGCCGCGCGGTCGGTCTCGTAGGAAGCTCCGCGCAGCACGGTGCCGTCTTCCACGCCGAGGGCGTGGAACGCCCACGGCGGGTGTTCTTCCGCCGAGCGCGGCCGGCGGCTGAACAGGAGCGCGGCCTTGCCGGGGACCGGTTCGGCGTTCACGAACAGCTTGTGGAAGGCGGGATGCGCGGCTTCGGTGCGGCCGTCGAGCAGCACGATCTCGGCGTAGCTGGTGATTTCGATCGTGCGCCCGCGGCGGGAAAGATTGGTCAGCGTCAGCTGCCGCAGTTCCATGTCGTCCTCGGGGCAGACGGCCACCTGCATCCGGGCCTGGAACTGGTGGATCGTGGATTGGAATTCGGCGCCGCCCTGGGAGAAGACGGCTTCATAGCGGTCGAAGGCGGGGGCGAGCGGCCGGGCCGTGGGCGACCAGGTCTTGCCGGTGTCCACTTCCCGCAGATAGAAGAAGAACCCGTGGACGTCCTGCGCGGAATCCTCGCGCCAGCGGGTCAGGTCGAGCCCCTGCCAGCGGCTGACGCCGCCGCCGCCGTTGGTGACCATGACGTGGTAGCGGCCGTTGGAGAGGAGATGGACTTCCGGAGCGGGGGTGTCGGCGGTGTCGAACGAGCGGGAAACGGCCGCGAAAGTGGCCTCGGCCCGGGACCCGGCGGTTTCGGCCACGGCGGCGGTGACCTGGATGCGCGGCCGGGCCAGCGGGATGCGCTCCTGCAGCAGGAGGGCTGCGGATCGCAACTGGAGGTCGGCCATGAACCGGCGTTGCATCGGCTGGCCGTGGAGCAGGTGGTCGAACGCCAGCAGGCTCATGCCGCTGTGGTGCGCCATCCAGGAGCGGACGATGGCGAAGGGCTCGCCGGCGGGCACGCGGGCGGGGGTGTGGTCCACCGCCTCATAGAGGCCGAAGCGGCCGACCACGCCGTCGTCGTCGAGCCGCCGGAGATTGCGGATGGCCTCCTCGGGGGCGACCATCAGGGCCATCGCGCCGGCGTAGGGCGCCATGACGAGGTCGTCGGCGAGGCCGCGTTTCATGCCGAGCATCGGGACGCCGAACGGGCGGTATTGGTAGACTTGGCTGGCGTCCAGCTGGTTGTAGCCCGATTCGGAAATGCCCCAGGGAATGCCCGTCTGCCGGCCGTAGCGGATTTGGCGGCGCACGGCGCCCTGGCAGGCCATGTTCAGGAGCGTGCCTTCGTAGGTGGGCATGACCAGCATCGGCATCAGATACTCGAACATCGAGCCGCTCCACGACGCCAGCACCGGCGGCCCGCCGCCCGGCGCGAGGCGCCGCCCGAGATGGAACCAGTGTTCCAGCGGCAGCAGGCCGCGCGCCACGCCGATGAAACTGCCGAGACGGCATTCCGACGCCAGCAGATCGTAGTAGCCGGGATCCCGCGCGTGCGCATCGAGGTTGTAGCCGATCGACAGCAGATGCCGATGGGCGTCGTACAGGAAATCCAGCTCGTGCTCGCTCAGTTCCGTGCACCGGCCTGCGATTTGGCGGAGTTCCGCGATGCGTTCCGCCGCACGCGAACTGGCGAGCGCGAGCCATTCGCTCCAGCGGCGGGTGAACTCCGACGCCGGGGCCTGCGCCAGGCGCGGTTCCCAGCGGTGCCGCAACGTCGCCAGCGCATCCAGCGTCGGGGCGACCTCCGTTTCTTTTTGCAACGCCTCCCAGCCGGGGGCGTTTTCGCCGATCGCCGCCGCGTCGGGCAGAGGCGGGGGTTCGGCCTCGGCCCACGGCGCGAAGCGGCGGATTTCGCCGGCGAGGTCTTCGCACTGCCGCTGCAGGGCGTCGCGCCAGAACGAGAGCGGCTCGTCCGGCGCCAGTCCGGCGGACCCTTCCGCCAATCCGGTCCGGAACGCGTCGAGCGCGCGCAAGCTGTCGCGCAACGGGGGCGGACATCGGCGCACGGCCTTCATCCATTCGCGGATCCGGACGGCGGCCCGGTCCAAATCGGCGGGCGAAATGGATTGGTCCGGACGCTCCCGGGCCGATTCAATTTCCTGCAGCAGGAGATCGGCGGCGTCTTCCAGCCCGTTCTTCCAGCGCTCCGGCAGGATGGGGCCGCGCGTCATTTCCGTCAGGCCTTCGCGGACGACGATCAGCATCGCCGTGAGATTGCCGCTGTCCACCGAGGAAACGTAGAGCGGGTGCAGCGGCTTCAGGGTGCGGGTGTCGTACCAGTTGTAGAAATGGCCGCGATGGCGCTCCAGCCGTTCCAGCACTTCCAAGGTGCGCTCCGTGCGGAACCGGAAGCGCCCCGGCGAGAGATAGCCGAAGTCGCAGGCCGCCAGTCCGCTGGCGAGGGCCATTCCGACATTGGTCGGCGAGGTCCGGTCCGCGACCGCGGGCACCGGGCTCTCCTGGAAATTGTCGGGGGGCAGCCACTGGTTGGCTTCGCCCGCGAAATGGTCGAAGTACGCCCAGGTCCGCCGCGCCAGCCGGCGCACGAACGCGACCTGTTCCGCGGTCAACGGCAGCTCGCGCGCTGCGCGGGTGCGGCTGATGAACCACGCGAGGCCGGGCGCGGCGAACCACGCCCCGCACAGCGCGAGGAGGAGGGGGTTGGACGGCGCGCCGCCCGCCCACGCCGGCGCGGCGCAGGCCAGCGCCAGGACCGGCGCGGGCCACATCTCGCGGACGACGCCCGGCAGCGAAGTCCGCGCCGTCCGCTCGCCATGGCTCGCGGTTTGCCATTCCAGCAGGCGTCGCCGGACCCTCAGCCGCCAGAATGTGCGCGCGATGGCGTCCAGATAAATCCAGCCATAATAGGGGGTGAAGGCCAATTCCAGCAGTTCGGTGCCCCATTGGCGACCTTCGTTCGTCGCGCTGGTCCGCAGATGGACCGCCAGCGGGACTTGTTTCCCCTTGAACAGGAACGAGCGCAAGGTGCGCAGCGCCGCCGGCAGGAACCAGACGGCCAGCAAGGCCAAGGTCCGTTCGGTCGCGGTCGCCGTGCCGACGAAACCGGCGGAGGCCAGCGCGAAGAACAGCGCCGCCGGAACGAGACTTCGCCGCAAGTTGTCGAAGATCATCCACCGTGCGAGCGCACCGAGCGGATTGGCGACCGGGCGTCCGTCGGGACCCGGCGCGCGCGGGAACAGCCAGCTGGCGATCTGCCAGTCGCCGCGCGTCCAGCGGTGCCGCCGGTTCGCGTCGACGAGGACGCGCGACGGTTCGCTCTCGATCAATTCCACGTCGCTGAGGAATCCGCAACGCGCATGGCAGCCCTCGATCAGGTCGTGGCTCAGGATGCGGTTCGCGGGGAAGCGTCCGCCCGTCGCCGCGTGGAAGGTCTGGACGTCGTAGATGCCCTTGCCGACGAACTGCCCCTGGCCGAAGAAATCGGGATAGACGCTGGCGACTTCCCGCGTGTAGGGGTCGATGCCCACTTCGCCCGCATGGAGGCGGGAGAAGATCGATTGGCGCGCGGAGGTCAGGCTGACGGCCAAGCGCGGCTGCAGCACGGCATAGCCGCGGGAGGCCATCCGGCGGACCGGGTCGAGATGGGGACGGTTCAGCAGATGCGCCATCGCGCCCGCCATCCGGCAGGCCGAGCCCGGCGGCAACTGCGTGTCGGTGTCCAGCGTGATGGCGTAGCGCACCGAACGCAGCGGTTCCGAGCCGCCCGCGATGACCGAAAACGCCTCGGTGCGGCCTTCGACGACGAGCCGGTTGAAATCCTCCAGCTTGCCGCGCTTGCGCTCGTGGCCCATCCACTTGCCTTCTTCGGGATTCCAGATGCGCGGACGGTGCAGCAGGAAGAAGATCGGTTCGCCCTTGCCCGCGTGGCGCGCGTTCAGCCGCCGGATGCTCCGGAGCGCCGCGTCGATCCATCCGCGATCGCTCGGAAGGTCTTCGGCATCGGCATCGGGGAAATCCGTCAGCAGCGCGAAGAGGAGATTCGGGGACTTGTTGGCCAGATGGCGGATTTCGAGATCTTCCAGCAGGCGCGCGCTCGCCGCCGGCGGGCCGAGGAAGGTCGGCACCACCACGACGGTGCGGTGCTCGGGCGGGATGCCTTTCGAGAAATCGAGGCTCGGCAGGAAACGCGGCGGAACCAGCAGCGTGGCCAGCCAATTGACCAGCGCGAAAGCCGGTTTGGATGCGACTCCCAGCGCGAGCGCGATCCACAGGGCGGCCACCCAGCCCGGGCCCACCCCGCGCAGCCACGATGCGGGCGCCGCCGCCATCAGGATCGTCGTCGCGGCGAGGACCGCCAGATAGAAGCCCAAGGCGTGGTGGCTCAGCCGCCGGGCGAACCGCCGGCGCAACGGAAAACGGCAGCCGATCCGGGATTCCAGTTCGTAGCGTCCCAGATCCATGAGAAAATAGCCCACGTGGCTTTCGCGCCGGTCCGCGCCCGTCTGGCGGCGCTCCGCGGCCAGATTCACCGCCGCTTCGGCCACCTCGATCTCGGGCTTGCGGGCGTAGCGCGCCAGTTTTTCGACCCGGGTGCGGTAGCGGTTTCGCGTGCGGAAATCCATCTGCGGATGCACCCCCGCCGGATCGCGCCGCAGGATCGCCTCCACCGCGCTGGCGGCCTCGACGAAATCCGGCCAGTCGATGGCCGCCATGGCGCGCACGCTCGTGATGCAGTTGCTCGTGGTGACGAGGTTGGACGCCTGCCCCTGGTTCTCGCTCTGCTGGATCCGGTCGAGGGTCTGGCCGCGGTCCGACAATTCCTGTTCCAGCCAATTGAGCGCGAGCCCGAGGGAGGGGTTCACGCCGTCGATGTTGGCCACCAGCTCCGCGATGAATGGCGTGGTCAGCGGCGGCGCCGCGCGCACGAAATCGCCCAGCGTCGCGACGAACATCCGGGGATGGGTTTCGACCACCTTCAGGAATCGTTCGGCCCAGAACAGCGCCGCATCCCGCTGCCGGCGCCGCCACGCGATCTGCTCCGCCGCCAAGTGCAGGTTCTCGATCAACGACAGCCTCAGCATGATCGGCACCGCCCACAGTTCGCCCAGCGTCAGCGGGTGCGACTCCTGGTAGGCGCGGACGAAGCGGCCCAGGTTTTCGAGGTCCACCTGGCCGTCCGTGTGCCGGACCAGCTCCATCACGATGTCGTAGATGCGGGGAAATCCCCGGCGCGGCCCGGCTTTCAGGCGCGGCAGCTCGCGGCTGTAGCCCGGGGACAGGTGCGCCCCCGCCAATTCGATCTGCTCCTGGATCATGTGGTAGTTGTCCAGCAGCCACTCCGCGGCCGGCGCGACCCGATGGCCCCGCTGCACGCTTTCGGCGATGACCTGGTGGCAGCGGAGGATGCTCGCTTCGTTTTTGGCCAGTTGATGCAGCAGCCGTTCGTCCCCGCGCACGGTTTCCACCTCGTGCCGGGAGGCGAGGAACCGGGCGTGGTTCTCCAATTGGCTCACGCCGAACAGCTCCGCGCGGAGCGACATCTCCTCGTGTCCCGGCAGTTCCTGCGGCGGCGCCTCGTCCGTCCGTCCGCGGAAGCGCGCCCACCATGGCGCCCGGAAGGAGGACGCCTCCCGGCGGGTCCGGGCGGCCATTCTGGACGCGGAGGATTTCTTCGTGGTTTTCGACATCGGAGCCAGTTTAGGAAAAGGAATGGCCTTGGGCAATCCCAAAGGTCCGGGTATTGCGGTTCAGGGCGCCTTGGCGATTCGGGGCCCGTTCGGGTCATGGTGAGCGGAGGCGCGCCGCGCCGGAGTCGGAACATCTCGGCATCGCGACCCCGGCTGGCCGGTTGCGCCATGGCCGAGATCCCTCGACAAGCGGGGGATGACAGCCCGGTTCCCCCGCCGTCCATCTCATGACGAACCATCCTCAATCGCCGAGGCGCCCATGGGACTTCCGATTTCCATTCTGAATTCCGACTTCCGAATTGCGCCCCCGGCTCCCTTCTTCGTTGCGCCCCTGTCACGCCTGCTCTATGCTCGAAGTCCTCAATGGAGGTTGTGCGCAATGAGCCCAGAGACGGACTGCGGATCGGACGTGCTGTTTGCCTTGGAATCGAAGCCGCCGCTGCGGATCGCGCTGGGCGCGGCGATCCAGCACCTGCTGGCGATCTTCGCGGGGATCGTGACGCCGGCGCTGATCGTGTGCGGCCTATGCGGGGCTTCGCCGGCGCTGACGCGGCAGATGGCGGGGCTGTCGCTGTTCATCTCGGGCATCTCGACGTTCATCCAGATCCACCGCTTCGGAGCGGTGGGCTCGGGGCTGCTGAGCATCCAGGGCACCAGTTCGAGCTTCATCGCGATCTTCGCGGGCATGGCCGCGGCCGGCGTCGCGCGCGGCGAGACGCCCGAGCAGATGCTCGGCCTGATGCTCGGCATGGGCCTCGTCTGCGCGCTGGTCGAAGTGGGGCTGAGCCGAGTCCTGCCGTGGATGCGCAACGTCATCACGCCGCTCGTCGCGGGCATCGTCATCGCCCTGATCGGCCTGACGCTGATCAAGGTTTCGGCGATGCAGATCGGCGGCGGCGCGGCGGCGCTGGCGGCGGGGACGTTCGGCGCGCCGCGCGACCTCGCCTTGGCCGCGATCGCGGCGGGAACGGTGTTGGCCATGAACCGCGCGCGCATTCCGGGCTTCCGCATGGGCGCGCTGATGGGCGGCATCGTCGTCGGCACCTTGGCCGCGGCGGGGCTCGGCGCCGTGGAGGTGCCCGCCTGGACGGGGCCGTGGATCGCGTTGCCGGTCCCCTTCCAGATCGCGCTCGCGTTCCGCTGGGAATGGGTGCTGCCCATGGCCCTGATGTATCTGGCGACCACCGTCGAATCCATCGGCGACATCACGGCCACCAGCATGGTTTCCGGCGAGCCCACCGAAGGCGAGCTCTACGAGCGGCGCCTGAGCGGCGGCGTCTTGGCGGATGGCCTGAACTCGATCTTGGCGACGATCTTCAGCTCGTTTCCGAACACCACGTTCAGCCAGAACAACGGCGTGATCCAGTTGACGGGCATCGCCAGCCGGCGCGTCGGAATGTGGATCGCGCTGTTCCTCGTGCTGATGGGACTGGTGCCCGGCGTGGCGTGGGTGTTCATGCTGGTGCCGCGCGCAGTGCTGGGCGGGGCCACGCTGGTGATGTTCGGCACGGTGGCCGCCTCCGGCATCCGCCTGATGGCCTCGGGCGGCTTCGGCCGCAAGAGCCTGCTGGTGATCGCCACCAGTCTCGGCGCGGGCCTCGCGGTCACGCTGGAGCCGCGCCTGCTGTCGCGGTTTCCCGACTGGGCCCAGCAGCTCTTTGGCTCCGGCATCATGACCGGCACCCTCGCCGCAGTTTTCGCGCAGGCGCTGGCCGGGAAGGACCCGGAGCCGTTTCGGTGAGGGATTCGCCAGAAAGAGAAGAGGAAAAAGAACCATGGAAACCAAGCGCGCACACACCATCCGGAACCTCGCAGGGAAGAACGCGCTTCCCATCATCGAGGTGTTCTTCGAATTCAACCACCTGAAGGCGCTCTACCGCCAAGGCTGGCTTCGCCACGGCATTCCGAAGGAGCAGTGCGAAACCGTGGCGGAGCATTCGCTGGGCGTGGCCCTGCTGGCGCTGTTCCTCGCCGACGCGCAGTTTCCGGAACTGGACAAGGGCCGGCTCATCCTGATGGGCCTGCTGCACGACTTCGGCGAGATCTACGCCGGCGACATCATCCCCGGCAAGATGTCGCTTGCGGACAAGCACGTTCTCGAACGCGAATCCGTCGAGCGCGTGTTCTCCAAGCTGGCCAAGGGGAAGGATTATTTGGCCGTGTGGGAGGAGTTCGAAGAGGGCAAGACCCCCGAGGCGCGTTTGATGAAGGAGATCGACCGCCTTGAAATGGGTCTGCAAGCGAGCGTCTACGAACAGGATCATGTCGGCGACGACCTGTCCGCGTTCTTCGACTCCACCGACCAGGCCCTCACCACTCCCCAGCTGCGCGAAATCCTCGCCGCGCTCCGGAAGCTGCGCCGCGGAATCTAGCTCCGCCGGGCAGCTGCGGCCGAGGGCGCGGTTTTTGTCTGGCTCACGGTCGTTGGCGGCGATGGTCGCGACCTGGTGCGGCGAGGATTTGGCGAGTTTGCCCTCGGCAGACAGTTTGTTTTCCGCCAGGAGATGCAACCCGAAGAGGTTCTTGCCGTCGACGCTATGCAGGGGCGCTTCCAGGAGCAGCCAAAGCTCCGTGTCTTCCTGGGTGGCGGTGATGAGGGCGTTGTTCATGGTGTTGTTGTGCACGGTGGTGCCGGCGGCATTGCCGCCGAAGGTGACCATGAGATCGACGCCGGGGTGGTGCTTGTCTTTGCGGCCGGTGTCGGGATTGTTGTCCAGGTCGAGATAGACGATGAGGCTGGCGCTTTGGAAGTCGGGCTTTTGCGCGAAGGTGATGTTGAAGAGCAGGCGGTTTTTGGCGACGGCAGTGGCCTGCACGCGAGTGAAATCCGGCAGGGCCCGGCCGCTGGGCGCGGCGTCGGTGATGGTTTGCAGCGCCCACTCGCAAAAAGCCGTATCGCCTGCGGCAAAGCCGTTGTCGTAGGCGAAAATCAGGTTGGCGACAAGGTTGCCGATATCGTAGCCCATGGGGCCGTAGAAGGCAAACTCGGGGTCAAACACGCGGGTGCTGTCCTGCTTAACAAAGATGGAGCCGGTGTGCAGATCGCCATGGATCAGCG
>SABN01000062.1 GCA_009928955.1 Opitutia bacterium | reverse complement strand
GAATTAAGAATTGGGGATGGGGGCGGGGGAGCGGAGAAGAGGGGATTTCTTTTGGATTTGGACGGCGCGGGAACCAACCCGCGCCTTTTCCGTTCTGCCGCTCCGCGGCCGACCGCTCGCCGACACGAGTCGCGCTCGGGTCGTCCGCAAAGCGGCATCCTCGAAAAATTCACGGGTTATTCCCGCGGAGCAGCCCCGTCCAAATCCAAAAGAAATCCCCTGCTGCCACGTCCTGCGGACAGCGGGCAAGGGCGGTATGACTCTCTAGGCGGCGGGTGGGAACACAGGTGAATGATAGGATTGCCAACTGCTGAACCGTGAACCGCTGAACTGTGAACTCCTGCATCCACGCCCTGCGGACATCGGGCAACGGCGGTGCGATTTTTTGAGCGGCGCTTGGTTATGGTGGTTGAATGGGTGGATGAAAGCGGTTGCCAACCGTTGACCCCTGAACCCCGAACCTTCGCCCCGTGGAGCGTTTTTTGTGTGCAAGGGGGGTGGGGGTGGGGTATAAAATGACCGCAGTGAGGAGAAACCCATGAAGACCATCCATTTTTTGCTGGGGCTGGTGTTGTATGCGTCGATCGCGGCGGCGGGGTTGGCGTTGATGGCGTCGACGCGCTATCCGGAGTTCATCCAGATCGCGCAGGGGGCGGCGCACGGGCTGCCGGGCTGGATGAGGGTGGTGGCGGGCGTGGGCGTGGTGGCGTATCTGTTCGCGTATCTGCTGACGGGGCTGCGGTGGAAGAAGGGGTCGTTCATCACGTTCGAGAACGAGAACGGCACGGTGAGCGTGAGCACGGCGGCGGTGCAGGACTATCTGGGCATCCTGAAGGGCGAGTTCGCGGCGGTGGCGTGGCTGAAGTCGCATCTGCGCGCGACGCGGGGGGCGCTGGAGGTGGGGCTGGTGCTGGGGGTGCGGGACGGGACGCAGATTCCCGAGCTGTGCAAGCTGATGCAGACGCGGGTGCGCGAGCTGCTGGAGGAGCATCTGGGGACGTGCGACCTGGCGGGGGTGTCGGTGGAAGTCAACGAGATCCGGTCGCGGAAGAAACCCGTGTCCGAAGAACCGGCCTAGGGCGGAGGGACCATGGATTGGGATGCATTTGCCGAAGGGCACCTGGACGCGGCGCACGAGGTGCTGACGACGCTGCGGCCGGCGATCGAGGCGGTGGCGGCGGGGCTGGCGGAGCGGATCCGCCAAGGCGGCAAGGTGCTGGCGTGCGGCAACGGCGGCAGCGCGGCGGATGCGCAGCATTTCGCGGCGGAGCTGGTGAACCGGTTCCAGCGGGAGCGGCGGCCGTACGCGGGGCTTGCGCTGACGACGGACAGCTCGGTGCTGACGGCGATCGGGAACGACTATGATTTCAGCCAGGTGTTTTCGAAGCAGGTGGAGGCGCTGGGGCGCAAGGGGGATGTGCTGCTGGCGATCTCGACGAGCGGCAACGCGGCGAACGTGTGCCGGGCGGCGGAGGCCGCGAAGGCGGCGGGGCTGTGGACGGTGGCGCTGTGCGGGGGCAAGGGCGGGGCGCTGGCGGGGCTGGCGGACGAGGTGCTGTGCGTGGCGAGCCCGGGCGTGACGGCGCGGATCCAGGAGGGGCATG
The DNA here is from genome assembly GCA_009928955.1 of Opitutia bacterium. Classification (GTDB taxonomy): domain Bacteria; phylum Verrucomicrobiota; class Kiritimatiellia; order CAIQIC01; family Lenti-01; genus Lenti-01. The sequence continues at coordinate 16,584 of SABN01000062.1, read as the reverse complement.
CAATGATCATCCATGCCCTGTGCCAGCTGGTCGAAGAGATGCTGGCGGATTGACGGGGGCGGGACGGCGGGGCGGGAACGATTCAAGAGGAGAGGAAATCCATGAGCAAGACGAAGACTCCGGACGTGGTGGTGGTGGGATCGGTGGCGTTCGACAGCGTGCAGACGCCGAAGGCGATGCACGAAAAGCTGCTGGGCGGCTCGGCGAGCTATACGAGCGTGGCGTCGGCCTTGTTCGCGAAGACGGGCGTGGTGGGGGTGGTGGGCGAGGATTTTCCGCAGGAATATTTCGACATCTTCGACAAGGCCGGGGTGGATACGCAGGGCTTGCAGCGCGAGAAGGGGAAGACGTTCCATTGGAGCGGGGTCTACGAAGACAACATGAACAACCGGCGGACGAATTGCACGGACCTGAATGTGTTCGCGCATTTCAATCCGGTGATTCCGGAGTCGTACCGCACGAGCCCGTTCCTGTGCCTGGAGAACATCGCACCGGCGCTGCAGAACCACGTGCTGGACCAGATGGAGAAGCCGAAGTTCACGGTGCTGGACACGATGGACTTGTGGATCAACACGACGCGCGAGGACCTGATGAAGGTGATCGCGCGGGTGGACCTGCTGACGGTGAACGAGCACGAGGCGCGGCACCTGACGGGGAAGGGGTCGCTGTTGAAGGCGGCGAAGAAAATCCTGGACATGGGGCCGACATACGCGCTGATCAAGAAGGGCGAACACGGGGCGTTTTTGATGTCGAAGGACGACATCCTGATCATCCCGGCGTGGCCGTTGGTGGAGGTGGTGGATCCGACGGGGGCGGGGGACACGTTCGCGGGCGGGTTGCTGGGGACGCTGGCGGCGCTGGGCGAGGTGAACCGGAAGAACCTGCACCAGGCGCTGGTGAACGCGACGGTGACGGCGGCGTACACGTGCGAGGCGTTCAGCGTGGACCGCCTGCGGCAGATCACGCGGGCGGAGCTGGATGCGCGGGCGCTGGAGTTCCGGCGGATGCTGCCGTAGGGGGTGCGGCGGAGGGGGTGAGGCGCGGGGGCGGAGCCGGTGCTGAGAAGGCGAAGAAAGAGGATTTCTTTCGAACTTTGACGGCGCGGGAACCAACCCGCGCCTTTTCCGTTCTGCCGCTCCGCGGCCGACCGCTCGCCGACACGAGTCGCGCTCGGGTCGTCCGCAAAGCGGCATCTTCGAAACATTCACGGGTTATTCCCGCGCAACAGCCCCGTCAAAGCCCGAAAGAAATCCTCTGCCCGCACGTCCTGCGGAAAGCGGGCAAGTGCGGTGTGGGTTCTGGGGCGGCGGATGGGAACAAATGTGAATGGTAGGGCTGCCAACCGTCGAACCGTGAACTTGGAACTTGGGGCTGCCACGTCCACGCCGAGGGCGTGGCGGGCCTGCGGATCCGCCTTCGCTGAAGCGACGACGGGCAAGCTAGGGGGCTCTGGGGAGATGGGAAGACTGGGAATTGCGGGAGGGAATTGGGAATGGGGAACCGTTGAACTGTGAACCATGAACCGCTGAACTGCTTCTGGCGGCGCTTGCGTTTGGCGGGGGCGGGGGCCATGATGATCCTTGATGAACGGGTCCGCATGGTTTGACTGGTTCCGGGGTGCGCCATGGCTGTCGTGGGGCGCGGCGATCCATGTGTTGCTGTTCGCCTCGGTGGCGCTGCATGTGCTGCGGCACCGGCGGCGGGCGGATTCGACCTTGCTGTGGCTGCTGATTGCGTGGTCGCTGCCGGTGGTGGGGACGGTGCTGTATGCGATGTTCGGGGTGGACCGGGTGCCGAAGGAGCGCTGGCGGCGGAACGTGCAGCGGCATGTGCGGATGGACGGGGCGCGGGATGCGGCGACGGACGACGTGGTGCCGGAGGCGTATTGGCGGTCGGTGGGCGGGGCGCCGACGGTGCCGGCGGATGCGTGGGCGCGGGAACTGGACCGGCCGCTGGCGGCGTTGTCGGAGAGTTTTCCGCTGCTGGGGGGGAACCGGGTGACGCCGCTGCTGACGGGGGACGAGGCGTTTCCGAAGATGCTGGAGGCGATCCGCGAGGCGCGGCACCACATCCATCTGCAATCGTTCATCATTGGCAACGACGCGACGGGGCGGGAATTCATGGAGGCGGTGGCGGAGCGGGCGCAAGCGGGGGTGCGGGTGCGGGTGCTGTACGACCGCTTCGGTTCGTCGCACGCGCTGTGGGGCGGATTGTTCCGGAGGTACCGGAAGGTGCCGAACCTGGCGATGGCGGGATGGACGCAATCGAACGTGTTCCGCAAGCAGATGCACCTGAACCTGCGCAACCACCGGAAGGTGCTGGTGGTGGACGGACGGATCGCGTTCATGGGCGGGGTGAACCTGAACGAGTATTCGCGCAGCCGGGGGAAGGTGCCGGCGATCCAGGACTATCATTTCCGGCTGCTGGGGCCGATCGTGCAGGAGCTGCAATATTCGTTCCTGCGGGATTGGCACGTGATGACGGAGGAGGATCCGGTGCAGCTGCTCAGCGCGCAGCATTTCCGGCGGCTGCCGGCAGAGGGGGGCGCGCTGGTGCGGGTGGTGAACAGCGGACCGTCGTCGGATCTGCGGGTGGCGGTGGACCTGTTCTTCAACGCAGTGAACGCGGCGCGCAAGCAGGTGTTCATCATCACGCCGTATTTCCTGCCCTCGGAGGATCTGCTGCGGGCGCTGCGGATGGCGGCGCTGCGGGGGGTTCGGGTGTACCTGGTGGTGCCGGAGAAGAGCAACCACTGGTATACGACGTGGGCGGGGCGGGCGATGTACGAGGATCTGCTGGAGTCGGGGGTGCGGATCTTCGAGCGGGCTCCGCCGTTCATCCATGCGAAGGCGATGACGGTGGACGACCAGCTGGCGATCGTGGGGTCGTCGAACTGGGATTTCCGGAGCCTGTATTCGAACTACGAGACGAGCCTGGCGGTGTACGACACGCGCATGGTCATGCATCTGAAGCTGCTGATGAGCGAGGACCTGCACGAGAGTCGCGAAGTGGAGCTGGCGGCCTTCAAGAACCGCCCGGTGCTGCACCGCTATCTGGAGAATGCGTGCGGGCTGCTGTCGCCGCTGCTGTGAGCCGGCGCCAGGGGGGGCTGCGGAGGGGGGGGCGGCTGCGCCCCGGTTCCTGCGCGCAATCGCACTCCGGCTGCGCCCCTCGTAAAATTCAGGGGTGCGAACCGAATCCGCCCGGAAACCAGATGAGGCTGAAGATTGCGATTGGGAATGAGAAGATTCCGCAGAACCGGCATGCGCCCCGCCTGGGCCTTGGCTGCGGGGAAAGGGTTGCAGGGCGGGGGGCGGAAGGGATAAGATCACGTTTTCTTTTGAAACTCCAAGGAGCACATATGAAGACACGGACACGGTTGGGATGGCTGTTGGCGGCGGCGGCGGGGCTGGCCTTGGCGGCGGGGTGCGGCAAGGGCAAGCCGGAGGGCGGCGAAGCGGCGGAAGCCAAGACCTACAAGCTGACCTACAGCGTGTTTTTCCCGCCGATGCACATCCAGGCGCAGACGGCGATGGCGTGGGCGGCGGAGGTGGAGAAGCGGTCGGAGGGGCGGATCCAGATCACGGTGCATCCGGGCGGGTCGCTGACGAAGGCCGACCAGTGCTGGCAGGGCGTGCTCAGCGGCATCTCCGACCTGGGGATGAGTTGCTTCGCCTATACGCCGGGGCGGTTCCCGCTGCTGGAGGCGCTGGACCTGCCGCTGGGCTGGCCCGATGGCCTGACGGCCACGCGCGTGGCCACGGCGCTGACGGCGAAATACAATCCGGCCGAAATCCAAGGCGCGAAAATCCTCTATGTGCACGGGCACGGCCCGGGCATCTTGGCCACGAAGAAGCCGGTGCGCGCGCTGGGCGACCTGAAGAACCTGAAGATCCGCGGCACGGGGCTTTCGGCCGGCATCGCGACGGCGCTGGGGGCGACGGCGGTGGGGATGCCGCAGCCCGAGACCTACGATGCGCTGCAAAAAGGCGTGGTGGAGGGGACCTTCTGCCCGATCGAGACGCTCAAGGGCTGGAAGCAGGGCGAGGTCGTCGAATTCATCACCGACACGAAAGCCATCGGCTACACGACGGCCATGTTCGTGGCGATGAACCAGAACTCGTGGGACGCGCTGCCCGCCGATCTGCAGGCCATCCTCACCGCGGTGAGCGCGGAATTCGTGGAGAAGCACGGGCAGGCGTGGAGCCAGGCGGATGCGGAAGGGCTGGAATTCGTGAAGGGCCTGAACCGCGAGTTCATTCCGCTTTCCGCCGAAGAAGAAGTCCTCTGGAAGGCGCAGGTCGCGCCGATCGTGGAGAAGTATCTCGCGCAATCGGCGGAAAAGGGATTGCCGGGCGCGGAGTTCTTGGCGGACGCGCAGGCGATGATCGCGGAGGCCCGCGCGGCGCAGCCGTGAGTCCGCTGTCGGGAACCAGCGCCCGCACGGGCGTGTTGCGGTGGCTGACGCACGCGCTGGCCGTCGCGGGCGGCTTCGCGGTGGCGGGAATCATCGTCGTGACGGTGGCCGACGTGGTCGGTCGCCGGTTCGGCTTTCCGGTGAAGGGCGCCTACGACCTGGTGCGGGTGCTGGGGGCGATCGCGATGGCGTGCGCGCTGCCGCTGACCAAGGCGGTGAAGGGGCACATCGCCATCGAGTATTTCTTCCAGCAGATGGGGCCGCGCGGCCGCGCCGTCGTGGACACGGGCATGCGCCTGGTCCTGCTGGCGCTGTTCGGGCTGCTGGCGTGGCAATTCGTGCGGCAAGGGCGGAACTTCCTGGAGAGCGGAGAGGGGACGGCCACGCTGCGCATGCCGATGTTCTGGGTGCCGTGGCTCGCCGCGCTGGCCTGTCTCGTGACCGCCGGCGTGACGCTGTGGCATTTGCTGCATCCGGGGCGTTCGATGATGAGGCCGAGGGGATGAGCGAGCTGCAGATCGGATTGACGGGGATCGCGCTCCTGTTCCTGCTGCTGTCGACCAGCATGCCGGTGGCCTTTGCGATGACGATCGTGGGCCTGGCCGGTTTCGCGGTGGTGGTGAACACGCCCGCGGCGCTGCAGGTGCTGGTGACGGACTACTACGACACCTTCTCCAGCTATGGGCTGACGGTGATCCCCCTGTTCGTGTTCATGGGGCAGGTGGCGTTCCACACGGGCGTCAGCAAGAAGCTGTTCGACGCGGCGCATTGCTGGTTCGGGTGGCTGCGCGGCGGGCTGGCGATGTCCACCGTCGGCGCGTGCACCGCGTTCGGGGCCATCTGCGGCTCGGGCCCGGCGACGGCGGCGACGATGGCGGCGGTGGCGCTGCCGGAGATGCGGCGCTACAAGTACGATCCCGGCTTCGCGGCCGGCACGGTCGCGGCTGGCGGCAGCATCGGCATGATGATTCCGCCCAGCGTGGTCTTCATTGTCTACGGGGTGATGACGGAACAGAGCATCGGCAAGCTGTTCATCGCCGGCATCGCGCCGGGGCTGCTGGTGGCGGCGCTGTTCCTGGCGACGATCTGGCTGCTGTGTACCTTCCGCCCCGGGCTGGCGCCGGCGGCGACGGCGGCGACGTGGCGGGAGCGGTTCCGCTCGCTTTTCGGCGTGGTCGAGATCTTGCTGCTGTTCGCGCTGGTGATGGGCGGGATGTTCGCGGGCTGGTTCACGCCGACGGAAGCCGCCGCCGTCGGCGCGGCGGGCAGCGTGGCGCTCGCGCTCTTCTCGCGCAAGTGCAGCTTCCGGATGCTGGCGACGGCGATGGGCGAGACGCTGCGGACCTCGTGCATGGTGATGGTGATCGTGGCGGGCGCGACGGTGTTCGGACATTTCCTGCAGATCACGAACGTGCCGACGGAGCTGGCGGCGTGGATGGCCGGCCTGCCGCTGCCGGCCTGGGGCCTCATGCTGGCGATCATTCTGTTCTATCTGGTCGCCGGGGCGTTTCTCGACGCGCTGGCGCTGGTGCTGCTGACCATCCCGATCTTCTATCCCGTGGTGCTGAACCTCGGGTTCGATCCGATCTGGTTCGGGGTGATGATCGTGCTGGTGACGCAGATGGGCGTGATCTCGCCGCCGGTGGGCGTGAACGTGTATGTGGTGAGCGGGATGGACCGGGCGGTTCCGCTGCAGAGCGTGTTCAAGGGCGCGCTGCCGTATCTGGCGGCGCTGATCGTCGCGGCGCTGCTGCTGCTGGCGTTCCCGCAGATCGTCACGGTTCCGACGTCGTGGGTGAAGTAGGCGCGAAGGAGAAAGCCATGGGCGAAACGATCCGGCACGAGAACTTCAAGAAAATCCTGTTCTGCACCGATTTTTCGGAGAACGCGGACCGCGCGTTCGTCTTCGCGGTCAACGCGGCGGTGCGCAACACCGGGTGCGAACTGCACCTGCTGCACGTGATCCCCGAGCCGTCGGCGCAGTTCTGGAAGGGCTACATCTACGAGGCGGACGAGGACGTGGATGCGCGCGCGAAGCGGGAGATCGACGAGAAGGTGGCGGAGGTCTATCGGCCGCGGGTGTCCGGGGGCGTGAAGCTGGTGATCGCGATGCGGATCGGGGAGGCGGGGCAGAAGATCCTGGAATACGCGGCGGAGCAGGACATCGATCTGGCGGTCATGGGGCGGCAGGGGGCGGGGACGGTGGGCAAGATCCTGTTCGGGAACGTCACGGAGCGGGTGGTGCGCAAGGCCCCGTGCCCGGTGCTGGTGATTCCGCCGACGCCGAAATAGCCTTGGTTTCGGGGAGGAAAGGGGGCGGTCTAGTGGCTGTATTTATAAATACAGCACCTGAACCGGCCGAGGGGGGGGGCGGCGCGGTTTCCCGCTGGAGCTCACGGCCGGAGGACGGCGTTGTCGATGAGGCGGGGCTTTCCGACCCAGACGGCGAGGGCGGCGAGGGCGGGGCGGGAGATGGGGCCGGCGAGGGGCTGGAGGGTTTCGTCGTCGACGATGGACACGTAGTCGATCTGGGCATCGGGGGCTTTGGCGATGAGCGCGCGCATGGCGGCGGCGATTTTCCGCGGGTCGCGTTCGCCGGCGGAGAAGAGGAGCTCGGCTTCATCGAGGGCGAGGCGGAGGCAGGCGGCCTGGGGGCGTTGGGCGGGGGTGAGATATTGGTTGCGGGAGGAGCGGGCGAGCCCGTCGGGTTCGCGGAGGGTGGGGCCGGAGAGGATCTCGACGGGGAAGCGGAGGTCGCGGACCATGCGGCGGATGACGCGGAGCTGCTGGGCGTCTTTCTCGCCGAAGACGGCCAGGTGGGGGAGGACGACGTTGAAGAGCTTGGCGACGATGGTGCAGACGCCGTCGAAGTGGCCGGGGCGGGCGGCGCCGCAGAGAGTGTCGGACAGGGAGGTTTCGACGAGGCGGACGCTGGCGTCTTCGGCGTACATCTCGGCGACGGGGGGATGGAAGAGGAGGTCGGCGCCTTCCTGCTCGCACAGGGCGCGATCGGCCTCGAAGGTGCGGGGATAGGCGGCGAAGTCCTCGGTGGGGCCGAACTGCGCGGGATTGACGAAGACGGAGACGGCGACGACGTCGGCGTGTTGCCTGGCGATGCGGACGAGGGAGAGGTGGCCTTCGTGCAGGTTGCCCATGGTGGGGACGAAGCCGATGCGCTTGCCCATCGCGCGGAGGGCGAGGGCGGCTTGCTGCATCTCAAGGACGGTGGAAATGATGTTCATCATGGACTACGGAAGACATGGACGGACGCGAAATTCAACCGGAATTTTCCAGGGGGGCGGGGAAGCGCGCCGCCGCCGGGTTTCTACATGGGGTACATCTTCGGGTTCGTCGACACCAGCGCCGTCCGCGCCGACATGCGGTACCACTTGGCCGCCCAGGCCGAATTCTTCGCGACGCCGAGGCCTTCCTGATAGATGTGGCCCAGCCGGTACTGGGCGCTCGAGGCGCCGTTCTTGGCGGCGAGGCGGAGCCATTGCAACGCCAGTTCGGGGTCCGCCTCCACGCCATAGCCTTGTTCGTACATGCGTCCCAGCTCGAATTGGGCCTCGGCATCGCCCTGCTCGGCTTTGCTGCGGCACTGCTCGGCCGCGAGGCGATAGTACTTGGCGGCTTCCGCTTCGTCCCGGGGGACGCCGATGCCTTCCTTGTAGATGTGCGCCAGCTTGTATTGGGCCGCCTCGTTGGATTGTTCGGCGGCCCGGCGATACCAATTGGCGGCCTCTTCGTTGTCCTTGGCCACGCCGAGTCCGTATTCATACATGCGGCCCACTTGATACTGGGCGCCGCGTTCCCCCTGCTGGGCCAGCGCCAGTCCCCGGCGCCATTGTTTGCGCATATCCAGCTTGAGCTTGGCGTTGACGTCCCCGAGGCTGGCCGCCAAGTCATACCAGCGGAAGGCTTGCTGGAAATCCTTGGCGATGCCGTTGCCGTATTCGTACAGGTGGCCCAGGCGGTACTGGGCCTGGGCCTCGTCTTGATTGGCCGCCCGGCGATACCACTTCGCCGCCTCGGCGGGGTCGGCCTCGCCGCCGTGTCCGTATTCCAGCATGCGGCCGAGCTGGAGTTGCGCATGGGCGTCGCCTTGGTCCGCCGCCTTGCGGAACTGCACCTGCGCGGTGAGGAACCACCGGGTGGCCTCGGCGTTGTCCTTGGCTTGGCGTTTCCCCCAGGTCTGGAGCTTTCCCCATTCATATTGGGCGTCGGGATCGCCCTGCTCCGCTTTCTTCCTCCACGCCTCTTGGTCGACCGGGGGGGGCATCGTCAATCGCCTTCCGTTTCGCGAAGGGCGCTATTCGTAGCCATGTTCGGGGCCGGGGAAAACGGCGGTTTCCACTTCGGACTTGTAGGCGGCGGCGGCGGCGGCGACTTGCGCGCCGAGGGCGGCGTACTGCTTGACGAACTTGGGATGGAAGTCGCCGGAGAGTCCGAGGATGTCGTTGATGACGAGGATCTGTCCATCGCAGCCGGGGCCGGCGCCGATGCCGATGACGGGGATCTTGACGGCGGCGGCGACTTGCGCGCCGAGGGCGGCGGGGACGGTTTCGACGACGACGGCGAAGGCGCCGGCGTCCGCGACGGCCCGGGCGTCGGCGAGGAGCTGTTGCGCGGCTTCTTCGCCGCGGCCCTGCACGCGGGTGCCGAGGACTTTGACGCTCTGGGGGGTGAGGCCGATGTGGGCGAGGACGGGGATGCCGTTTTGCACAAGCGCTTGGATCGTCGGGGCGCGGAATTCGCCGCCCTCGATCTTGACGGCTTGGCAGCCGGTTGCCTGGATCGCGCGGCCGCAGCTGAGGAGGGCCTGCTCGATGGAGGCTTGGTAGGTCATGAACGGCATGTCGATGACGACCAGCGCGCGGCGGGCGCCGCGGACGACGGCGGCGGCGTGGCGGATCATGTCGTCGAGGGTGACGGGCAGGGTGTTGTCGTAGCCGAGGAGGGTGGTGCCGAGGGAATCGCCGACGAGGATCAGGGGGAGGCCGGCGTCGTCGAGGAGGCGGGCGGTGCGGAAATCATAGGCGGTGAGGGCGGCGATCTTCTCGACGCCCTTCATGGCGGCGAGGGCGCGCGGGGTGATTTTTTTGGGGGAATCGCTCACGGGGATCACCACTGGGCCATGACTTGGCGGACGTTTTGTCCGGGGGGAAAGGCGGCGAGGATGTCGCGGACGCGGCGGTCGTGGCCGGGGAGGACGAGATAGCCGCGGACATCGGCGAGAGGCTGGAGGACGAAGCGGCGCTTGGTCCAGCGGGGATGGGGGATGACAAGCCCGCCGCTGCGGATGGTCTGGCCGTCGTAGTAGATCAGGTCGATGTCGATGAGGCGGGGGGTGTTCTGGCGGAGGGTGCGCTTGCGGCCGAGGGCGGTCTCGATCTTCTGCAACTGGGCAAAGAGCTTGTGGGTGTCGAGGGAGGTGCCGATGATCAGGACGGTGTTGTAGAAATTGACGTGGGTGAACTCCTCGGGGACGCCGACGGGTTCGGTTTCGTAGACGGGCGCGGAAGCGAGGATGGTGACTTCGGGCAACGCGGCGATGGCGGCGCGCGCCGCCTGGAGGCTGGCGAGCTTGTCATCGAGGTTCGAACCGAGGCTGAGGCCGGCTTCGATCCCGTTCATGCGGAGGATCCGGGGTTGAGGCCGAGGACATCGCGCATGCCATAGAGGGCGGGGGGGCGTCCGGGGAGCCAGGCGGCGGCGCGGAGGGCGCCGATGGCCAAGGTGTCGCGCGAGGTGGCGCGGTGGGAGAGCTCGACGCATTCGCCGTCGGCGGCGAACAGGACGGTGTGGTCGCCGACGATGTCGCCGCCGCGGATGGCATGGAAGCCGATCTGCTTTTCGGGGCGTTCGCCGGGGAGTCCGGAGCGGCCGTCGATGGCGGTTTCCTGGAGGTTCCAGCCGAAGCCGGCGGCGGCGGCCTCGCCGAGGAAGAGGGCGGTGCCGGAGGGGGCGTCCTTCTTGCGGCGGTGGTGGCGTTCGATGATTTCGCAGTCGTAGCCGCGGCCCTTCAGGGCGCGGGCGGCCTGCTCGACGAGGGCGTAGAGGAGGTTGACGCCCACGCTCATGTTGGCGGCGAGGACGACGGGGATTTTCCGGGCGGCCGTGGCGATGGCGGCTTTTTCGGCCTCGTCGAGGCCGGTGGTGCCGACGATCCAAGGGACGCCGGCGGCGGCCATCCGGGGGGCGGCGGCGGCGCTGGCGGCGTGGAAGCTGAAGTCGACGGCGACCTCGGCGCCGGCGGCCAAGGCGGCGTCCAGATCGCCGGAGATTTCCACGCCGAAGGCCGGGGCGCCGGCGGCGGAGCCGGCGTCCTGGCCGAGGAGCGGCGAATCGGGGCGGTCGACGGCGGCGGCGAGGGCGAGGCCGGGGAAGGAGCCGCCGGCGAGGAGGCGGGCGAGGGTTTGGCCCATGCGGCCGGCGGCGCCGATCAGCAGGATTCTCGTGGCGGCGGCGGTCATGTCAGCAATCCGGTCTTGCGGAGGGTGGCGCGGAGCTTTTCGCGCGCGTCGGCGCCCATTTCGCACAGGGGCAGGCGGTAGACGGCTTCGCCGAGGCCGGCCATCTCCATGGCGGCCTTGATGGGGATGGGGTTGGTCTCGAGGAAGATGTCGGTGAAGAGGCGGTAGTAGCGGGCGTGCAGGGCGCGGGCCTCGTCCCAGCGGCCGGCGGCGGCGGCATGGACGAGGTCGGCGACGGCCTTGGGGGCGAGGTTGGAGGCGACGCTGATGACGCCGCAGCCGCCGACGGCCATCATGGGCAGGGTGAGCGAATCATCTCCGGAAAGCACTTCGAGGTCGCAGACGTCCTTGATGCGGCTGACGCGGTCGACGCTGCCGGCGGCCTCCTTGACGGAAACGACGTGGGGGTGCTTGGCGAGCTCGGCGATGGTGGAGATGGCGATTTCGCAGCAGGAGCGTCCGGGCACGTTGTAAAGGACGACCGGCAGGCCGAGGTCGGCGACGGCGGTGAAGTGGCGGAGGAGGCCGGTCTGGGTGGGCTTGTTGTAGTAGGGGGTGACCTGCAAGGTGCCGTCGGCGCCGAGCTCGCGGGCTTTTCGGGTCAGTTCGACCGCTTCGGCGGTGGAGTTGGCGCCGGTGCCGGCGATGACCTTGGCGCGCTGGGCGGCGGTTTCGACGACGATGCGGATGACCGCGACGTGCTCTTCCACGTCGAGCGTGGGCGATTCGCCGGTGGTGCCGACGGGGACGATGCCGTCGATTCCGCCCGCGATCTGGAGCTCGACGAGCTCGCGGAGCTTGCCGGTGTCCACCGAGCCGTCGCGGCGGAAAGGGGTGACCAATGCGGTATATGCGCCTTCAAACATGGGACCTGCCTCTTTTTGAATTGAAACCGGCATTGTTGGAAGAAATGCGGGAAATGAACAGCAAAAAAAGCGGAAGGAAAACGATTGCGGGAAAAGAGGGGCTCCGCTATGGTCCATCGGCATGTCGAAAGAAGAACAGACCAAGGCCCAGGCGACGATGCGCATCGACATCACGCCGGCCATGCTGGAACAGCTCCAGCAGGCGCCGGCGCCGGGCGGGGTGCGCATTTCCAACCGGTCCGGGGCGCTGAACATGGCGCCGCGCCCGAGCAGCCCGGGGGTGATCCGCATCCCGGCGGCGCCCGCGTCGCGCCCGCTGGGCGGCGAAGAGTTCCAGACGCTGTTCCAGAGCATCTACGACGCGGTGTTCATCGCCGACCCGCAGGGGATGATCGTCGGCGCGAACGTCCGGGCGGAGCAGTTTTTCGCCTGCACCCGGACGGAGCTGTGCAAGAAGAACGTACTGGATTGGCTGTGCGGGGCGGACCAAGGATTGCTGGCCACGATTTCCGGCTCGCTGGAAGGCAACCGGTTCGTGCTGATCCAGGCGCTGTGCCGGCGGGCGGACGGCACGATGTTCCCGGCGGAGATCTCGGTGAGCCGGCTGCCGCTGGGCGGCAAGATGCACTTGAGCTTCTTCATCCGCGACATCACGCTGCGCAAGGAGCAGGAAGAGCGGTTGAAAACGGGCTACAACGCGCTGCAGAACTCGGGCAGCGGCATCGCGGTGGCGGACGTGGACGGCGGGCTGGCGGGCTATGTGAACCCCTCGATGTTGGCGTTGCTGGGGCTGGAGACGGCCGAGGAGGCCTATGCCTACAATTTCCGCCAGTTCCTGAAAGAGGAAGCGCTGGCGGCGGACATGGTGGCGGCGGCGCAGGCGGGCGACACCTGGACGGGCGAGCTGGAGATGAAGCGGAAGGACGGCGATCCGTTTTTCGCGCAGGCGTCGCTGGAGCCCAACCTGAATCCGGACGGGGCGATGACGGGCATCGTGATCTCGCTGCTGGACGTGACGCCGCAGCGGCAGGCGCAGCAGCAGCTCGAGCTCTACGCGGCCCAGCTGCGGCAGAAGAACGCGGAGATGGAGGCGGACCTGCGCATGGCGCGGGATCTGCAATACGCGTTCCTGCCCGCGTCCTATCCGGAGGTGAAGACGGAGGAGCCGGGGAAGGCCGGCCGCCTGGAGTTCGCGCACGTGTACCACCCCAGCGGGCTGGTGGGGGGCGACTTCTTCAGCATCCTGCCGGTGGCGGAGAGCCGGGTGCTGATCTTCGTGGCGGATGTGATGGGCCACGGGGCGCGCGCGTCGCTGGTGGTGGCGACGATCCGGGGCCTGCTCGAGCAGATCGCGAAGGAGACGCAGGAGCCCGGCGAATTCATGACGCGCCTGAACGCGGCCTATTCGAAGATTTTCAGCAGCGCCAGCGAGCTGATGTTCGCGACGGCCTGCTGCGTGAGCTTCGACCTGAAGACGGGCCAGATCCTGCACGCCAACGCGGGGCACCCGCTGCCGATGGTGATCGAGCCGGACGGGACGGTGCGGACGGCCCGCGTCGGCGAGGAGGCGCTGGGGCCGGCGCTCGGCCTGTTCGGCGACGCGAAGTATGCGCACATCGTGGCGGACCTGATGCCGGGCAAGCGCGTGGTGTTCTACACCGACGGGCTGACGGAAGCGCGGAACCGGAACCAGGATGAATTCGAGGAATCGGGGCTGAAGGCCTCGATGCGGGCGCATGTGGCGGCGCCGCTGCCGGCCCTGCTGGATTCCTTGGTCCGCGACGTGGTGGAGTTCACCGGGACTCCGGTGTTCGAAGACGATGTGTGTCTCCTGGGCGTGGGCTACGCCGGGAATTGAATTTAAACCTCGGGGCTTTCCGGAAAGAAAAAAGAAGATGAATGCGAAAACAGTTTGCGGGGCGGCGGTTGGCTGGGCGTGGATCTCGGTGTGTGCGTTCGGGCAGCAGCGGGTGATCCAGCCCTCGCCGGCCTATTATCAGAGCGGAAGCGCGCCGGTTGACCGGGCGGCGCCGGCGCAGGTCCAGGCCCCGATGGCCCCGCCCGTTTATTATGCGCCGCCGCCCGTCGCGCAGCCGGTCTATGCGCCGCAACCCAAGTTGACGCTGGCGCCGGCCGCGGCGGATGAGGAATACGAGGACGCGTCCGCCGCCGGCGGAGACGAAGACGGCCTCTACTGGTTCTGGGGCTCCAAATGGCCGGGCCTTTCGCTCGGGCCCAAGATCGGCACCACGGGCATCGGCGCGGACTTGACCTTCGGCGTCACCCGCTTCCTGAACCTGCGGAGCGGCTTCAACTTCGGGACGTTCACGTGGGACGCGGAACTGGGCGGCGCGGACTACGACATGGACATCGACATGGTCAGCATCCCCCTGCTGGTGGATCTCTATCCGGCGGGCGGCCATTTCCGGATTTCGGCGGGGCTCTATATCCAGCCCGACACGAAGGCGGACATCCAATCCACGCCGACGGAGGCGACGCAGATCGGCGAGCACACGTATCCGCCCGAGGTGATCGGCACGCTCCGCGGCCAGGTCGAGGTGGCCGATGCGATCACGCCGTATCTGGGCATCGGGTTCGGCAACACGGTGGGCGAAGACCAGCTGCTGACGTTCTCGCTGGATATCGGCGTGATCTTCCAATCCTATGATTCGTCGCTGACCTCGGACGGGGCGGGCATGACCACGAAGCTCGACACCTTCCGCAAGGACGTGGAGCTGGAAGCGAAAAACATCCAGAAGGATTTGGATGATTTCCGGATCTTCCCGGTGCTCACCTTGGGCTTGGCCTGGCATTTTTGACCGCGGGTTCGAGGCCGGAACGCCGGGGGGCCTCCGGTTCTCGGCGGGCCCGGGCAGTTGTCCGCGCGGGACGCGACGACCTGCACGCTCATGCGCTCGGCCTCGCTGGGCGACCCGGTGCGTCTGTCCAGCTCCGACCCCGGCGCGCGGGGGGGGCCTGCCGACCGGGTGAATGGCGCGGGACATCTCGAGACCACCTTTCCGGCGACATCGCGGCCAACGGCCGGATCATTCCATGCAATGGAAACCTTTTTTCCACGCCGCGGAAACATTCCGCGCGACCGCCAAACGCGCCGGGGGGGGGATTTATTTCCGCATGCGCAGGCCGTGGAGGCCGGGGCCGTAGTAGTCGGGCAGCTTGTGGGCGGGGCGGAAGCCGAGGCGCAGATAGAGGCCTAGGGCGGCGGGATTGGGATTCCGGACTTCGAGGCTGAAGGAGCGCGCGCCGCGGCGGCGGAGCCGGCCCAAGACGGTTTGCGCGAGGCGGGCGCCGAGGCCGCGGCCGCGGAAGCCGGGGTGCACGGACAGGGCGTAGAAGCGTCCGGAGGCGCGGCGGGGGGAGTGCCGGCGCAGGAGGCCGACGGCCCAGCCGGCGATCGCGCCGCCCTCGCGGGCGAACACGACGCAGGCGCGCGGATTGTTCAGCAGGCTGCGGATCTGGCGGAGGTTGAACCGCTCGCCCGGATGCCGAAAGCACAGGGATTCCAGTGCGACCAGCTCGGCCAAGATGGCCGGGGTGGCGGCGCCACAGGCGATGTTCATCCGCAGAGCACCTGGGGGGCCGGGATGTTCACCGCGAACGAGGCGGGGACCAGAATGGCGCGGACCGGCCGGGTGAGGCAATACTTCTGGATCCGGCGGATGGGCCGGTAGGTTTCCTTGGTGAACTGCAGGGAAGGCATGCCGCAATCGTCGCCGGCGTTGCATTCGGGGAGGTCGGCCCAGCATTGGCGGCAGAATTCCGAGAAGAGATACTGCGGGGCGCCGACGAAGTCCGGATGCGTCTTCTCGATCAGCACGGAGGCTTGGCGGGGCGTGAGCGCCTCGCCGAGGGTGAAGCCGACGAGTTCGGAGCCGACCCACAGCGCGAGGCCCTTGAGGCCGAGGGCCTCCATATGGTCGAGCGCGAATTCGCAGGCGGCGACCTCGCGGCGGCGGAGCACGCCGGGGCTGGTGGATTCGGCGGAGGGCGGTTCGGCCGCGAATTTCTCCTCCACGCGCTTTTGCCAGCGGAGCAGGAGCGACACGCAGGCTTGGCGGTGCGCCGGGCGCAGGGGCTCGGTGCGGTGGTCGGGGAAGCGCCGGATGAAGCGCGCGCGGGCGCTGCGCTTGGATTGCAGGGGGCCGCCGGCGAGATCGACCATGCGGGCCATGTCGTAGATGTAGTCGGCGCTCATCGGGGCGACGTCCAGGTCGAAGCCGGGCGCGGCGCGCATCCGGGCCAGCAGGGGCTCCGAGACGTACTCGATGCGCGAGCGCGCGCGGTCGCTGTGGCGATCGTTGTAGCGGTCCATGAGGATGAAGCATTCCCGAAGGCAGCGGCCCATGTCGTCCGCGTCCGCGCCGGGTTCCGGCAGGGGCGGAGACAGGAGGGTCAGATCGCCGGTGCCGTTGGCGAAGATGCACAGGTGGCGATGGATCTGCTTCCAGTAGATCTTGAGGCTGGCGCTCCAGATGAACGTGCAGGCAAAGGAATAATCCGAGATCGGATCGGCCTGCTGGGAGAAGATGTCGTGGATCAAAGGTCTGTCGGACAGACGGAGGGGGACAAGGCCCGATAAGGGGCCATCGTTATCATGCATGAAAGATGTACTTCCAACCTCCGCCTGGAATCCTGCCGGAACTGCCGGCGCCGGTCGCTCTGCGGAATGCCTCCCACGGCTCCTTCCGGAAATCTGACGACCGAAATTTCCAATGGCGGAAAATTACCACCGGCCGGGAAAAAGAAAAGAGCAATTTTATGGGGAGAGGAGAATTCCGAAGTTATCCACAAGGAACTCCCGAGA
>SABN01000061.1 GCA_009928955.1 Opitutia bacterium | reverse complement strand
ACCCCCCCCCCCCCCCCCCGGGGGGGGGCGGTTCGGCTTCAACCCGGGCCGGATTCCGGGAACAAGCCCTCGCCCACGCGTGGATTTCCTGAAAAACAGCTGATTTTGGCTGGGTTTAGCTTGACCCCCCCCCGTTTTTCGACCAAACTCCCAAAGGTGGAGAAGAGCGCGAGGACGGGTTTCGGATCGCGCCGGATTCCGCAGAGGAGCGAGTGCATGAAACAAACGATTTGGGGCTTGGTGATGGCCACCGGGAAGACGGAGCGGATCTCGTCCGAGATCGAAACGGCGTTCCTGTATGTGAACGACCGGCCGGTGCTGGCCTATTCGCTGGCGGCGTTCATGCAGTGCCCGGACATCGGCGGCATCGTGGTGGTGGTGGGCCGCGAGCGCGCGGAGAGCGTGCTGGGGATGGTGCAGATGTTCGGGTTCTCGAAGGTGAAGAAGATCGTGGTGGGGGGCGCGAAGCGCGCGGCTTCGATGGCCGCGGGGCTGGAGCACGTGGACGACGAGGTCGAGTTCGTGTGCGTCCACGACGCCTCGCGTCCGCTCGTGAGCGCGGCGTTGATTTCGGAGACGGTGAAGAGCGCCTGCCGCCACGGGTCGGGCGTGGCGGCGGTGGAGCTCGCCGATCCGGTGGTCGCGGCGAAGAAGGGGGCGGTCGAATCGAGGGCGGATGTCGACGGGCGCCTCTGGGCGGTGATTTCTCCGCAGACGTATCCGCGCGCGGCGCTGGTGAAGGCCTACCCGAAGACGGCGAAGAACCGCAAGAACTACGAAGACGATCTGGAGGCGATGCTGGCGATGAAGGTCGAGACCCGGCTGGTTCCGACGACGGCGCTCTCGCTGCGCATCCGTTCCGCCGAGGATCTCACGCCGGCGCTCGCGCTGATGAAGTGAGGCGGCCGGCCCCGGCGATCCTCCGCGAAAAAAAACAGATGAAATGATATTGCATTTCGGGGGAAACTGGAGCATAACCCCACAACAGATTGGGAATCTGAACGGAAAAACCCATCTTAAAAGAAACAGAAGCAACAAGGAGACTGGAAATGGCAAAGGCGATGACGAAGAGCCAGATCGTGGCGGCGGTGGCGGAAAAGACCGAGATCACCAAGAAGCAGGCGGGCATTGCGTTGGAAGCGCTGGCCGCGTTGGCGTACAAGAACGCGAAGAACGGCTTCACCGTTCCCGGCTTGGGCAAGCTCGTGTTGGTGAACCGCAAGGCCCGCATGGGCCGCAATCCCGCGACGGGCGCGGTCATTCAGATCAAGGCCAAGAAGGTCGTCAAGTTCCGCGTGGCGAAGGCCGCGAAGGACGCGATCCTCGGCGCCAAGTAATCATCCCTTCGGATGACGGAAAAGCCGCGGCAGATGCCGCGGCTTTTTTTGCGCCGGCGCGCGGCCGTCCGCGCGCGTTCCGGCTATTCTTCCGGGGCGGGGGCGGATGGACGGCCTCGGTCCGGTCCGGCCGGGGCGGTTCGCGGGGGCCGCCTGCGCGGAGTTCGACGAGGGGTTTTCCGCGGAGAAACGCGCGCGACCTCCTTTTCCGCGCGGGGCCGCGCCCACGGCTAGGCGGAAAGAGATCTCGGCGATCGCGCGCGGGAGCGGGGCCGGAACTCAGGAGCCGGAGGATTTCTTCGGGGCCTTTTTCTTTGGGTGGTTGGCGGGGGGCAGGTCGGAGAGTTTCTTGGAGCCGTCGCGCTTGACGAGGGCGGCTTCGTAGAGGGCCCGGGCTTCGGGGAGGTGCTTGCGGAGCTCCTGCGTGCGCTTGAAGTCGCGCGGATGGGTGGAGAAGATGCTGAGGACCTTCTCGACCTGGTTGTCGCGGGCGCCGGCGAGGCGCTCCCAGACGCGGGGGGCGGCGGCGGGATCGTAGCCGGCCTGGGCCATGTACATCATGCCGACGCGGTCGGCTTCGAGCTCGTCCACGCGGGAATATTTGGTGACGAAGAGCCCGTTGTGGACGAGCATGAGGCCGCCGAAGAGCAGCTGCATGTCCTCGTCGTCCTCGATCGACGCCCAGACCATGCCGCCGGCCAGCAGGAGGTTGGGGAGCATTTCGCGCGTCATGGCCTCGGTGGAATGGCGGCAGTTGACGTGGGCGATCTCGTGGGCGACGACGGCGGCGAGCTCGTCGACGGTCTGGACGAGGCCTTCCTTGGGATTCCAGAGGCCTTCGAAGATCATGATGTTGCCGCCGGGGAGGGCGTAGGCGTTCACGAAATCCGGATCGCCGACGAAGGTGGCCTTGTAGGGCAGATTGGTGATGTGGGCATGGGCCACGATGTTCGCGGTGATCTCCTTCACGAGGGCGACGCGGGCGGGGTCCTGGTCGACGGGGGCGTTTTCCTTCCTCAGTTCCCCGATCATCTGGGCATAGTACTGGCCGCCCATCTGGACTTCCTCGTCCAGGCTGTACATGTTCTGGACGCGCTGGCCGGTGACGAAGTCGGTGGTGGCGCAGCCGGAGCCGAGCGCGAGGAGCGCGGCCAGAAGGCCGAGGCGGAAACACAAGTGGATTTTCATCGGGCGGTCTCCCATTGGATTGGAGGGCAAGATAGCGTTTTCCGGGTTTCGGTGAAGACAATTATGCGGCGCGAGGGGGGCGGGCGCCGGAAATGGAGATTGAAACGGACCGGCGGTTCGCATAGGAAGGAGGGTCGATGCAGCCGATCCACCTAGTCTACGTCAAAAACCTCATCTCCCGGACGGTGAACGGGACGTTCCAGGAGATCTCGTTCGCGGCGCGCGTGCGGGACGTCGGGTATGGCAAGCGGGTGGCGATCCATTGGTGCGGGGAGGACCGGGTGTGGCGGGAGACGCCCGCCGAATTCCGGTGCGCGCTGGGCGACGGGTTCGAGGTGTGGGTCGCGGAGCTGGCCGTTCCGCTGACGATGGAGTCGGCCATTCCGGGCAACATCCAGTTCGCGGCCTGCCTGGAGCGGGACGGGGAGCGGCACTGGGACAGCCGGTTCGGCATGAATTACCGGTCCGACGCGGATTCGGGCGTGATCGTGTTCGAGCCGGTGGACGTGCGCGTGGTCGGGTGCGGACCGCGGCTGCCGCCGGGGCTGCTTTCGCTGCCGCTGGAGGTGGCGGTGCGCCGGGAAACGGATCCGGAAGAGGTCGTGGTCCACTGGACGGTGGACGGGTGGGCCACGCGGCACCAGGCGCAGGCGTATTACCGGCGCGACCACTGGGACCGGAGCCTGGGCAGCAACGCGCGCAATCCCAACCGCTACGGCTGGGAGGTGTGGGCGGCGCGCATTCCCCTGCAGCACGCCTACCGGGTCGAATTCGCGGTCGAATGCCGCACCCGGAGCGGAATCCTGTGGGACAACCACGGCGGCCGCAACTACCGGGCGAGCCGCGGCACGCTGCGGGCGATGGCGCTGAACCTGCACACCTACCAGGAGGCCGACCCGCTGCGGAAGTTCGAGCAGGTGGCGCGGGCGATCCAAGAGCAGAAGATCGACCTCGTCTGCCTGCAGGAGGTGGGCGAGCACTGGAACAACGGCGAGGGCGACTGGGCTTCCAACGCCGCGCGCCTCATCAACAGCCACCTGCCGGAGCCGTACCACCTGCACGCGGACTGGGCGCATCTCGGGTTCGACCGCTACCGCGAAGGCGTCGCCATCCTCAGCCGGCATCCGTTCGCCTACGTCGATGCGGGCTACGTGTCCGACAGCCAGGACCCGTTCGACATCCATGCGCGCAAGGTCGTGATGGCGCAGGTGCGCGCGCCCGACTTCGGGCGGATCAACGTGTTCAGCGCGCACCTGAGCTGGCCCAGCGGCGGGTTCTATCCGCAGTTCGAGCGCCTGCAGCGGTGGGCGGCGGAGAAGCAGACGCCCGAGGTGGTGGCCACGCTGGTGTGCGGCGACTTCAACATCGCGGCGGGGAGCGAGGCGTACCGGCACATCGTGGACACGGGCGAATTCGAGGACCAGTATCTGAAGATCGCGTCGCCGGGGGTGTTCCAGCGGGTGTTCCGGGAGCGGCAGGGCGACGGGATGCGCCTGCTGGAGCACGACGGGCGCATCGACTATCTGTGGCTCCGGAACGGAAGCCGCCTGCGGGCGATCCGCGCGGAGGAGCTGTTCACGCCGGCCCGCTACGGGCGCGTGTCCGACCACACGGCGTATCTGGTGGAGTTCGAGCTCCGGTGACGCGATGGAATACGCCGAGCAATACGCCGCGCCGACCGAAGCCTGCCTGGGGCCGCCGTATCCGCGCCGGAACGAGTTCAAGGAGCTGTTCTACCTGCGCTGGGGGCGCATCCATTTCCGGGTGGACTGGGGGGCGGAAATGAACCTCAAGGTGGTCCTCAAGGTCTTCCACGAGGACGGCACCTTCGAGCAGTATCTGGCGCACACGGACGCCTGCGGCGGGGATTGGAGATCCCACCGGCGGGCCACGCGGGACCTCTTCATCCATCCGCAATCGCTGCACCAGGGGCGCGTGACGTGCGTGAAGTTCTCGTACCTCGTGCACCACCAGTTCCGGTCGATCCCCTCGCAGTTCGAATACATCTTCATGGACGGGCCGGAATTCCGGAACGAAGGCGAGGTGCGGCGGCACGTGACGGAGCAGTGGGCCACGCCGAACCCGTGGCGCACGCGCGAAGTGGACGCCGGGCAGCTGCAGCGCGACGTGGACTGGATGAACCACCATGTCGAGTCGCTGAACCTGACGCCGAAGTTCACGAAGGGGCAGGCGTGGCATCCGTACCATCCCAAGCGCTACATCCACGACCAGATCGACGCGATGATCTGGCGGCGGCAGACGGAGCCGGGGCGGCCCTGCGCGATCCAGGTCTGCGTGGATTGCATCGACGACGGCGATTTCATCCGGCATCTGGTCCACGCGCACCGCTGCGGGGTGCCGGTGCAGGTGGTCGTGGACTGGCGGAAGATGACGCTGACGAACAGCCTCAACTACCTGGAGCTGAAGCGCTCGGGCATCGAGCTGCTGGGGGAGATCTGCACCACGAGCGATCCGCTGGCCGAGGTGGCCACGGACATGCACAACAAGTTCATCGTCTTCGGCGACGAGGATGCGATCATCGGCTCGTTCAACATCACGTTCGACCGGTGGGGCAGCAACTGGGAGTCCGGCATGACGTTCCGGTCGCGCGGGGTGTGCGCCCTGCTCGACAACATCTTCCAGGCGTGCCGGGGCGGGGTGATCCAGCGCTACGGCATCGACCCGCTGGCGCCGTTCAACCTGCTCTACACCTTCAACCGCAGCGCGATGCTCAACGGGCGCTACTACCGTCCGCACCACGCCATCCTGGCGGAGATTTCGCGCGCGAAGCACTCGATCCACCTGTGCCTGTTCCTGATCAACGAACTGCGCGGGGAGCACGGCGACAGCGTGATCGACGCGTTGATCGCCGCGAAGAACCGCGGCGTCTACGTGCGCGCGATCCTGAACGGGCATCTGGCGTGGGAAGGCGACCCCGCGCGCGAGCGCAGCATGCACGAGGAACTGCAGCGCACCCTGCTGCCGGCGGTGCGGCGCCTGCGCGACGCCGGCATCGCCATCGCGCTGGTCTACGGCGTCCACGACCGCGCGGTGCCGTATTCGCCGATCCATTCGAAGCAGTGCGTCATCGACGAGCAGATCGTGCTCGACGGCAGCTTCAACTGGTACAACACCTCGGTGCTCTCGCACGACCTGATGGTGGTGGTGAACCACCGCGAGGTGGCGCGGCTCTATCTCGAAGAAGCCCGCCAGATCCTGGAAGGCTTTCGCGTCGTCTGGATCAGCCTCGCGCGCTGAACCGGCCGCATGGGGAGGCGCGGGGCGGGCTACTTGCGGCGGTGGCGGGGGGCGAAGGAGCGCGCGGATCCCTTGCCGGCCGCGGCGGGATGCCGCGGTTTCGCATGGCCGCCCGCCTGCGGCCGCGGTCCGCGGGCATGGGGGGCGCCCTGCGGCGCCGCCGCATAGTCGAAATCCGCGAGCTTGCGGCGTTCGATCTTCGCGCCGAGGACGCGTTCGATCCCGCGGACCACGCCGTCATCCTCCTGCGTCACGAACGTGAAGGCGTCGCCGGTCTTCGCCGCGCGCCCGGTGCGGCCGATGCGGTGCGTGTAGTCGTCCACGGTGCGGGGCATGTCGAAATTGACGACATGGGAGATGCTGGAGACGTCGATGCCGCGCGCGGCCAGGTCGGTCGCGACGAGCACCTGGAACTGGCCGCCGCGGAAGCCGTCCATGGCTTTCTTCCGCTGCCCCTGGGACATGTTGCCCTGCAGGCTGGTGGCTTTGTGCCCGGCCTTGTCGAGGTGCGCGGCGAGGCGCTTGGCGCGGTGCTTGGTGCGGGTGAAGACGAGGACGGATTCGCGGTCGGTGCGTTCCAGCAGCGCCGTCAGCAGCGCGGTCTTCTGGCTGTCGGCCACCGGATAGAGGGCGTGGGAGACGGATTCGGCGGGCTTGGCGAAGGCCATCTGCAGGGTGGCGGGGTTGCGCAGGAAGTCGTGGACCAGGGTGCGGATCTCGTCGGGCATGGTGGCCGAGAACAGGAGGGTCTGGCGCCGGGCGGGGAGGCGCGCGAGGATCTTGCGGATGTCGGGCAGGAAGCCCATGTCGAACATGCGGTCGGCCTCGTCGAGGACCAGGACTTCCACGTTCGACAGGTTGATGGTGTTTTGGCGCACATGGTCCAGCAGGCGTCCGGGGCAGGCGATGACGATTTCCGCGCCGCTGCGCAGGCTGCTGATCTGGGGCCGCATGCTGACGCCGCCATAGATGGTGACGCAGTGGAGGGCGGTGCGGGCGCCGAGGCGGTCGAGGGCCTCGCGGGTCTGCTCGGCCAGTTCGCGCGTGGGGCCGATGACGAGCATCCGGAGCTGGTGGCGGGGGCCGCCGACCAGCCGGTGGAGCAAGGGGATGCCGAAGGCCGCGGTCTTGCCGGTGCCCGTCTGGGCGAGGCCGATGACATCGCGCCCGTCCAGGATCGCCGGGATGGCTTTGCGCTGGATGGGCGTGGGCAGTTCAAAGCCGAGCGTCCGGATGTTGTCGCGGATGCGCGCGTCGAGGTTGAGCAGATCGAAACTCATGGGGGTCTCCTATGGCCGCCGTCCGTTGGCCCGCGAGGCGGGCGCCGGCTTCCGAGGGTGCGGCATGGGGGGCAGGATGGCGGAAGACCGCGGAAGAAGCGAGCCGAGAATGCAGGCCGCCGTTTTCCGGCGTTCACCGCCGGGGGCGGCCGCAGCGCCGGCATTCGCTCCGGTGGACGCACAGGAGGCGGCCGCAACCCGGGCAGGCCCATTTTTCCTGTTCGCGCGCGACGAATTTCCGGAGGCCGAATTCTTGGATGAACCCAAGGTTTTCGAGCATGCTCATGCCGTACCGGGTCCGGTAGCGCCGGTCGAGGTCGCGCAGGCGGCGGCAGGGATACTGCGCACAGGTGAAGCAGAATCGGTTGGGGCGGCCCTGTTTGTCGCACAGTTTGATGGTGCATCGCCGGCACGTCCCCGCCGCGATCGCCTCCGCGCGGTGGTTGCATCCCGGGCAGCGGTTCTTCTCGCGGAGATGGCCGATGCAGAGGGCGCAGTCCATGCCGCAGGGGGCGATCATTTGGAGCGAGATCGTTTTCGCGCGGGGCTTGGTCTGGGCGTGGGCGTTCATCGGCGTTCAGCGGGGGGGGCGGCGGCCCAGGAGAAATCCACGACGAGGGGATAGTGGTCGGAGCCGATGTCGGGGCCGACCGTGCGCGAGCGGATGGCGATTTCGGGGGAATGCAGGGCGTGGTCGAGCGGAATCCAGAGCAGGGGATATGGGGCGGGCCACGTGGGGCGGATGGAGCGGCCCCGGGCGGAATCCCGCAGGCCGCTGGTTTTCAGGAAGCGGCGGTAATGGGGCGACCATGGGGAGGTGTTGAGGTCGCCGAGGAGCAGGACGGGCTCGGGGATCGCGGCCACCTTCCGGGCGAGCCACTCCAGGTGGCGGTCGCGTTCCGCGGCGAGGAGGGCGCCGCCCGGGGGGAGGGGATGGGTGGCGATGATCGCCAAGGTGCGGCCGCCGAGCGTCACCTCGGCGAAGAGGGAGGGGACATTCACGATTCCGAACGGCTCCGCGGTGGCGGCCGCGAGAGGCCGGCGGCTGAAGAGGCCGATGCCGAAGTTGTCGTGGCGCGGTTCGGTGATGCGGTAGGGATAGGTTTCCAGGACCGGGGCCAGGTCTTCGAGCCAGCGGCGGCTGATCTCCTCCAGCACGAGGAGGTCGGGCTGGGCGCCGGCGATGGCGGCGCGGACGCGGGCGGGGTCGCCGTAGGCCGTGTTGACGTTCATGAGCATGGCGCGGAAGGCAGGGGCGTCCTCGTCGGGCGTCGCGGCGGGCGGGAGGAGGAAGCAGAGGATCGGCAAGGCATTGGCGCAGGCCAGGGCGAGGGAACCGAGGGCGGCCTTCCACTTCCGGCCGGCGGCGAAGATCGCCGCGAGGAGCAGAAAGCCCAGGGCGTATTGCGCGCGGAAATGGGAGAGGATGTCGAGCGCCCAAAAAAGGGAGCCGAAGAATCCGGCGAGGCTGGCGGCCGCGGCGGCGAACGCCAACGCGCCCAGCAAGCCCCACGGGCTGAGGCGGAATCGAAGGAAGCCGCTCATTTCCGCCGGGGCCGGCGGGGCGGCGCGGCGCGGGTTTTCTTCTGCTTGGGCTTGGGATCGGGCAATGCGCGGGCGGTGATCCGGATCAAGGCGCCGATCCATTCGCGGTCTTCGAAGGCGTCCTCGATCCAAAACGAATTTTTGGCGCCGGGATAGGGCGGCGCTTCGACCGGCGCGCCGATGTGCGCCCGGCCGCCTTCGGTGGGCTTCACGAAGAGCTGGTTGTCGCATACGAGGGCGACGACCTTGCCGTTGCAATAGAGCGCATATTCCCCGAACATCTTCTTGTAGGTGATCTCTCCCGCTTCCGCCATTTGGTCTGCGAGAAAATCAATGAATTCCGGATCCGACGCCATGCGGCCTCCCTCGAGGGTGGGGTGACAACCGCCGGAATCGTAGCGGATTCCGGTGCAAAGAAGAAAGCATTTCTCCCGGAGGCCCGGATCGGGCCCCGGGGCGCGGCCGCTTTCGCATCGGGCGGCGCTTCCTTCTTCGCCAAAGGGGTGGCATGGACCTTGGCAATCTGCCATGGTGGTCGTCCTACCCAAGGCCAATGCCCATGTCGGAAAAACACAGTGTCCAGGAAGCCGCCGGTCTTTTGGCGTTCCTCCATTCGCGGTTGAAGGGGTGGTCGCGCAACACGATCAGGCAGCGCCTGCAGGCGGGGTGCGTCCACGTGAATGGCGCGTCCGTGGCGCGGCATGACCACGCGCTGCGGGCGGGCGACATCGTCGAAGTTTCGGCCTCCGCTCCGGCGGGCGCGCGCCATTCCGCGGCGCCGCTGGCGATCCTGCATGCGGACCGCGATCTGGTGGCGATCGACAAGCCCGCCGGGTTGCTGTCGGTGGGCACCGCGACGGAGACCCGGCGGCATGCCCTGGCCCTGTTGCGCACCCAGTTGTCGCGCCGTTCGCCAGCGGTGCGGCTGTGGCCCGTGCACCGGATCGACCGGGACACGTCGGGCGTCCTGCTGTTCGCCACGTCGCGGGAGATGCGCGAGGCGGTGATGGCCCGGTGGGACGCCGCCGAAAAGACCTATTTGGCGGTGGTGGAGGGGCGCCCCGTCCCGGCGCGCGGCGTCATCGACCAGCCCTTGCGGATGGATGAAACGGCCTGTCAAGCGCACGTGGGCCCGCATCCGCGCGCCAAGCCGGCGATGACGCATTACGAAACCGAGCGCACGGCGGGCGGGCGGTCTTTGGTGCGGGTGCGGTTGGAAACCGGGCGGCAGCATCAAATCCGCGCGCATCTGGCGTGGCTGGGGTGTCCTGTCGTGGGGGATCCGCGGTACGGCACGGCGGGCCGGCGCATGGGCCTGCATGCCTTGAGCTTGAAGATCATCCATCCCGGCGGCGGCCAGGAATTGAGATTCGAGGCGCCCGTCCCGGCGGATTTCCGGGCGCTGATGACTCCGGCTTCCGCCAGCGCGCGCTGAAGCCTCCGCCGATCCGGCCGGCGCTCCTTCGGCGCCGTCTTTTTCCGGCATCCAGATGGCGCGGAACTCCCATGTCCTCTTGCCGCGAGCGGTCGCCGTGGTGGGTGCCCCAATCCACGTTTCGCCGGGGGGGGACAGCTCGCTAGGCGCTTCTTAACATAAATATAACAATCGGGTTGCTTCGAAGGCATTTCCGGCATAGGTTGGTGAGCAGAAGCAAGGGGCGGCGACAGAGCAGAAGCAGGGGCGGGCTGGGCATCTGTCGGACAAGAAAGCGAGCGCAAAATGAATCTGGTAAAACAGTGGATTGGATTGTCGTACACGGCGTTGCTGCTGTTGTGCGGGTCGGGATGTTCCTCGGTGAAGCTGGCCATGCCGGTGGCCCGGTTTTTCCAGACGGCCCGGGAAATCCAGTACAAAGACCGGAGCGGAGCCGACATTTGGCAGACGCCGAAAGAAACCGCCGCGCGCCATACGGGAAATTGCGTGGACAAGGCGATCTACTTGAACGAACTGCTGGCCCAAGATGGATATGAGTCCAAAGTGGCGTTTGGCATTGTCCGCCGGCCGAATGGCGATTCCGGCCATGCGTGGGTGGTGTTGGGCGAAGACATCATCTTGGACCCCACGGACGGGTGGGTCACCCAAACCGACAACTGGGTCTATTTGGAAAACCGGTTCCTGGTCAATGAATTCAACGAGGGCTACATGCTGGCGCGGGTGGAAAACGGAGAATGACCGGGCCTTTCCGGCTCCCGGATGTTCTGGCGCGTCCGGCTGCTGCCCTGGAGGGAGGCCAAACCGGCCGCCGCGCAGAACAGGCCCAGCGGTTTCATTTCCCTGCGCATCCTTCGGCGGCGCGGAGCTGGCTGGATTCGCGGAAGAAGATCAGCGCGACGAGGATGCCGCTGGCCACGCTCACCAAGATGCCGATGGGGAACAGCAGGATCGTGGCGTAGCAGATTCCGCCGGCCAGGGTCGTGCAGGCATAGGGTTTGCGCAGGCCCGACAGGTCGATTTCCGCGCGCAGGACCCGCAGACCGATGACGATGTCCAGGATTCCGAAGGCGACCAGGGACAGGAGGGACAGGCGCGCGCCCCACATCTGGACATGCGCGGAGGCCACGCCGAGAATCGTGCACGCGCCCATCGCCACGCTGAGGGTGATGAGGGCGCGGAGGGGCCCGCTGGCGCCTGGGAACCCATGGCGGGTCTCGAACAGGTGCCGCAGGGCGGCGTACACGTAGATGCCGATGGCATAGGAAGCCACGGAAAGGGCGGCGGTCATGCTCCGGCTGGCCAGGCCCGAGATGGCGCCGCTTTGCGCGGCGCGGCCGATGACCGCCGCGAGCACGACCATCGGAATGCCCAGCACGGCCATGGCCAGCGACAGCCCGCCGGCGAGTTGGTAGCGCGTGGAAGTATTCATCGGGTCATCCTTTCATTCGGGCTCGTCGGTGTGCCTTTTCCGGGGAAGAGGAGGGGAGGGATGGTTGAAACCGAAGAGGGATTTGGCGCGGTCGGCGGTGGGACTCATTCAAGAGACAGCAGTTTGAACAATCTCTTCGTGTCGGGAATGATGGGGTTCTGTTCGAAGTGGGCCTTGATCTTGGTCTCGATTTCGCCGCGCGCCATCTGGTCCTCCGTGGTATGGGCGGCCCATTTGCGGCCGGGGTGCAGGGTGTCCCAAGGGGAGCGCTTGTTCGCGCGAGTCGTGGCGCTATCGCCATGCTTGCCGATGCCATAGCAGATTCTGATTTCCTTGTTCCAGATGGGTTGGAACAGACGGATCATGAAGTCCTCCACGGCGGCCTGCATGCCACTTTGGATTGCGGCCGCGCGATAGCGAAAATCATCCAAGTGGAGATCCGTCTTGGCGATGTTCTTGGCGTGTTCCCTCAGGCGGACATAAAGAGCTTGGCCTTGATCTTCGACGGTCTCGGCATAGGCCTTTGCGGGATCGGCCTTTCCCACATAAATCGGGGTCTCCGTGCCGGACAGCGGTTGATAGGCCTGGTGGGATTTTCCGTGGTAGTAGATCGCATAGACTCCCGCGCCGTAAAACGGAGCGTCCGCCAATCCGGAGAGATTCCGTTTCTCCTGATTGACGAAGCTGAAGGCAAAAAATTTGGCGATGCCGTCAGATCGCCCGAGCGTGATGCCGATCGAGCCGAAACGGACCGTGGAAATCTGCTCCCGCACCCGTTGCAGGTCGGCCATCAACGCGCCGGTTTTCTCCACGAATTTTTCGCGCGTGGCCGCGGAAATCTCGGAAGCCTTGAAATCGGGGGCGAATTGGTCCAGCTGATGGCGGAGGGCGGCAATTTGCTTTAGAGTTTGATCGAGACCCGCCGATAGGGGAGCGGATTTGTTCATTTCAGATCCAGGGCTGGGGTGGGACTGCGGGTGGGTCGTCCGCTGTTCGTTTGGCCGATCTTGGCCGCGACGGAGGAGGCGACGACGCGAGCGAGCTGCACGGGCACGGCGTTGCCGAGCTGCCGCATGCTTTCCGTCCATGAGCTGGGGAAAACATAGTCGTCTGGAAAAGTCTGGATGCGGGCGGATTCACGGATGGTGAAGTAGCGCAGTTGCCCATTGGGATGTCGCACCATGTTCTCCCCGCCTGGCACGCCGTGGTCCCCGGCCTTGAGCGCCTTGGAGGGCTCGTCGAGCAGGCTTCCGGTGTGGCCGGGATAGCTTCGCGCTCCCGGCTGGAACCGGTGGTTGGGGATGTCGTGGTGGGTTCGCGGGTCTGGCAAATCAGAAAGGGCATCCCGCACGGTGCGCCAACGTTGAGCGGCGGAGAACAACTCGCCCGAGCGGAGACGGTTCAACTTGCCGCAGAGCGCGGTGGGCATGGCGGGTGGGTTCAGGCCATGGCCGCGCCAATAATCACCCGTCACGTATTTGGCTCGGAGCAGGGCGTCGCCCGTGTGGGTGTGCCCGGGGAAAGACCAGCCCGCCTGGAGATCATGCCGGAATCCGACGAAAAAAACACGATGGCGGTGTTGCGGGACGCCATAATTGGCGGCGTTCGCGAGGGTGAGGGTGACCGTGTAGATCAATTCCCCGCCGTGATCCCGGGAGGTGTGGTGGCGATGCAAGCGGCGAAGATTGATTTCCCAGTCCACATTGTCGGAAATGGGGAACGTCGGATAAGCCAATTGGAGGCGAATGAATTCAACATAGTTGGCGAACGCGGGCCGAAGCAGGCCGCGAACGTTCTCGAAGATGAAGGCGCTCGGATGGAGTTCGCGAACGGCCCGGACGGCTTGCGGAAACATATCGCGGGTATCTTGAAAGCCGCGGGCCTTTCCTCCCATGGAAAAGGGCTGGCAGGGAGGTCCGCCCGCCACCAGATCAACGGGGCCGTACAAGTGAAAATCGACGTCCCGGACATCGCCTTGAACGATGCTCCAGTCGGGCCGGTTGTGGCGCAGAGTGGCGCATGCGTCACCGTCGCGTTCAAACAAGGCGACGGAATCAAACCCCGCCTGTTCCAACCCCAAGGCGAGCCCGCCAGCACCCGAAAATAGCTCAATCGACCGCATGATCGTAATGTAAGTGAGAAGATGGGGATGTCGAGCCCAATTTGGCGATCCCACCCATGAAAGCGTTCTTTCCACGACATGGGGGGCCGAGTCTGAGCCGCAACCCCCCGCCAGGAGGCGCCGCAAGGCGACGCGGAGGCCGGATTTCCGGAAACGGAGCGGAGGGAGGCGTTGGGGCGGGAATCCGATGAAAAATCCACTTAAAAAACGAAAATCCAGGCCGAAATCGCGAAATATTTGCTGAAAATGGCAAATTTTAGTCAAAAGAGAGAATTTTTGAGCGAATTTCGCGAATTTTCCGGAAAAACAGGGGGTCCTGAGCCGGCGAAGGGCGGTCCCTCCAGTCTGATATTCGAAGGGCTTGAGATGCTGGCCGGGAAATCAGGCCGGAAAACAGGCCGGAAAACAGGCCGGGGCCTGAATATCCACAACACGTTGCAAGAAATTTGGATGCATCTGAAATTCCCCTTCGCGGACGGAGATTGAATTTTGCCTTGCACGGCGCGAGAAAGGGGATATATTAAGAAAGGATTAGGAATAGATCAGTCAAAAAATAATCTGTGTTCGCGCAGATTGCGGGAGATGAAGAGCCATGTCGAAGGCCACGTTGAATTTTGAGATCGAAGACCGCGAGGGCATCCGGGTGATCCATGTGTCGGGGCCATTGGATTCGGCGACCTACGACCAGTGCAAGGAGTATCTGGATCCCATCATCAGCCAAACCAACGTCCGGATCGTGCTGGATTGCCAGGATCTGACATATGTGAACAGCCGGGGGGTGACGTTGCTGATGCACTACCAGCGGACGGCGACGATGGGCTTCTCGTTTTTCGGGATCGCCGCGCTGCGGCCGCACACGCTCAAGAGCATCGAGCTGCTCGGTCTGAGCAAGCTGCTGAAGTGGTATCCCACGCTCGAGAACGCCATGGAGATGGCGGCGGCCGTATAACGGTTGCCGCGAAGCGGCGGGATGGCCGGCGGGATGGATCCCCGATCCCCGGCGGAGGGTGGATGAAAAGGCGGCCTCAGGCCGCCTTTTTCAGCGCCTTGGCGAGCAAGCCCAGAAGGGCCAACGCGGCGAGGACGAGGGCGGTGCCGAAGACGGCGGGGCGGGAGAGGAACTCGCCGAGGGCGAAGGGGCGCTGGCGGGGGGTGGCGACGGGGGCGCCGAGGGGCCAGAGGTCGGGGACGATGCCGCTGGAGAGCGCGGCGCGGAGGGCGAAGAGGTCGTAGGCGGGGGCGGGGAGGGTGTCGTTGCCGTAGGCGAGGCGGTAGGCCACGGCGGGGTCGGCGAGCCAGAGAAGGCGATAAGTGGGCCCATGGGCGCGGAGGGCGGTGACGTCGAGGGGCGGATTGTCGTTGTTCTGGAGCACGACGCGGAGCTCGGCGGCGCGCTGTTCGGGGAAATCGAGGGACAGGAGATTGGTGGCGAGTCCGGAGACGTCGACGCGGGTGAATTTGCCTTCGCCGACGGTGCGCCAAGTTTTTTGGCCGTTGCGGAGGGCCGGGACCTGGATGGCGGCGGCGCGCTGGAAGTTGCGGGCGGGGGTTTCGAGCTCGACGCGGGTGAGGGGGGCGCCGCCGGTCTGGAGGGTGATTTCGGTGGTCCGGGCCTTGAGATCTTGCGCGACCGCCATGCCGGAGGGGGGCCATTCCTGGAGGACGGGTTGGTCGCGGTCGATGGCGGGGGCTGCGCGCCAGAACGAAACGCCGTCGATGCGGAAGGGGGTCTGGAGAAGGTCGATGGCGCGGCTTTGGTCCTGTCCGTTGGCCTGGACGAGGCGGATGAGGGGCTGGGCGCGTTCCTCGGCGGCGTTGGAGATTTCGACGGAGTAGTGGCGGTAGGGGTTGGGGGGCAGGGGGATTTCGGTGCGGCGGATGTCCATGTAGCGGGAGTAGTCGAAGATTTCGGCGTCGGCGACGAGGGGCTCCCAGATCTGGCCGTCTTCGCTGCCGTGGATGTGGACGGTGCGGATGAAGTCGCGCAGGGGCGTGCGGATCGAGATGCCGACGGGCGGGAGGGCGTCCTTCTCGAGTTCGAAGCGGGCTTCGATGCGGTTGTTGGGGAGCTCCCGGAGGGTGGTGGGATGGCTGGCGACGGGATGGCGGACGAGGCGCTCCTGCAGGGTGAAGAGCGGCTCGACGAGGCGGGGGAGCTCCTGGTCGGCGGCGTTGAAGAGGCGCAGGCCGGAGTCGCCGGGCGGGAGGGCGGCGAAGAGGGGCGCGTCGAGGCGGACCTCGACGAGGCGCGGGGCGGCGAGGTCGGCGCCGAGGATCGGACGGGTGAAGGCGAAGTCGGCGGGGGCGGCGGCGAGCAGGGGCGCGGCGCCGCCAGCGATCATGGCGAGGAAGGCGAGGATGGTTTTCATGGCGTGTCTCCGATCAAGGATTTAGACGGAATATACAGGATTAAGCAGAATTGAACAACCGAAGGGAATATTTTCGGAATGGCGGGAGGATGAGTTCAATGGGTTTTGTTGACAGGGGTGGCTTCCTCCTGTGAATCCTGGAAAATCCTGCACATCCTGTCTGCGGTCAAAGGTCAATCGGGCGGGGGCTGGAAACTGGCGCGGTTGCGGAGGTAGAGGAGGGCGGCGAAGAAGAGGAGGATGCCGAGGGCGATGAACGCGATGATGCGGTAGATGGATTCGAGATCGGCGAGGTCGATGAAGAAAACCTTGCCGACGACGACGGCGAAAAGGACGAGCCCGGCGTAGCGGAGGCTGCGGACGCCGCGGCGGAGGCCGGCGAGGAGCAGGGCGAGGGCGTAGAGGGCCCAGAGCAGGGTGAGTCCGCCGGCGCGCATCCCGGGAAGGAACCGGTGCAGGACGCTGGTGAGCTCGAAGGTGAGGAAGAGGAAGAGCAGCACGAGGGCGCCGATGCCGGAGAGGACGCCGATGAAGCGGGTGTCTTCCGGGCGGCGGAGGCGGGCGTAGAGGAGGGCGAGCAGGCCAATGCAAAGGCCGAAGTCGAGGGCGCGGAGGCCGGCGAGGAGGGGATCCCAGGCGCGCAGGTAGCGGAGGGTGCCGAGGTCGGGACGCCAGACGGAGGCGTCGACGAGGACGAGCTTGGCGACGAAGCCGATGGTGAGAATGCCGAGCACGGTGAGGATCACGTCGGAGCCGTTGCGTCGAAAGAGGCGGAGGAGGAAGGCCCCGAGCGCGAGCCAGGCGATGGACATGGCCGGATAGGTGAAGGTGGAGCAGAAGAAGGAGCAGGCGCGGTAGATCTCGATGTGAATGCACAGGAAGATCAAGGCGATGGCGACGGTGCCGACGACGACGAGGGCAGAGGGGCTGCCGGGCGCGGCGGAGGCGTCGCGGCCGCCCGCGACCTTCATGGTGGGGACGGGGGCGGGAGGCGACTTGAGCAGGAGCCAGGCGCCGCCGAGGGAGGCGATGGGGGCGCCGATGGCCAAAAGATGGTTGCCGAGGATGGGAAGGTAGCCGGCCCACGCGAGGTCGGCGGGGAGGACGCCGGCGTATTGGCGCTCGAGGTCGTAGACGAGGAGGCGCCCGAGGGCGAGGGCGTAGGCGCCGAAAGAAAGTCCGCGCAGGAAGCGGCTGTCGAGCTTGCCGGCGAGCCAGAGCATCACGAGGCCTTGGAGCGACCAGCTGAGGGTGATCCATTCCTTGGAGAGGGCGAGGGGCGGGACCATGGCGAGGAAGAAGGCGGCCAGGGCGAAGAAGGCCATGAGAAGGCCGCGGTCCTGACGGCGCGCGGAGAGGAAGCGGTAGATGAGGACCACGTAGAAGGCGGCGAGGGCGAGGGCGAGCCCGGCGACGGCGCGGGAAGAATAGGCGGTGGAAATGACGCCGTGGCCGAGGACGAAGAAGGCCGCGCCGTTGGCCAGGGTGCCGAGGATCTCGAGCAGAGTGGCCTTTTCACCGCTGACGAGGTTGTAGAGGAACATCGCGGCGGTGAAGAGCAGGAAGAAGGCGGCGAGGAACGGCATCGCGACGGGGAAATCGGCGGAGACGTAATCCTGGGCGATGGCCATCGCGGCGAGGGCGTAGGTGAGCAGCATGGCGAGATAGTTGAGGAGCGGCCAGTGGCGGCGGCGCGAAATGCCCAGGACGCCGATGCCGAGCAGGAGCAGGTAGCCGAAAAGACCGGCGAAGTTCTTCTCGCCGGTGTCGAGCAGGAGGGGCGTGCCGTAGCCGCCGAGGATGCCGAGGACGGCGACGAGCAGCGAATTGAAGCGGGCGGAGAAGAGGCCCGCGCAGGCCGTGACGAGGGCCATCAGCGCGAAGGCGGGGAGGGCGCCGACGAGGTGGTAGAACGAATAGGAGGCGTAGACGCTGAAGTAGAGGACCGCGAAGCCGCCGCCGAGCAAGCCCTGTCCGAGCAGGTGGTAGGCCTTGCCGAGCAGGCGCGTGCCGATGCCCAGCATCACCAGGCCGGTGAACGTGCTGAGCAGGACGCGCGCGTGCGGGCCGATGAGACCCTGGTCGATGGAATACTTCAGGAAAAAGCCGACGCCGATGACGAAGATGATGACGGCGAGGCGCAGGAGCCAGGTGGTGGCGACGGCGAATTCCCACGAGACGCCTTTGGGCTGGAACTCTTCGTTGATGATGATCCAGTTCCAGATGCGCCGGAGGGCGCGCAGGGTCTTTTCCTGGAGGGGCGAAGGTTCTGCGGCGGAGGGAGGG
>SABN01000178.1 GCA_009928955.1 Opitutia bacterium | reverse complement strand
GAATAATGCGTTCCCCCCCCCATTTCGTCAACAACATTTCGAGGCCGCGTCGCGTCCCGGCCGGGGGTCATCTTTTGGGTTGCCTTCCCCCCCCCCGCGGAGGCAAGATGAAAACCCTACATAGACGGATTCACCAGAGACGGAGTATCTTCCATGGCCAAACTCATCGGCATGTCCGGCGACTTCAAGGGACGCGAGTATCCCATCGAACAAGGCGAAATCGCCATCGGGCGCAAGGCGGACAACGCGATCCTCCTGGACAACCCGACGATCTCCAGCCACCACTGCCGCATCCTGCGCAGCGGCGATTCCTGCGTGCTGCAGGATCTGGAGTCCACCAACGGGACCCGCGTCAACTCGCGCGACGTGAAGGAGTCCGCCGCCTTGCACCACAAGGACCTGCTCCAGCTCGGCTCCATCGAATTCATGTTCGACGCCCCCGAACTGGCCGCCGCCGGAGCCCGCTACACCGACGCCAACGCCGAAATGGCCACCGGCGCCATGTCCGCCCCCCAGGACTTCGCCAGCATCTCGCCTTTTGGCGCCCCTCCCCGCGAACGGCGCGGCACCTGGTATTTCGTCCTCATCATCACCGGCTCGGTCGCCTTGCTGGCCCTCTTCTTCTTCTTCTTCCTCCTGTTGAGCGCCTGACCCGCCGCCCCGCCGGTCGGCTCGCATGAATCCGACTCCCCCCAACGCCCGCCGCGCCGGCTTCACCTTGGTGGAATTGCTGCTGGCCATCGCGCTGGGCGTTGGCGTCGCGGGCATCCTCGCCGCCTTGGTCCACGGACTTCTTTCCGCCGGCGACGGACAATCCGCCCGCCTCCAAGGGCCCGTGGCCGCCCGGGCCGCCGTCCGGGCCCTCTCCCGCGAGATCGCCTGCGCCTTCGCCCCCCCCGTCAAGGATCTCGCCCCGATGCAGCTGTCCACCTCCACCGAGCCCGGCAAGCCCGAAGTCCGGCTCGCCTTCTACGCCCCCGTCCCCGCCGAACCGGCCTTCGCGCACGGATACGACATCGCGCAGGTCGCCTATGAGGTGCGGCCGGCCGGCGAGGGCCGCCGCGAACTTGTTCGCATCGCCGCCCCCTGCTCCGGCCCCCTCACCAACGCCCCCGCCACCCATCTGCTGCTGACCGGACGCTTCACGCTCGCCATCGAAGCGATCACCAACAACGCCGCCCGCACCGATTGGCCGCCGCCCAAAACCGAAAAGCCCGCGCTGCCCACCTCCATGCGCCTCTCGCTCTCTTGGCCCGGCGAGGAGCCCATCCAAACCGAAGTCCTCCTCCAGGCCGCCACGGGCATCCGCTCGCCCGTCGCCCGCACGAACGCGGAACCCGAAGCGAAATAAGATCCGCCGCCGCCGAAAACACTTGCGGACGCCGGTGCGGACGCGTATCTTCCACGCCCATCGACCACGAGGTCATCCAATCTCCCGGTGCTCGGGTGGTGGAATGGCAGACACGCATGTTTGAGGGGCATGTGGGGCAACCCGTGGGGGTTCGAGTCCCCCCTCGAGCACCATCTTTCCGGCCCGGCTTCCCCCGGCCCGGGGCCGCAGCCGCCTTCCGGAACCGGATTTTCCACGCAATGGAAAACTTTTTTCCACGCCGCGGAAAACTGTTTCCGGGATCCGGGCGGCGCCCCGGCGCCGGAGGACATTCCCCCGCTTGACACCGCCCGCCCGCTTGGCGCACGATGCGGCCCATCATGAGCAAAACCCTCGACATGGAAACCCTGGCCTCCCTCTGCAAGCGGCGCGGCTTCATCTTCCAATCTTCCGAACTCTACGGCGGCATCAACGGCTTCTGGGATTACGGCCCGCTGGGCTGCGAACTCAAGCGCAACATCAAGGACGCCTGGTGGAAGGCCATGGTCCGCAACCGCGAGGACGTCGTCGGCCTCGAAGCGTCCATCATCATGCACCCCGCCATTTGGAAGGCCTCCGGCCACGCCGACGGCTTCGCCGACCCCATGGCCGACTGCAAGGACTGCCGCAAGCGCTTCCGCGCCGACCAGCTCTGCGAAGAGCAAGGCCTGGAGCTCATCAAGAACGGCGCCGCCTTCGCCCTGCCCGAGGGCGTCAAGTGCCCCGCCTGCGGCTCGAAGAACCTCACCGAGCCCCGCAGCTTCAACCTGATGTTCAAGACCTTCGTCGGCCCGGTTGAGGACGAATCCAACGTCGTCTGGCTGCGTCCCGAAACCGCGCAGGCCATCTTCGCGCAGTTCAACAACATCTTCGCCACCGCCCGCCAGAAGGTGCCCTTCGGCGTCGCGCAGATGGGCAAGAGCTTCCGCAACGAGATCAATCCGCGCAACTACACCTTCCGCTCGCGCGAATTCGAACAGATGGAGCTCGAATTCTTCATCCGGCCCGACGAGGCCATCGAGTTGCTCTGCGGCCGCGTGACCGCGCTGGCCGACAATCCCGATTTGGACGGCGAACCGCAGGAGAGCTGGGGCTGGGAGGTCTGGCACCGCTACTGGGTCCGGCAACGCCTGAACTGGTACCGCGCCATCGGCCTGCCCGATGCCGATCTCGAACAGTATTGGCAGACCGGCGATGAACTCGCCCACTACGCCCGCGCCTGCGTCGACATCGAATATGCCTTCCCCTTTGGCGTGCAGGAGCTCGAAGGCATCGCCGCCCGCTCCGATTTCGACCTGAATCAGCACCAGCAGCACTCCGGCAAGCAGATGGATGTCTTCGACGAGGCCCTCAAGCAGGCCGTCGGCAAGCTCGACGCAGCGGCGAAAGACGCCTTCGCCCACAAGGTCGTCGCCGACTGGACCGGCCGCGGCAAGACCGAGGAAGACGCCCGCGCCTTCGTCGCGAAGCTCTTCGACGGCAAATTCGTCCCGCACGTCATCGAGCCCTCCGCCGGCACCGACCGCCTCGCGCTGGCCCTGCTCTGCAACGCCTACGAGGAGGAAACCCTGGCGGACGACAAGGGCAAGACCGACCAGCGCACCGTGATGCGCTTCCATCCGGCCATCGCGCCCGTCAAGCTGGGCGTTTTCCCGCTGGTGAAGAACAAGCCCGAGCTCTACGGCAAGGCCCGCGAGATCTTCGCCAAGCTCCAGCGCCGCTGGAACTGCTTCTGGGACGAGTCGGGCGCCATCGGCCGCCGCTACCGCCGCATGGACGAGGCCGGCACCCCGTGGTGCGTCACCGTCGACTTCCAGACGCTGGAAGACGGCACCGTCACCCTGCGCGACCGCGACAGCATGAAGCAGGAACGCATCGCCCTCGCCGCCCTGATCGAAAAACTGGACGCCGAAATCGGCTAAACCGAACCCGAGGAGATCCGCCATGTTCGTCCCGATCAAATGCTCCTTCTGCGGCCAGCCTTTTGATTTCGACAGCTCCAGCGGAATCCTGCTGGCGGACTGTCCGCATTGCGGCAAGCAAAACACCGTCGCGGCGCCCTCGGGCGCAGCGAAGGACATGACCATCCAGCATGACGCGCCCTCCCTCGCGGGGGGGCGGCCGTGTCCGTCGTGCAAGACGCCCATCGAACGCAACGCCGTGCTGTGCATCCATTGCGGATATCACCTCGCCACCGGGAAGAAAGTCGGCGGCGGCTGGCTCGCGGCCCACTCCAAATTGGCGGCCCTGGTCGGCGGCGGCCTCGTCGCGCTGGCGATCGCGGCCGCCTATGCGC
>SABN01000060.1 GCA_009928955.1 Opitutia bacterium | reverse complement strand
GACATGGCGTTCAGGGGTCCAGGTTGACGAGCTGGCCGGTGGCGAAATCGAGGGCGCGGTAATAGCAATTGCGGGGCGCGCCTTTTTGGTTCTTGGTGTGGCAGATGCCGCCGCGGCGGGGGCGCACGAGGTAGACGAGCGAATTCTGCTCGCAGTTGACGCGGACCTCGAGGAGGTCGAAGGTCTCGCCGGAGGTCTTGCCTTTCTCCCACAGTTCATTGCGGGAGGTGCTCCAGAAGATGGCGGTGCGTTCGGCGACGGCTTTCTTCAGCGCGAGCTCGTTGGTGTAGGCGACGAGGATGACTTCGCGGGTGTCGGCGTGCTGGACGGCGACGGGGATGACGCCGGGGCAGGTGGAGATGGCCTTGGTCAGCTTGTCGAAATCGAGGGCGAGGGTGGTTCCTTCTTCGAGCTCTTTCATGCGGGGATTCCTTTCCGGGGGGCGACAACGGTTCCGCCGAAGGGGGCGCGGACTTCGATGCCATGCTGCGCGAGATAGGCCTTGGCCTGGGGGACGGTGAATTCGCCGAAGTGGAAGATGGAGGCGGCGAGGACGGCGTCGGCGCCGCCCGCGACGATGCCTTCGCGGAGGTGGTCGAGCGTGCCGACGCCGCCGGAGGCGATGACGGGGACGGGGACGGCGTCGGCGATGGCGCGGGTCAGGGGGAGGTCGTAGCCGTTCTTGGTGCCGTCGCAATCCATGCTGGTGAGGAGGATTTCGCCGGCGCCGCGGCGGACGCCTTCGCGGGCCCATTCGACGGCATCGAGGGCCGTGGGGCTTCGTCCGCCGTGCGTATAGACGGTCCAGCCGGGGCGGCCATCGGTGTTGCGGCGGGCGTCGATGGCCAGCACGACGCACTGGGATCCGAACTGGCGGGAGGCGTCATCGATGAGGCCGGGATTGAGGAGGGCGGCGGTGTTGAGGGAGACCTTGTCGGCGCCGGCCTGGAGCATGCGGCGGATGTCGGCGGGCGCGCGGATGCCGCCGCCGACGGTCAGGGGCATGAAGACCTGGGCCGCGACGGCGCGGACCACTTCGACCATGGTGTCGCGCCCGTCGCTGGAGGCGGTGATGTCGAGGAAGGTCAGTTCGTCGGCGCCCTGGGCTTCATAGGCCTGGGCGACGGAAACGGGATCGCCGGCGTCGCGCAGCTCGACGAAGCGGACGCCCTTGACGACGCGCCCGCCGGTGATGTCGAGGCAAGGGATGATGCGCTTGGCGGGCATGGAGAAGCGGGCTAGGGCCAATATTGGACCATGAGATTGACGATGCGCCGGCCGAGGTCGTCCGCGGCGGGGCGGAGGGCGACGGCTTTGGAGGATGTCATGTCGCCGGCGAAATCGAAGTCGTACCAGCCGGTGACGCCCGGCGATTCGACGACGACGGAGCGGTCGGCCCGGCGGTACAGGACGAACGAGGCGCGGATGCTCATGCGGTATTGGTTGGCCGTGGAACTTTCGCCTTGCACATAGGCGACGGGATCCAGCCAGAAATGGGTGAGGGTGACTTCGAGGAGGGTGTCGGCCGTTTCCGCGGAGGAGACGCGCAGGGATCCGTCCATCTGGATCTGGGAGAGGATGGAGGCGGTGACCTCCTGCTCGATCAGCGGCTCGGAGGTTTTGTTTTCGCAGGTGGACATGTAGACGGTGCGGATGTCGGCGGGGAGCATGGAGCCGAGGCGGTAGTTGGCGCAGCCGGCGGCCAGCAGGAGGAGCCCGGCGGCGGCGAAGGAGGCGAGGGATCGGTTCATCCTATTTCTCCTGGGACGGGTTCAGTTGCGCGATGCGGAGGCGGGCTTCGGGGGCCTGCTCGGCATCCGGGAAGAGGGCGACGAAGGCCTGGTATTCGATGAGGGCGGCGGCCGGCTTGCGCAGGATGCGGTCGTAGTAGCGCGCGCGCGCATAGGCGTTCAGGGATTGCTGGTTGCGCAGGCGGGCGAGGTCGGCTTCGACCGCGGCGCGGCGGGGGGAATCGGGATAGCGCTGGAGGAAGAGGAAGCAGGCGGCGCGGGCGGTGTCGAGGGCCCGGTTGTCGTTGGGCGCTTCGTTGGAGATCTTGATGTGGCATTGCGCCTGGGAGTAGGCCGAGGGTTCGGCGAACGGGCTGTCGGGAAAGCGGTTCAGAGCGGTGAAATAGGCTTCGATGGCCTGGTCGTATTCATAGGTCCGCTCGTTGGCGACGCCGATCAGGTGATAGGCCTCGGCGGCGTCCGGTCCCTCGGGGGCGCTGGCCACGATCTTCTCGAACAGCGGAATGGCGCGTTCGGGGGCGGCGAAGCCGGGCAGGAAGAGGAATTTGCCTTTTTTCCGTTCCATGAGGGTCTTGGCGATCTGCATTTGGCGGCCGAGGACCTCGTTGAACTCGAATCGGCCGGCGTAGTGCTCCACTAGATGTTGATAGGCGTCGAAGGCGGCCTGCGGGTGGTTGCGCCGCTCCAGGAGGCGGGCGTGGAGCAGTTGCGCGCCGGGGGCTTCCGGCGAATGCGGCCACCAGATCCGGAGGGCCAAGGCTTGGTTGGCCGCGGCGCGGGTTTTGCCGGCGCGGTCGAGCGCCTGCACATGCTCCCATTGGGCGGCGGCCGATTTCTTCTTGGGCCGGATGAAGAGATGGAACCCGCGCGCGGGCGCGGTTTCCACATAGGGCTTGGCGATGGCGCCGGCCTCCGGCGCCAGCAGGGCGCCCAGCAGGAGGAAGCAGAAAACCCAGCGCCATGCGGCTTGTGGAGAAGATTTCGACATGGCGGGAACATTACGCAACGGGCGGGGGGCGGTCAAGGCTCTTGGAAGGGCTTGCGCGCGGAAGGAGGGCGGGATAAAGTGCGCCATTCGATTCACCCACGACGAAAACATGCCTGAGTTCACAACATGGTTGATGGCCGCCTGGATGGGGGTGGTGGAAGGGATCACGGAATATCTGCCGATTTCCTCCACCGGGCATCTCCTTTTGGCGGAGAAATGGATGGGCACCTCGTTCCACGAGAGCTTCGAGGTGGTGATCCAGTCCGGGGCCATGCTGGCGGTGCTGGTGGAATACCGGAAGCGGTTCATGCGGCTGGCGGATTTCCGGACCCATGAGGGGTTTTCGGGGATCCGCGGCCTGTGCTGGCTGTTCCTGACGACGTTGCCGGCGATGGTGGGCGGCCTGCTTTTCCACGACGCGATCAAGGCCAAGCTGTTTGCGCCGGGGCCGATCGCGCTCGCGCTGGGCGCGGGCGGCGTCGTGATGATCGCGCTGGAGCGCCGGCTGCCTTCGCACGACGAAGGCGGCGTGGACGGGATCGGCTGGAAGCGGGCGCTGGGCGTCGGCTTCTTCCAGTGCCTCGCGATGGTGCCGGGCACCTCGCGCTCCATGGCCACGATCCTCGGCGGGCGGCTGATGGGGATGGGGCGGAAGACCGCGGCGGAGTATTCGTTCTTCGCGGCGGTTCCGGTGCTGCTGCTCGCGGGCGCATACGACCTCGCCAAGGGCTGGGCCACCTTGCGGCGCGCGGATCTGATGCCCTACGCCATCGGGCTGGTCGTCTCGTTCTTCGTGGCGCGCTTCGCCATCCGCTTCCTGATGCGGATCATCTCGCACCACACGCTCGAAGCGTTCGGCTGGTATCGCATCGCCCTCAGCCTCGTCGTCTGGGCGACGCTGGTCCGCTAGGGTTCAGCGGTTCAAGGTTCAACGGTTCAAGGTCGGGTTGCCGTCCGGCAGGAGGCCGTTCAACCGTGCACGGTGAACGGTGAACTTCACAACCCATATCGCAATCCGCAGAGCAGATCCGCGCCGGAGCTGTGTCCGAAGCCGCAGACGGCGTGGACGCGGGCCGCCGAGGGGGCTTGCAGGAGGTTTTTCACCGCGACGTTCACGCGGCCTTGCGCGGCCATCTCCAGAAAGGCGTTGGACACCCGGTTGCCGCCCCGCGCGCTTTTCAGGATCGTCGGCAGGGGCGCGGGGATGCGGCGCAGGCGGAGCGCCAGCATCCAGCCGCAAAGGAAATCGTCGCCCGAAGGGGTCAGGCCTTCGCCGCATCCGCGGATGAGCTTGACGCCGGCGGCAAGGCGTCCGGCGGCGAAGAGCCCGAAGGCTTTTTGGAACAACGCATCCCGCGAAGCTTGCAGGCGCGGGAGCGCCTTCGCGGGCGCGAAGAGCGAGACGAGGCTCGCGGGAGGCGCATGGCGCGGCAGGGCGGACGCGAGCGTTCGGAGAAGACGGGCGCGCGCGGCCCGATCGAGGCGCGGCAGGCGCGAGTCGAACCGCGGCGCGTCGGCGCGGCGGGGGATCGCGAGCGAGTCGCCGGAAACGAAGGCGTTGGGGTCGGCCACCACGAGGTTCAGCGGTCCGGGGCCGATGGCGCGGTCCACGACGAACAGCGCGCGGTCCGCGTGATCGAGCAGCAGCACGCTGCGCGCGAAGCGCGCGCGCAGCGCATACGCGCCCGGCCGGATCCGATCGCCCATCGAAAGCACCTTCATGTCGCGATCCTAGCAGGATCGCGGGCGGGATTCACGGGATTTCCCGGCGGGGCAAAGGCCGCGCGGGTGGAGGCATCGGAATGGACGGTGCGGCAACGATCCGCGTTACGTCCGCGACCCGTTCAGAGTTCGATTTTCAGGCTTTGGGTCTGGACGGCCTGCGCCGCTTCCTGGTCGGCCAGCCGAATCCAGATTTGCAGCCGGGAATACCGGCCGCAAGCGCCTTTTGACGGGATCCGGGTCCGTTGGTCGATGGGAACGATCTCGAAAGGGATCTGGGCCGTCTCCAGGCCGGCCAGCAACCGCCGGGCATCGGGGATCTCGTATTCCCCGAGCAACAGGGTTTCGGGATCTTCCGTCACGGTTCGCCGCCGCTTTCCGGGGGGGGCGGCGGCTGAGCCGCGCGGTGCCCGGGCTTGGCCAGGATTTCCACATAGAACGACTCGGCCTGCCGCGCCTCGGCGTCGCAAATGGCCTTGCCGATTCCGGCGACGGCGATGGCCTGCGCCGCTTC
Source organism: Opitutia bacterium (assembly GCA_009928955.1). Classification (GTDB taxonomy): domain Bacteria; phylum Verrucomicrobiota; class Kiritimatiellia; order CAIQIC01; family Lenti-01; genus Lenti-01. The sequence continues at coordinate 13,384 of SABN01000060.1, read as the reverse complement.
CGCCGTCGGGCCGAATTTGCAGTCGAAGTCCCAGAAGTCGGCGCCCTCCGGCCGCTCCCGGTTGCGCGAGCGCTTGAGATATCTGCGGACTTCGCACCGGGCCGCTTCCGCCAAGCGGGCGGCCTTGATTTTCGGGTGCGTCAACGTGAATGTTTTTTTCATCGGTTCCCTCGCTCGCCACTATACACGAGTTTCATGGTTTTGAATCCAGCAAATCCCGCTGAACGTGGAAGAGGAGGATCCGGACTCACGGCCGGGTGGCGCGGAGGTGGTAGAAGGCGGCGGGATTGGTGGGGAGGATGTCGAAGCGGAGCGCGCCCCCTTGCAGGCGGTTGGTCTGGGCGATCTGCCGCCAATGGATGCCGCCGTTGGTGTAGAGGCCTTGGTAGAGGCGCCAAGTGGAGCCGGAAGAGAGGAGTCCGCAGCCGATCTGGAGATCGAGGTCCGAGCCGGCGAGGGAAGCTTGGAAGACGGAGTTGGAGTTGCCGGGATCGGTGCCGGCGATGGCTTCGTCGGTGTTGGACACGCCATCGGAGTCGTCGTCGGCGGTTCCGTCGGAAAGCACGAGGAGATAGCCGGAGAGGCGGAGGTTGTCGAGGCGCCAGGTGCCGGAGGCGTTGGTGGCGTTCTGGCCATGGATGCGGAAGGTGACGGATCCGTTGGTGAGCGAGAGGTTGGCCAGGTGCACGGTGTTGCTGGCGAAGGAGGTGTGCGTGGAGCCGCTGCCGAGGGGCGCGGCATAGTCGTCGAGGCTGGAGCGGAGTTGCCAGTTCTTGGCTCCGCTGTTGGAGGCCTGGTCGGCGAAGGTGAGGCGGGTCAGGACGAGTTCATGGCCGTTGGAAGGCGTGAGGGTGAAGGTGAAGAAGGCGGTGAGGTCGGCGACGTTCCAGCCGGAATCGGAGATGGCTTTTCCGGGATTGCCGGCGGCCTCGACGACGGGCGGGGTGGATCCGGCGATCGCGGACGCGCCGAGCAGGGCGTGGCGCTGGGAGGGGGCGGCGGTGAAGTTGGTGGCGGCATCTTCGAAATCGTAGCGGACGAGAAGAATGGACTGGGTGGGCGCAGTGACATCGATCTGGACGGTCTGACGGGAGGTGCCGTCGATGTCGGCGGCGTAGAAATCGACGGTGAACGTCCCGACGTCGACGGGAGTCCAGACGAAGGTGCCGATTTCATTGGTCGGGTAGAAGGCGGCGCCGGCGGGGGCGTTGCTCATGGCGAGCGCGACGGAGTCGCCGCCGGTGGGGAGGGCGCGGATCTCGAACGAGAGGCGCGAGCCGGTGGCGACTTGCTGGGTGGCGACGGGCACGAATTGCGGCGGGACGTTGTTGGTGCCCCAGATCTTTTCGGCCCATTCCGGGCGGTCGACGAAGGGATTGCGGTTGCGCTGGTAGGTGGAGAAGATGAGTTCGTTGCGGTTGCGCTCCCAGTCGTCGGGGGGTCGGCGGCGTGCCAGCGGAGCAGGGTGGTCAGGATGCCCATGGAGATGTTGGGCACGGTGGGGGCGTCGGCGAAGGCGAGCGCGGCGGTGTAGGGTTCAGTCCCGTCATAGCGGGTGGCCATGTAGAAGACGGCGCGGGCCACGTTTCCCTTGGAGGCGTCCGGAGGCTCCCACGAGTTGCTGTCGCGGCTGTTTTCGGGCGCGGTGTTGGTGACGGAACTCACGTACTCGGGGTCGGAGGGATCGCTGTCGTCGTAGAACAGGGCCTCGCGCAGGCCGTTGACGGCTTTGTTTGCGGCGTAGAGGTTGTGGATATCGATTCCGTCGGGTCCGTTTTCCAGCCCGCGGGAGTCCGGCCAGCAGTGTTCCTTGTTCCATCCGGTGGTGGTTTCATAAGTGGTTTTGGGGACGGAGGAAGTGGGGTTGTACAGCAAGAGGACGTTGTCGGCGTTGTTGGGATCCGTGTGGATGTCCTTCATCGCGTCCCGCATTTGATCGGTGGTGGTGAGTTGGATGGCGCCGGTGGAGATGATGTCATGGAGTTTGGCCTCGAGCGCCGCCCCGGTGAGGCCTTCGGCATAGTGGTAGTAGGGATAGATGGGGGTGACCTCGATGGAGAAGGTGCGCGAGTTGGTGCCGTCCTTGTCGGCCGCGAAGAAGGCGACGGAGTGAAGACCGGTTTGGGCGGCGCTGGGGGTCCAGGAAAAGGTGGAGGTGAGGGGCGCGGCGCCGGTGATGGCGTTGAAAATTGCGCCGGCGGGGAGGCCGGCGGACCAGAGGCGGACATTGGGTTCGTCGTTGGGTTCGGTGGCCCGCGCCGTGAACTGGATCAGGTTGCCGTAGGCGACGGTGACGTTCGTGACGTTGGGATTGTACGTCAGCGAGGGCGGCGTGGGCGCGCTGCCGCCGAAGGGGGTCCACCGGATATTATCGATGGCGACCTGGCCGGAATCCTTGTTGTTTTGCCGGATCTGGAGCGTGAAGCTGCCTCCCACGTTGACGTCCAGCAGGCCGGTGTTGTTGACGACGTTCTGCGTTCCGCCGGTGATGGTGTGGAGGACGGCGTCGTTGACGATCACGTCGACGCTGACGGCCTTGGAAAACATCTTCATCCAATCGAAGGAGAGCGTGCCGCAGCCGCCGGTGATGACGCCGGAAGCGATGCTCGGATTGCCGGTCGTTCCGTCTTTCAGTCCGGGGGTGGGGGCGGTGATCACCTTGCTGCCTTGGCACAGGGTGTAGGTCCACGTGGATCCATCGCGGCCCGCGAAGGTACCGGAGGAATAGCTGTTCGCGGTGACGGGGAAGTGGGCGAAGTCCTCAACGCCGTCGGCGGAGGCGCGAGGCGCGCCGAGGAGGGCGGCCAGCGCGAAGGAGAAGAGAAAGGCCGACTGGAAGGCACGCGACATGAGGGGAGACCATACCGGTTCTGCCGCTGAATTCCATTGAAAAACGCGCAGGGTCCAATCGCAACGGCGGGAGGGGGAATGGACGGGGCGGGACTCGAACCCGCAAGGATTGCTCCACCAGCTCCTAAGGCTGGCGCGTCTGCCAATTTCGCCACCCGTCCAAGGGTCGGGGTGCATTAGAGGGGGAAGGGCGGGGGGATTTCAAGCCGCATTTCGCGGGGGGGGCGTTTTGGGGTTTGTCGGGCGAGGGGGAGGGATGGTAATATGTCTTGTTTAATTGAAGGAGGCCTCCATGGCGACGATCTACGACTCGAAAGACATCTTGAGCATCCTGCCGCACCGGCATCCGTTCATCCTCGTGGACCGGATCGTGGAGTGCAACGACACGGATTGGATCGTGGGGATCAAGAACGTGGCGGCGAACGAGCCGTGTTTCCAGGGGCATTTTCCGGGCCTGCCGATCTTTCCGGGGGTGCTGCAGCTGGAGGCGATGGCCCAGACGGCGGGCATCTTGCTGAACAAGGTGCTGAAGTGCGAAGGCAAGGTGTCCTACTATCTGGGGGTGGACAAGGCGAAGTTCCGCCGCATGGTGGTGCCGGGCGACCAGATCCGCATGGAAATCAAGATCCTGCGCGTGCGCATGGGCATGTCCAAGGTCTCCGGCCGGGCGCTGGTGGATGGCGAGCTGGCATGCGAGGCGGAGATGATGTTCGGCGGCGGAGGCAAGTAGGCATGGGCGTCACGATTCATCCGTTGGCGGTGGTCGCGCCCGGCGCGGAGCTGGGCGAAGACGTCGTGGTCGGCCCCTTCTGCGCGGTGGGGCCGAACGTGCGCCTGGGCGACCGGACGACGTTGCGTTCGCACGTGAGCGTGGACGGGCACGCGGCGCTGGGGGCGGGTTGCGAAGTCTGGCCGTTCGCGAGCGTGGGCGGCAAGACGCAGGATTTGAAGTACAAGGGCGGCGCGCCCCGGCTCGTGGTGGGGGAGAACACGGTGATCCGCGAGTGCGCCACGCTGAACTGCGCGACGTTCGACGGGGGCGAGACGCGCGTGGGGTCGCAGTGCCTGATCATGGCCTACTGCCATGTGGCGCACGACTGCCTCGTGGGCGACCGGGTCATCATGGCCAACAACGCGACGCTGGCGGGGCATGTGATCATCGAGGACGACGCGATCCTGGGCGGCATGACGGGCATCCATCAGTTCGTGCGCATCGGCCGCATGAGCATTCTGGGCGGGGTCACCAAGGCGGTGAAGGACGTGCCGCCGTACATGATGGCCGATGGCGATCCGTTGAAGGTCTATGGCCCCAACAAGGTGGGGCTGGAGCGGCACGGCGTGTCGCCGGAGACGCAGGGCTTGCTGAAGCAGGCCTACAAGATCGTGTTCCGCATGGATCTGACGACGGCGAAGGCGCTGGAGCGCATCGAGGCGGAGCTGGCGCCCGCGCCGGAGATCCGGAACTTCGTGGCGTTCATCCGCCAGAGCGAGCGAGGGATATCCAAATGAACAGGCGCGTTGCGATGCTGGGGTGGGTGGCGTGGGTGCTGGGGGCGGGCCTGGCGGCGGCGGGGATCGTCGACGGGATGGCCGAGGCCTTGGCTCCGGCGGCGGAATCGGCGCCGGGCGGCGGCGTGCAGTTCAATTTCGAGCAGGCGGACATCCGGCTGGTGACGCAGATCGTGGGCAAGATCACCGGCAAGAAGTTCGTGGTGCCGGAAGGCGTGACGGGCAAGGTGACCATCTTGACGCAGGGCCGCATTCCGGTGGAGGAGGTGTATCCGCTGTATCTGAGCATGCTGGAGGCCAGCGGCTACACGGTGGCCGAGCGCGGCGGCGTCCATCAGGTGACGCTCCTGCCGGGCGGGCCGGCGCTGGCGTCGGGTTCCGGCCTCGGGGGCGGATTGGTCACCAAGCTGATCCCGCTGAAGAACGTGAACGCGGCCGAAGTCAAGAAGAGCTTCGAGCCGCTGGTGCGCGGCGGCAAGGAAGGCGCGCTGGAAGTGTTCCTGCCGGGCAACCACTTGATCGTGACGGATACGTCCGCCAACGTGGCGCGGCTGGAGGCGCTGGTGGCCCAGCTGGACCAGCCCGGGTCCGGCGGCCGCGTCGAGGTGGTCCCGCTGAAGCATGCGAGCGCCGAGGAGGTGGCCGCCCAGCTGCGCGCGACGTTCGGCGCGACGGACAGCGCCGTCAACAAGATCAACCGCCACTTCCAGCAGGTGGCCGGCGGCACGGGCGACCTGCCGACGGACTTCACCGTGGTGGCGGCCCCGCAGGCCAACAGCCTGATCCTGGTGGGCATGCCCATGCAGATCGCCGAGACGAAGCGCATCATCGAGCTGATGGATGTGGAGAATCCGAACGGGTTCGGCCGGCTGAACGCGATCTTCCTGAAATATCTGTCGGCGGAAGAGGCGTCCAAGAGCCTGAACGCGCTGCTGGGCAAGGCTCCGGCGACGGAGGGAGCGGCGGCGCAGCGGGACATCGCGATCGAGCCGAGCGTGGCGAACAACGCGCTGCTGGTGGACGCCTCGCCGCAGGATTTCGAGTATGTGCGGCGGCTGGTGGAGCGTCTGGACGTGGTGCCGCAGCAGGTGCTGGTCGAGGTGCTCATCGCCGAGATCAACATGGAGCAGGGCCTCGATTTGGGCGTGGAATGGTTCGGCATCGATTCGCCCGAAGGCAGCGGCACCGGCGGCTTCGTCCGCTCCCGCTACGGCGACGGCGACTCGATGACGGAACTGCTGACCAAGGGCGCCTTCCCGCAGGGGCTCGCCTTGGGCGTCATCAGCGGCACCTTCACCGGCGCCGACGGCAAGGAGTACAGCCAGATTCCGATGTATCTGAAGGCCATGGCGGGCACCCGGGACCTGAAGATCCTCTCGAACATCCCCCTGTGGGCGCAGAACAACCTCGAGGCGTCCGTCAGCGTCGTGGAGAACATCCCCATCCTGAAATCCTCGGTCGAGGGATCTGGCTCCGACCGCGACTTCATCCAGAACATCGAGCGGCTGGACGTGGGGATCAAGCTGAAGCTGACGCCGCACGTGAATCCCGACCGGGAGATCCAGCTCGACCTCAATCCCAGCATCGAATCGGTGGTGGAGGAGAGCAGCGAAGCGCTGAAATACACGCCCACCATCGCCAAGCGCGAAGTCAAGACGACGGTGACGGTTCCCGACCGCACGACGGTCGTCCTCAGCGGCTTGATCCGCGAGGACACCTCCAAGATCACCACCAAGGTGCCGCTGCTGGGCGACATCCCCTTCCTCGGCGCGCTGTTCCGCTCGACGAGCAACGCGAAGAAGCGCACGAACCTGCTGATCTTCGTGACGCCGCGGATCGTGACGGACATGCAGGTGGCCGAGCGGGAGAAGGCGCGGCTCGAGCGGGCCACGAGCCTGGAGGACGCGCCGCAGGCGATGGATGAGCCCTATCCCGCCGCCGAGACGGACGCGCAAAAGGCGGCGGCCGAAAAAGAGAAGCGGGCCGCGAAGAAGAAGAAGCCGAGGGTGGGCGGCAAGCCATGAGCGGCGCTTCCCAGGGCCTTCCCGCGCTGGAGCGCATCGAGGAGGAGTGGCTCGATCCGGCGCTGATCGAAGCGGTTCCCGTGGACTGGGTGCGCCGGAACGCGCTGATTCCGTTCCGCTGGAACGGGCAGGTGGCGATCGCGGGCGCGGACCCCGCGGCGCTCCAGGGCTACGAGGATCTGTCGTTGCTGCTGGGGGTGGAGGCGGTCTGGGTGACCGCGCCCGCGCCGGAAATCCAGCGCGCGATCGACAAATGCTATTTCCGCCGCGCGGGGCAGGCGGGCGCGGCCGCGGCGCAGGCCGGACAGGCCGCCACGGACGAGGGGACGGAAGCCCCCGCGCGCCGCGAAGCCGACGACCTGCTGGCCGGCAGCGCCGATGCGCCGGTCGCGCACTACGTGAACGTGATCTTGCTGGAGGCCGTCAAGCGCGGCGCGTCGGACATCCACATCGAGCCGTACGCCAACGCGCTGACCGTCCGCTACCGCATCGACGGATTGCTCTACGAGCAACCGAATCCCCCGCGGCATCTGGAAAGCGCCTTGACGGCGCGCTTGAAGGTGATGGCGCGGCTGGACCTGGCCGAGAAGCGCCTGCCGCAGGACGGCGTGGCGCGCGTCCGCGTCGGCTCGCGGGAGATCGACGTGCGCGTCTCCAGCGTGCCGGTGGCCGAGGGCGAGCGCATCGTGCTGCGCCTGCTGCACCGCGAATCCACGCGCTATACGCTGAACGAGCTGGGGATGTCGCCCGCGATGCTGGACCTCTTCCGCGGCATTCTGCGCGAGCCGCATGGCGTCGTGCTGGTGACGGGCCCGACGGGCAGCGGCAAGACCACGACCCTGTATGCGGCCCTGCGCGAGCTCGACACCGCCCATCTGAACGTGCTGACCATCGAGGATCCCATCGAATACCAGCTGCCGAACATCGGGCAGATGCAGGTGCATCCGAAGATCGGCCTGACGTTCGCGCGCGGGCTCCGCCACGTCTTGCGCCAGGATCCGGACGTGGTGCTCGTCGGCGAGACGCGCGACCTGGAGACGGCGGAGATCGTCGTGCGCGCTTCGCTCACGGGCCATTTGGTGTTCACCACGCTGCACACCAACGATGCGGTCGGGGCCGTCACGCGCATGGTGGACATGGGCATTCCGCCGTACCTGCTGGCGTCCGCCGCGCGCGCGGTGCTGGCGCAGCGGCTGGTGCGCCGCCTGTGCCCCCATTGCCGGCGCGAAGCCGCGCTGGCGCCCGCGGACGCGGTCCTGCTGGGGCAGCCCAAGCTGGCGGGCCGCGCCGTGTGGGACGCGGCGGCGGCGGGCTGCAAGGAATGTCTCGGCGGATACAAAGGCCGCACCGGCATCCACGAGCTGCTGGCGGTGTCGCCCGCGATTTCGGAAGCCATCCGCACGGCCGTGCCTCCCGCCGAACTCCTCCGCCTGGCCGTCGCGGCCGGATTCCGCGACATGCTCGATGACGGCGTCGACAAGATTTTGGCGGGCGCCACCTCGGTCGCCGAGGTGCTGCGCTCCGCCGGCGCGCGGCGGGCATAGCGGGAACGGCGCCGGGGCATGACGACCTTCGAATACAAGGGCTATGACGCCGCGGGGCGCGCGCGGAGCGGGCTGATCGAAGCTGCGGATATGAAGGACGCGCGCAAGCGGTTGGCCGCGGGCGGCATCCTGCCGGAGATTCTCCAGGCCGCGGGGGGGCCGGCCTCGCGCCGCGCGGCGAAGGCCGCGGCGTTTCCGGCCGACATCCGCACGATGTTCTACCGCGAGCTGGCGGCCCTGCTGGGATCCGGGGTCGCGCTCGTGCCGGCGCTGGACGTGATCCTGCAGGCGCCGGAACTGGACCGGGCGCGGACGCGGCTGGCAGCCGTGCGGGACCACGTGCGCGAAGGGCGCCCGCTCAGCGCCGCCATGGCCGGCGCCTCGGCGCAGGTGACGCCGTTCGAGCAGGCGGTGATGGAGGTGGGCGAGCGCACCGGCGGCATGAACGAGGCCCTCGACCGGCTCGCCGCCTTCCTCGAAGAGCAGGAGAAGCTGCGCGAAAAGCTGATGACGGCGCTGCTCTATCCATGCGTCGTGGTCTCGCTGGCGGTGGTGATCGGCGGGCTCGTGCTGGTGTTCATGCTGCCGATGGTGCAGCGGCTTTTCGCCGAGACGAACCTGAAGCTGCCGCTGCTGACGCAAGTCATGCTGACGGGCGGCCGCGCGTTCGGGGCATTCCTGCTGCTGCTGGCGGCGGGCGCCGTCGGGGGCGTCTCGTGGTTCCGCCGCCGCCTCCGGGCCGACGAAGCCCTGCGCATCCGCGTGGACCGGCGGCTGTTTGCGATTCCGCTGGTGGGCGGCGGCTGGCGCGACTTGACGAGCTTGCGGTTCGTGCGGGTGCTGGGGCTGCTGCTGGAGCGCGGGGTGGGCCTGATCGAGAGCGTGCCGATGGCGGGCCGGGCTTCGGGCAGCGCATGGCTGGCCGCCTGCGCGAAGCGCGAGACGGCGGCCATGGGCGAGGGCAAGTCGCTCGTCGAGGTCATCCGCGGCATCCGCCCGCTGCATCCCTCGCTGGCCGCGTGGGTGCAGGCCGGCGAAGCCGGCGGCAATTTGACGGGGTTGCTCGACAACGCCGCGCAGCGCTTCCAGCAGAGCTGGGACCGCCTGGCTTCGCGCGGCATGATGCTGCTGGAAATCGCCATGACGCTGGGGATCGGCCTGTTCGTCACGCTGATCGCGCTGGCGGTGCTGCTGCCCGTTCTGCAAATGAACAAGGGGATCGTGCCGTGATTTGGTGGATCTACAACCTCGTGTTTCCGGTCGCGTTCGCGTTCCTCCTGCCGCATTTCCTCCTGCGCATGCTGCGGCGCGGCGGCTATGGGCGCGATTTCGCCCAGCGCTTCGGCCGCTACCAGGCCGGCGAGGCCGCGCTTCTCGACGCGCGGGGGCGCCCCCTCTGGATCCAGGCCGTCAGCGTCGGCGAGCTGGCCGTGGCTTTTTCCTTCATGGAAGAGGTCCGCCGCCGCGACCCCTCGGCGCGCTTCGTGCTGACGACGAACACGTCCACCGGCCACATGCTGGCGCTGAAGAAGATCCAGCCGCCCGACGTCACGCTCTATTTTCCGATGGATGTGCCCTGGGTGGTGCCGCGCGTGCTGCGGCGCATCCGTCCCTCCGCCGTCGTGCTCGTCGAAAACGAGATATGGCCGAACCTGATCCGCTACGCCCGCAAGCAGGGCATTCCGACCGTGATGATCAACGGCCGCATTTCGGAGCATTCGTTCCGGGGATACCGCAAGATCCGTTTCATCACGCGCGCCCTGCTGCCGCAGATCCAGTGGTTCTGCGTGCAGAGCGCCGCGGACCGCGACCGCCTGCTCGCCCTCGGCGCGCCGGAAGACCGCGTGGAAATCGCCGGCAGCGCGAAATACGACATCGGGCCCACGCCGCCGACCGCGGAAGTCCGCGCGCGCGCCGTGCTCGCGAAGATCGGCGTGAAGCCCGGCGATCCGGTGCTGCTCGGCGGTTCGACGTGGGCCGGCGAGGAGGACGCGCTGCTGGACATCGCCCAGGAGGCCCGGAAGTCCCTTCCGGAGCTGATGCTGGTGCTGGTGCCGCGCCACGCCGAACGCCGCGAGGAGGTGCGGGCGGAAATCCGCCAGCGCGGAATGAGCGTCGTCCAGCGCAGCCAATTTGCCGATGGAGCGGCGCCGCTGGCGCCGCGGCCCGACGTGCTCCTCGTGGACACGACCGGCGAGCTGCGCGGATTCTACGCGGCGGCCGACGTCGTCTTCGTCGGCAAGAGCCTCACGCAAGTCGGTGGACAAAACCCCATCGAGCCCGCGCGGGACGGCAAGCCCGTCGTCGTGGGGCCGCACATGGAGAATTTCCCGGTCATTTCGCAGGATTTCCTCGACGCCCGCGCCTGGGCGCAGGCGCAGGACGCCGACGAGCTGAAGCGCCTGATCCTGAAGCTGCTCGGCGATGCGGAGGAACGCGCGCGCCTGGGCCGCGCCGCCGCCGAGCTTGTCGCCCGCAAGGCCGGCGCGACGCGCCTGATGGCGCAGCGAGTCTTGGCCGCCCGTGCAGCGGAATAGCGCGCGCGCTTCCCCCGCCGAACCGCCCCCATTTCCCCGCCGAGGCCGGAAGCGCCATTTCCACAGTTTATAAAGTGTGGAAATGAAGAGAGCGCTTGCGGACGGGGCCATGCGGGGTATCGTTTCAAAAACGGATGAAAAGGAGGAGGCCATGGGCTTTACGTTGGACATAGGCGCGAAGGCGCCGGACTTCCGGTTGCCGGCGACGGATGGGCGGACGTATGCGCTGGCGGACTTCGCGGAGGCGGAGACGCTGGTGGTGTTCTTCACCTGCAACCACTGTCCGTACGTGATCGGGTCGGACGAGGTGACGCGGGCGGCGGCGGAAAAGTTCAAAAACATGGGCGTGCGGTTCGTGGCGATCAATTCCAACAGCGCGAACACCTATGCGGAGGACGATTTCGCGCACATGGTGGCGCGGATGGAGGAATTCCATTTTCCGTGGATCTATCTGCGCGACGAGCCGCAGGAGGTGGCGCGGGCATATGGCGCGCTGCGGACGCCGCATTTCTTCGTGTTCGACCGGGAGCGCCGGCTGGTCTATACGGGCCGGGGCGTGGACAATCCGCGCGAGACGGCGAAGGCGACGGTGAACGATCTGGAGCGGGCCCTCGACGAGATCACGTCGGGGCGGCCGGTGAGCGTGCCGACGACCAATCCCGTCGGATGCAACGTGAAGTGGGAGGGGAAGGACAAGCATTGGATGCCGCCGGAGGCCTGCGATCTGGTCCGATGAGGCCCCGCGGGAGTCCCGGCGAGGCCTTCCGCGCGGCATGGCGCGGCGGGAAGATGCGTCCGGGCAAAGAAGAGAGTGGCGAGGGGGGGCGTGGCGCGTGTAGGATGAAGGGGATGAGCACTGGGCGGAAAAGCGTGGCGGTGGGGTTGAGCGGGGGGGTGGATTCCAGCGTCGCGGCGTGGTTGCTCAAGCGCGATGGTTGGCAAGTGACGGGGCTGACGATGAGCATCTGGGACGGGTCGGTGGCGATCCCGGATCTGGGGATTTCGGGGTGCTACGGGCCGGGGGAGGCGCGGGATCTGGAGGCGGCGAAAAACATCGCGGCGCGCATCGGGATCGAGCACCGGGTGATTGATCTGGCGGGGCAATACCAGAAGACGGTGCTGGACTATTTCCGCGAGGAATATCTGGCGGGGCGGACGCCGAATCCGTGCGTGCGTTGCAACCAGCGGATGAAGTTCGGATTTTTGCTGGAGGCGGCGCGGGCGCAGGGCGTGGAGTTCGAGAAGTTCGCCACGGGCCATTATGCGCGGGTGGGTTTCGACGAGGCGAGCGGGCGCTGGCAGCTGCGGCGGGGGAAGGACGAGGGGAAGGACCAGTCGTATTTCCTGTCGCGGTTGAAGCAGGAGCAGTTGAAGGATCTGGTTTTCCCGCTGGGCGAGCTGCGCAAGGGCGAGGTGAAGGAGCTGGCGCGGGGGCTGGGCTGGAGCGATCTGGCGGAGAAAGACGAGAGCCAGGACTTCATCGAGTGCGACGATTACTCGGTGCTGTTCCAGAAGGGCGATGCGAAGCCGGGGGATTTCGTGACGCGGGAGGGGAAGGTGCTGGGGCGGCACCGGGGGATCATCCATTACACGATCGGCCAGCGGAAGGGGCTGGAGCTGGGGGGCGGGGGCGTGCCGTGGCATGTGCTGGAGATCGATGCGACGCGCAACCGCGTGGTGGTGGGGCCGCAGGCGGAGCTGCAGACGCGCGGGCTGGTGGCGGGCGACTTGAACTGGGTGGCGTGGGCGGGCGCGTCGGCGGAGCCGGTGCGCTGCCGGGTGCAGATCCGGCAACGGCACAAGGCGGCGGCGGCGACGGTGACGGCGGCGGAAGGCGGGCGGCTGGAGGCGGTGTTCGACGAGCCGCAGCTTTCGGTGACGCCGGGGCAGGTGGCGGTGTTCTACGACGGCGAGGCGGTGCTGGCCTCGGGGACGATCGAAAAACCGCGTCAAATATGAGTGCGGCGGAGGGGCGGTTGTGCTAGGAATGGACCGATGGAATCGTTTTCGCTCAAGAACCGGAAGCTGATCGAACAGACGGCCGGGGTCGCCTTGGTGGCGGTGCTGGTGCTCTTCTGCCTGCTGGTGCTGAAGCCGTTCGTTTCGGCGATGCTGTGGGCGGCGATCCTGGTGTTCGCGACCTGGCCGGTCTATGGATTCGTGAAGCGGCGGCTGGCGGCGGGGCATGCGGTGCTGGCCTCGGGGCTGATGACGTTTTTCGCGACGTTGCTGCTGGTGGTGCCGCTGGCGCTGCTGGCGAAGTCGTCGCTGGACATGGTGGCGTGGGGGCTGGAGCGGCTGCAGGCGCTGAAGGAGACGGGGATTCCGCAGCTGGTGGCGGCGCTGGAGGCGCATCCGTTCTTCGGGCCGCACGCGGACACGATCCGGACGGGGCTGGCGGAGGTGTTCAGCGACACGGAGCGGCTGACGCGCTGGGGGGCGGGGGCGTCGAAGGTGACGGCGGCGTGGCTGGTGAAGCGGGGGGTGAGTTTGGGCTACGGGGTGTTCCAGGTGGTCTTCAGCCTGATCTTCATGTTTTTCTTCTATCTGCAGGGCGAGGCGATGGCGGACCGGGCGGCGGCGCTGATGGAGCGGGTGGGCGGGTCGTTCATGGGGCGGCTGCGGAACCGGATGGCGCTGACGCTGAACACGGTGGTGCGCGGGACGGTGGGGACGGCGTTCGTGCAGGCGGTGGCGGCGGCCATCGGATTCGCGATCTTCGACGTGCCCAACGCGGGGCTGTTCGCGGTGCTGGTGTTCGTGCTGGGGATGCTGCCGCTGGGGCCGCCGCTGCTGTGGATTCCGGTGGGGCTGTGGCTGCTGTCGAACGGGCGGATGGGCGACGGCGTCGGGGTGGGCGTGGGTGTGCAGGCGGCGAGCGCGAGCATGCCGGCCACGGCGAAGGCGCCGAACGCGGCGA